>NZ_CP019701.2:1001785-1335714 GCF_002005205.3 Rhizobium rhizogenes | reverse complement strand
AAGGTGCAGGTGGCCATGGAGCAGATCCGCTGGCTGCCGGCGGATCTCGGCCAGCGCTACGTCTTCATCAACCAGCCCGCTTTCATGGCCTATTACCACAATGACGGCCAGGAACAGTTCGGCATGAAGGTGGTCGTCGGCTCCAAGGCCAACCAGACCTATTTCTTCCAGGATGAGATTCAGACCGTCGAGTTCAACCCTTATTGGGGTGTGCCGCAGTCGATCATCGTCAACGAGATGCTGCCGAAGCTGCGCCGCGATCCGTCCTATCTCGACCGGTTGGGTTACGAAGTTCAGGTGGGCGGCCGTGCGGTCTCCTCCACCAGCGTCAACTGGTATGGCTCCACCAATTCCATTTCCGTGCGTCAGCCGCCGAGCAGTGACAATGCGCTGGGCGACCTGAAAATCCTGTTCCCCAATGCACATGCTATCTACATGCATGACACGCCGGCCAAGAGCTTCTTCAACCGCGACATGCGGGCGCTGAGCCACGGCTGCATCCGTCTGGTCGATCCGCGCCGCATGGCGGCCGCGGTTCTGGGCACCAGCGTCGACAAGGTGGGCGAGCAGATTGCTTCGGGCAAGAACCGCGCCGTACAGGTGCCGGTGAAAATCCCGGTCTATGTCGCCTATTTCACCGCCTGGCCGGACAAGGATGGCAAGGTGCAGTTCTTCGACGATGTCTATGACCGCGACAGCTATGTGCAAAAGGCCTTTGCCGTGACGACGAAGGCGCGGGCCGCGTCGATCTGATCAGAATAGCATCAAGAAAAAAAGCGCCGGAGACGGCGCTTTTTTGTTTGAAGGAAAGGCCTGCCAATTTGTTTGGTGCTGGAGTCCGCCTGCTACATTTGGCGTCAACGGCAACACCGTACTCCGTCACCCCGGACTTGGTCTGGGGTCCAGCGCGATCAAGTCCTTGATCGCAAAAGAGTCTTTTCACGGCGCAGACGCGCCGTGGCTGGATGCCGGATCTAGTCCGGCATGACGGATGAGAGGTTGTTCAGCTCTCATCGACGTCGGAATCGCCGTTCCCTGGCGCTTTACTTGTCTGGTCCAGCCTCTCAGGCAGCCGCTGCACCCTTCGCAACCAGTTCTTCGAACAGCGCCGGCGTCAATTCAGTGAAATCGTCGATCACGACATCCGGTTCGAGTTCCGCCATCGGTACATCCGAATAACCGAAAGTGACGCCAATCGACGGGACGGCGGCGTTCCTGGCAGCGAGGATGTCGTTGACGCTGTCGCCGACCATGATGGAGCGCCTGCTATCGCCGCCGGCCTTTTCGATGGTGCCGAGAATATGGCGGGCATCCGGTTTGCGGAAGGAGAAAGTGTCGCCGCAGGTGATGGCGGCGAAATAGCGTGTCAGACCGAGTTTTTCGAGCAGCGGCAGAGCGAGGATTTCAGTTTTGTTGGTGCAGACGGCGAGCGTGATGCCGGCTTCCGAGAGGGCGTCCAGCGTGTTGATTATGCCGGGATAGGGACGGCTTTCGCCGGGCATTTCGGCGCGATAATGGGTGATGAGGCGCTCATAGAGCGGTTCCAGTTCCGCTTCCGGCAGTTCCGTTTCGCGCAATGCGAAGGCGCGCTTGATCGTCACCCGCGCGCCCTGGCCGACGAGGTGGGTGATGTCCTCATAGGTGACTGGCGCAAGCCCGGCGACGGCGATGGTGTGGTTGAGGCTCGCGATGAGGTCGGCGGCGGTATCGACCAGCGTGCCGTCGAGGTCGAAAATGGCGAGCGGGGAGAGCGGGCGGGATGTCACGGGAACTGGCCTCTTGGAGAATGCGGATGCTGGAATATGGGTGCTTTCATTCGCGCCAAGCCTAGGCAAACGGGCCTGTCTTTGCAACCGCGTCACAACGTTCTGTTCGTTGGCTTGAAAAAGGCTTTCGTTTGGCTTTCGACCCGTGTAAACAGCACGGCGACGACAAAGCTACCGGAGTTTCAGGCACATGGATGCCCGCCAGATGAAGATCAAGGCCGCCGAGGCCGCATTGTCCCACGTGCAGGATGGGATGCGGCTTGGTATCGGCACGGGTTCGACGGCCGAGGAATTCGTCAGGCTTCTGGCCGAAAAGGTCGCCGCCGGTCTGAAAGTCGAGGGCGTGCCGACATCCGAGCGCACCGCACGCCTGTGCGTCGAGCTTGGTGTTCCCTTGAAATCGCTGGATGAATTGCCGGAGCTGGATCTGACCATCGACGGTGCGGACGAAGTCGATCATGCGCTACGCCTCGTCAAGGGCGGCGGCGGCGCGCTGCTGCGCGAAAAGATCGTTGCGGCGGCATCCGCCCGCATGATCGTCATCGCCGACCAGAGCAAGGTGGTGGAGACGCTGGGCGCCTTTCCGCTTCCCATCGAAATCAATCCCTTCGGCCAGGTGGCGACGCGCATCGCCATTGAAAAACTGGCGTCGCGTTCCGGGCTTTCCGGCACGCTGACGATGCGTTCTTCCGGCGACGGCGCCTTCATGACAGATGGCGGACACCTGATCCTCGACGCATCTTTTGGCCGTATTCCTGATGCAGAAGCGCTAGCACGCGAGCTGAACACGATTCCCGGTGTTGTCGAGCACGGACTTTTCATAAATTTGGCATCGCTTGCCATTATCGCGGGTCCTGAAGGCGCCCGCGTGATGCAGGCAGTATAACAGGAGCGAGATTTTCATGGTCAAATTAGCGGGACTGGGCAAAGCTGCCGCTGCTTCGATCCTCATTTCCGGCATCGTGTTCGGTACTGCCGCACGCGCTCAGGAAATTTCGGAAGCGCATATCGCAGCCGCACGGCAGGCGATCACCTCTCTTGGCGTTACCGACCGTTTCGACGACATTCTGCCGGGTCTGGCCGAGCGTCTGAAGGCCGAGCTCATTCAGGCCTCGCCGAACGTTCAGGATGCCATCACCGAGACTGTCGACGCGAAGGCTCTCGAGCTTGCGCCGCGCCGCGCCGATCTGGAGCGCGAAGCAGCACTCACCTATGCGCGCGCCTTCACCGTCGAAGAGCTGAACGCCATTTCCACCTTCTACAGCAGCGAAGCCGGCAAGAAGCTCCTGAAGGACGGCCCGATCGCCACGCGCGAACTGATGAAGGCCGCCGACATCTGGGCCGCCGGCATCAACCGCGATCTCAACGCGTCCAGCATGTCGGAACTGCAGAAGGTTGCCGGCGCCGATCTGAAGCCGCTTCCGGCCGATCAGAATGCCACGGGCGGCGCTCCGGCTGCTCCCAAGCCCTGATTGAATGAACAGACAATTCAGAAATATTCAAAGCCCGGCCGCAAGACCGGGCTTTTCATTTGTGCGTCGCAGCACCTATATGTGCCGTGAATGCGCCGCCGCCCGTCCTGAGGCCGATGGCGGCGGTTTTGATCAGGGGTTTTGACTATGACAGCTTATGACTACGATCTTTTCGTCATCGGTGGCGGTTCCGGCGGCGTGCGCAGCGGCCGCGTGGCGGCCTCGCTCGGCAAGCGCGTGGGGATTGCTGAAGAATATCGTTATGGCGGCACCTGCGTCATTCGCGGCTGCGTGCCGAAGAAGCTGTTCGTCTACGCCTCGCAATTCCCCGAACATTTCGAGGATGCCGAAGGTTTCGGCTGGAGCGTCGGGGAACGCAGCTTCGACTGGAAGAAGCTGATCGCGGCGAAGGACAAGGAAATCACCCGTCTGGAAGGGCTTTACCGCAAGGGGCTGGAGAACGCCAAGGCCGATATTTTCGACAGCCGGGCCGAACTGGTCGACGCCCATACCGTGAAGCTGACGAAAACCGGTGAGACCTTCACGGCCGAGCGTATCGTGATTGCCGTCGGCGGCACGCCGAACGAGCACAAGGCGCTGCCCGGCCACGAGCTGACGATCTCGTCCAACGAGGCGTTTAATCTGGAAGAACTGCCGAAATCGATCCTGATCGCCGGCGGCGGTTATATCGCTGTGGAATTCGCCAATATCTTCCATGGGCTTGGCGTCGAGACGACCCTGATCTATCGCGGCAAGGAAATCCTTTCGCGGTTCGATCACGACATGCGCAAGGGCTTGCATGAAGCGATGGAGGCCAAGGGCATCCGCATCCTTCTGGAAGATATCATCGAAGACGTCAGCAAGGACGGGGCCGGTGGCTTCGTGGCTCGCACCAAGCAGGGCGCCTCGCTGCATGTCGGCCTGGTCATGCTGGCGCTCGGCCGCGATCCGAACACCAAGGGTCTGGGTCTGGAAAATGCCGGTGTGAAGGTGGACGCGCGCGGCGCGATCATCGTTGATGATTATTCGCGCACGAACGTGCCGAGCATTTTCGCGCTGGGCGACGTCACCGACCGGGTACAATTGACGCCGGTGGCGATCCATGAGGCCATGTGCTTCATCGAGACCGAATACAAGAACAACCCGACCACGCCGGATCACGAGCTGATCGCGACGGCGGTGTTCTCGCAGCCGGAAATCGGCACCGTCGGTCTTTCGGAAGAGGAAGCCGGCAAGAAATATCCGGAACTGGAAGTCTATCGTGCCCAGTTCCGGCCGATGAAGGCAACGCTGTCCGGCCGTCAGGAAAAGACGATCATGAAGCTGATCGTCAATGCCGCCGACCGCAAGGTTGTCGGCGTGCATATTCTCGGCCATGAGGCGGGTGAGATGGCGCAGCTTCTTGGCATCACGCTGAAAGCCGGCTGCACCAAGGATGATTTCGACCGCACCATGGCGGTTCATCCCACAGCCGCCGAAGAGCTGGTGACGATGTATTCGCCGAGCTATCGCGTCGTGAATGGCGAGCGTGTGTAACGCCGGTACAGGCGTGATATAATCGCCGCCCGCATCAGCCTGCCGCCCTTTGAAAGCGAAGTTTTCGAATGGCGGCGGGGTTGTTAAATCGTTTGAATTGACTTTTGTGCGTCTGGAGCGCGCAAAACGGGCAGAATGAGCCGGATGGCTCAGGGATCGGCTATGCAAAGCCGATGCTTGGAGCTATAAGCCGCTCAATTTTTCGAGGCGGCCGCGCGACGTCGCGCGGGCGAGAAAAGGGTGAGAACATGGCACAGAATTGGACCCCCGGCAGCTGGCGGCAGAAACCGATCCAGCAGGTTCCCGAATATCCGGATGCGGCAGCGCTTGCGGCAACGGAAGCCACGCTTGCGACCTATCCGCCCTTGGTCTTTGCCGGTGAGGCCCGCCGTCTGAAGAAGCAGCTCGCCAATGTGGCGGAAGGCAACGCCTTCCTGCTGCAGGGCGGCGATTGCGCCGAAAGCTTCGCCGAACATGGCGCGGACAATATCCGCGACTTCTTCCGCGCCTTCCTGCAGATGGCCGTCGTGCTGACCTATGGCGCGCAGCTGCCTGTGGTGAAGGTCGGCCGCATTGCCGGCCAGTTCGCCAAGCCACGCTCTTCCAACGTCGAAGCGCAGGACGGCGTGACGCTGCCGTCTTACCGCGGTGACATCATCAACGGCATCGAATTCAACGAAGCTTCGCGCATTCCGAGCCCGGAGCGTCAGCTCGACGCCTATCGCCAGTCGGCCGCGACGCTGAACCTCTTGCGCGCTTTCGCGATGGGTGGTTACGCCAACCTCGAAAACGTTCACCAGTGGATGCTCGGTTTCATCAAGGACAGCCCGCAGGCGGATCGCTACCGCAAGCTGGCCGACCGGATTTCCGAAACCATGGACTTCATGAAGGCGATCGGCATCAGCGCGGACAATAATCCGAGCCTGCGCGAAACCGATTTCTTCACCAGCCATGAGGCTCTGCTGCTCGGCTACGAAGAGGCGCTGACCCGCATCGATTCCACCTCCGGCGACTGGTACGCAACGTCCGGCCACATGATCTGGATCGGTGACCGCACGCGCCAGCTGGACCATGCGCATGTGGAATATTTCCGTGGCATCAAGAACCCGATCGGCCTGAAATGCGGTCCGTCGCTGACGCCCGACAATCTGATCGAACTGATCGATGCGCTGAACCCGGCAAACGAGGCCGGCCGCCTGACGCTGATTTGCCGTTTCGGCCATGACAAGGTTGCCGACAGCCTGCCGAAGCTCATTCGCGCCGTCGAGAAGGAAGGCCGTAAGGTTGTCTGGTCCTGCGATCCGATGCATGGCAACACGATCACGCTCAACCACTACAAGACGCGTCCGTTCGAGCGCATCCTGTCGGAAGTCGAAAGCTTCTTCCAGATCCACCGCGCCGAAGGCACGCATCCGGGCGGCATCCACATTGAGATGACCGGCAAGGACGTGACGGAATGCACGGGTGGTGCACGGGCCGTGACGGCGGATTCGCTGTCGGACCGTTACCACACCCATTGCGATCCGCGCCTCAATGCCGATCAGGCACTGGAGCTGGCGTTCCTTCTCTCCGAGCGCATGAAGAGCGGCCGCGACGAGAAGCGTCTGGCGATTGCCAACGCCTGATATAAAGAGCGATCAAATGAAAAGCCGCCGGGATATTTCCCGGCGGCTTTTTTGTGCGTGAGGATGGAATTATTGGACCAGTGCCGGCTGCTGGCAGCGAACATCCGTGACGCGCACATCGGCTTCGCCGATCTTGACGCCGAGAACCAGAAGCACGTTGTAGAGCAGCTGATCGACTGGAGCGGTGACGACAGCAAGCGTGTTGGCAAGCGCCGTCTGGATGCCCGCCAGGCCCCCCAGATCAAGGTTGAGAAAGAGCAGCCTGATATCCAGATTGAGGTTCTTCAGCAGTGAACTGACGAGAGTGGTCACGGTGTCCTTGGTGGAAACACTCTTGATCTTGCCCTGGGTAATATCCGACTGCGTGAAGGTCAGCTTGGTCTTGGTCATATTGGTGGCGTTGATGAGGGCGCTGCCATTGATGGCGAGCAGTGCCGAATCCACGATTGCCGCCTTGGTGACGCGCGGGTCCTTGCCGAAATTGGCAAAGGCCGTGGTATCGACATTACCAAGGGCGATTTCCGCGACACCCGGCACGACTTCCACATCCACCGTGCCCTGTCCGCCGCCCGTGCAGCGAATATCGGCGAGCCGCGCTTCGGCATGGGCGACTTCCACATAAAGCGGAAGATTGACCTTGAGGCCGGCAATGGCCTGAAGGCCATCGACCACGACATTGACCGCCAGACGGGTCTGTGCGGTGCGCACCACGGTGCCCTGACCACCGACGGCGAGCGACGGCGTTTCGACGGGCGGTTCACCGATGGCGAGCGTTGCCTTGACCGAGGCGAGGCCGAGAACATTGGCGTTGAGATTGAGCGCCAGCTGGTTGCCGCCATTGCCCGCCACCGCGGCGGCATTGATGAGGTCGAACACACCGGCGGTGACCTTGAGGTTTTCTCCGGTCCCGATCAGCTTGTCCGAGAACGGGCCGAGATTGAGGATTTCCTCAAGCCTGATGTTGACGTTGCTCTTGTTGACGGTCTTTTGCAGCGTCTTCAGAATGTTGGCGACCGCCGGCTGCAGGCCCGTGGTTTTCGTCAGCGCATCGAGGAATTTGCCGTAGGTGATGTCGGTCTTCAGCACATCCTTATAGGTGCCGGCGGTGAGGTTGAGATCGATGGCCAGCGCCTCGACGACCTTCAGCGCATTGACGTCGGCGGCGAGAAGCGCCTGATAATCCATGAGCTTGAGTGACACCGTGGTGCCGAGCAGGCCGCCTAGCAGGCTGTTGAGAATTCCCTCGTCGAGGCTGGCGAGCCGCGATCCCACTGAAAATGCCGCGATCCTCTGGGACGATGCCGTTCCAACCGCGGAAACCTTGGGTGGCTTGGTGAAGGCGGATGCGAAGAATATCTGGCCCTGTTCGACGATGTTCACTTTCACCGCATTGGTGGGCAGGGCGTTATCGACGAAACGTTGCCCAACGGGAACGGTCGCATCCGGCTCATAGTGACCCTTGATGACCTCGGCGTAACCCTTGCTGCTGGCAAATTCGTTGAGGGGATCGAAGGGTTGCAGACCGGCCGGGGTAAGCAGGCCCTGTGCCGTCCTGACACCGAGATCCATGCCGTTGAGAGCGAAATATTGCTGCACGGCCTTTTCCGGGTCGGCGGCATTTGCCGCCGCCGATATGGCCGCGAGATCGGCGGTTTGCTGCAATTGCCGTTTCTGCAGGGTCAGATAGCCGTAATCGACGCCAAGCGCCAGGATGCCGATGAAAAGCGGCGCGGTAAGTCCGGCCGAAATGGCGATGTTGCCGGCCCGGTCCTTCAGGAAACGGGGAAGCAGGGAATGGAAAGTCTGCATGTCATGCTCCTCCGATCCGGATGGTGGAAAAACGCCGGATGACCGGCTCGGGCAGGGTGTAGCTGTAGAGGCTCCAGATCGGCAGGTCGCGGGCGTCATATTCGACCTTGACCGTGAACTGGTTGGCATTGGCGGGATCGGTCGCGACATCGACGGTGAAACGCTTCTTGTCCATGAAAGCGTAACTGAGATCGCTTCTGGTGACGAAATCCCGGGCAAGCTGCTGGCGCTCGGTGGTATTCAATCCGGCAACGGCCGTCCTTGCCGCGTCGGCGGCGATCTGCTGCACCGAATAGGCCGCCATCAGATAGATTCCGTAGGCGATCATGGTCAGCAGGACGAGAAAGAAGATAGGCGCGACGATGGCGAACTCGACGGCTGACGAGCCGGATCGATCGCGAAAGAAACGTACTCCATTACGCATAAAGCACCCCCGTTCCTTAAGGCATCAAGGTTCGATGCCTTGATTTATTATTTTCGGAAATGCTAATTTATAGGTGTTAATTTTGTGTTGATGTCGCTCTTATGGGTTGCAGGCGCGTTAAGGCTCTCGCCTCGGCGCCTGAGTGCTTTCATTTTTCGTTGAAGTCTGATGATTGTCTATATATTTGTTTTAATTGTATTTTTTAAGAGAACCGTACTTTTCAGAAAGCGTTCCGGCGATCTCAGATCAGTCGCAGGCCCTTGAAGCTGGCATGGCCGTCCTTGCCGATGATGATGTGGTCGTGGACGGCGATGCCGAGCGGTTTGGCCGTATCGATGATGGTCTTGGTCATCTCGATATCCGCACGCGAGGGGGTAGGGTCCCCACTTGGGTGATTATGTATTAAAATCAGGGCGGTAGAGGATAATTCGAGGGCGCGGCGCACCACTTCGCGCGGATAGACCGGGGTGTGGTCCACGGTTCCCTGACCCTGCACCTCGTCGGCGATCAGGACGTTGCGCTTGTCTAGGAACAGGATGCGGAACTGCTCACGCGTTTCATGGGCCATGGCGGCATGGCAATAATCGATAACCGATGACCAGGAGCCGAGAACCTGCTTGTTGCGGATCTCGCTTTTCAGCATGCGCTGGGAGACCGAAGCGACGAGCTTCAGATCGAGCGCCACGGCCTCGCCGACGCCCTTCACCTCCTGCAACAGTGGCAAAGGCGCGCCGAGAACACCGCCGAGCGTTCCAAAACGGGCAATCAGCGCCTTGGCGATCGGTTTGGTATCGCGCCTCGGGATCAGCCGGAACAGCAGGAGTTCCAGCAATTCATAGTCGGCAAGTGCCGCGTCGCCGCCATCGCGGTAGCGCGCCCGCAGCCGATCCCGGTGGCCGTGATAATGGGCGGCATCCGCTTCCTGTTCTGCAACGGCCGCGGCCCGCTCGGGCTTTCTGGGCGTGCTTCGCGGTTCGGCAAAAAAGCCGCGCTCATCCGCCTCGCTGAAAAAATCGCCTTCGCCCGCCTGAAAGCCTGACGTCGTGGAAAGATCGGCGGAAGGCGGGGCAGGGCGTTTTGCCATAGGCGGTCTGGCCTTATGCGGGGGGGAGCGGCGGCAGGCCTGGGCGATCGAAACCACCCGGTGACAGCGTGAAGATTTCGCAGCCGGTGGCCGTGACGCCAACGGCATGTTCATATTGCGCGGAGAGCGACCGGTCGCGCGTCACCGCTGTCCAGCCGTCGGAAAGCACCTTCACATGCGGCTTGCCGAGATTGATCATCGGCTCGATGGTGAAGATCATGCCTTCGCGGATTTCCGGTCCTTCGTCCGGGCGGCCGTAATGCAGGATGTTTGGCGTGTCGTGGAACAGGCGTCCGACGCCGTGGCCGCAGAAATCGCGCACGACAGAGCAGCGCTCCGCTTCCGCATAGGCCTGGATGGCCGCGCCGATCGCGCCGGTGCGCACGCCGGGCTTCACCGCCGCGATGCCGCGCAGCAGGCATTCATAGGTCACTTCCATCAGCCGCTCGGCGGCACGCTTGATCTGGCCGACCGGATACATGCGGCTCGAATCGCCATGCCATCCATCCAGCACATAGGTCACGTCGATATTGACGATATCGCCTTCGCGCAGCGGCTTTTCATCCGGAATGCCGTGGCAGACGACATGGTTGATCGAGGTGCAGACGGATTTCGTGTAACCGCGATAATTCAGCGTCGCCGGCAGCGCGCCGTGGTCGGCGCCGAATTCGAAGACGAAACGGTCGATGGCATCCGTCGTCACGCCGGGCTTGACGATCGCCGCCAGTTCATCGAGGCAACGGGCCGTCAGCTGGCACGCCTTGCGCATCCCGTCGAAGTCCTCAGGGGTATAGAGGCGGATGACGCCGGTGTTCTTGAGGGGGGCGGAGGCTGCGTCGATATAGGTGACCATCTTGGTGCTTTCTGTCTCTTTACGTCCCTGTTCATAAAACAGCTGGACGCCATTCGTCCATCTTAACCGTTCCGCTGACCGAAATTTGTGCCGGGGAGACCGTGCATTTCACCGCATAGGCCTCCACGCCGCGCGTCATGGCCCGCTGAAACGCCAGCGCATAGACCGGATCGAGATCGTCGCAGATGCGCATCCGGTCGCAATCGTCGCGCTGGATGAGATAGAGCATCACCGAACGATAACCTGCTTCCGCAGCGTCACCCAGTTCCTCCAGATGCTTCGCACCGCGTTTGGTGGCGGTATCGGGGAATTCGGCCAGCCCCTTCTCGCGCATGAAATGCACGTTCTTCACCTCAACATAGGCATCCGGCCGGCCGGGTTCGGACAACAGGAAATCGATGCGGGAATTGCGGCCGTATTTCTGTTCGCGCCTGATCGTCGAATAGCCGCCGAGTTCGGGGATACGGCCGGTGAGGATCGCTTCTTCCGCCAGCCGGTTCGGCATGCCGGTATTGATGCCGACCACGGTGCCATCGGCCTCGACCATTTCCAGCATGTGCCGGTATTTGCGGGTGGGGCTGTCATGTTCGGACAGCCATATGCGGGAGCCCGGTGTCGTCAGCCCGCGCATGGAGCCGGTATTGGGGCAGGAGCCGGTGATCACGGTGCCGTCCTCCAGAACGGCATCGAACAGGAAACGCTTGTAGCGGGAAATCAGCGTGGCGGGAACGAGTGGGGGTGTGAAGAACATGTGGCCTGAAAGATGGGAAATGATGGGTGTGGTCAGGAAAGGACGTAGGTTCCCGGCGCATCGCCGAGTACGGCGCGCTTGCCGTCTTCCGGTTTTCGCGCCTTTACCTTTTCGCCATCCTGGCTTTCGATCCAGTTCTGCCAGTGCACCCACCAGGAGCCCTTATGGGCGGTGGCGGCGGCCTGCCAGGCGTCGAAGTCTCCGGCTGGTGACGATCCCGTCCAATATTGGTATTTCTCAAGCTGCGGCGGATTGACGACGCCGGCGATGTGGCCGGAAGCGCCGAGCACGAATTCCACGGGTCCGCCGAACAGCGCAGCACCGGTGAAGACCGATTTCGCCGGTGCGATATGGTCATCGCGGGTGGCGAGATCATAGACGGGTATCTTGATGTCGCCGAGATTGATCCGCTTGCCGGCAACGCGCATCAGCCCGCGGGCGAGATTGTTCTCGAGGTAACAATTGCGCAGATAGAAGGAATGGCTGGCGGCCGTTACCCGGGTCGAATCGGAATTCCAGTAGAGCAGATCGAAGGGCAGGGGCTCGGTGCCGCGCAGGTAATTGTCGACCATATAGGGCCAGATGAGATCGGAGGCGCGCAGCATGTTGAAGACGGTGGCCATGATGGAACCGTCGAGATAACCGACCGCCTGCATGTGCCTGTCGAGCGCGGCAAGCTGGCCTTCATCGATGAAGACCTTGAGGTCGCCGGCATGGATGAAATCGGTTTGGGCGGCCAGCAGCGTGGCGCTGCGGATGCGCTCATCGCCCTGCTGCGCATGCAGCGCCAGCGCCGAGGATAAAAGCGTGCCGCCGACGCAATAACCGATGGCGTTGATTTGTTTCTCGCCGGTTCTTTGCTCGATGGTGTCGAGGGCGAAATCGATGCCCTCGCGGATGTAGTCGTCCCAGCCCTTGTCGGCGAGGCGGGCGTCCGGGTTGATCCAGGAGACCATGAAGACGCTGTGACCCTGTTCAAGGCACCAGCCGACGAAGGATTTCTGCGGATTGAGGTCAAGAATGTAGAATTTGTTGATCCATGGCGGCACGATCAGCAGCGGCCGTTTGAAAGCCTTCTGCGTCGTCGGCGCGTAGTGAATGATTTCGCAGAGCGGGCTTTTCGCCACCACCTTGCCTGACGTCACCGCGATATTCTGGCCGATGACGAATTTGCTGTAATCCGTCTGGCGCAGTTTCAGGTGGCCATTGCCGGCCGCGACATCCTCCGCCAGTTGCGCCATGCCCTTGACGAGATTGGCGCCGCTGGAGGCGACCGTCTCGCGAAAGACCTGCGGATTGGTGAAGACGAAATTGGCTGGTGAAAGCGCCTCGGTTACCTGCCGCATGTAAAACAGCGCCTTGGTGCGGGTATGTTCGTCCAGCCCTTCGGCCTCCGTTACCATCCGGTCGGCGAAGCCCACGGTGGTCTGGTAGGCTTTCAGGAGAAAATCGAAGAACGGATTGGCCTGCCAGTCGGCATCGGCAAAACGCCGGTTGCGGCGTTCCGTGGTGCCGCCTTCTGCTGGGGATGCGGCGGGCGAATCAGCATCGCCGGAAAACTGCGCCACCGATTTTGCCCACAGATCGTAATAGCTGGAAAGCAGGTGGGTCTGCGCTTCCAGCGACCGCTTCGGCTCGGCCATCCAATATTCGGCGACATCGGACAGTGTCTTGACGAGGTCGGTCAGCGGATCGGCGCTGGTTTGAGGGATTTCACCGCGTTCGCGCGGCGCCAGCCATTCGGATGCGGCCTTGCCGAGATTTTCCAGCGCGCGGGCGATGTTGACCGCGAAGGCTTCGGGATCGCGGATCAGGTAGGCCTCGGCGGAGCTGGCGTCGAAACCGGGCGTTTTGCCACCCTTTTTCGTGCCCCCGCCGTCAACACCTGCCATGCGTCGTCCTCCACCAAATTTGTATTTGCACATTCTGCATGAAAACGAATACAAGTTCCACCAGCAAGGGGAGGCCGCAAACGGCCGAACCGTGGTCGAATTCGATATCGGCAGATATCCTTACAGGCGGAACATGACGATGGGCAAGCACATGGGCACATGGGGAACATATGCGGAAAATGCCGTGAGAATCGCTGTGATTTCGCTGTCCGGCGCCCTGCTTGTTACCGGGCTCGCCGCCTGCAAGGCACCTGAGCCGATCGTCGCCCCCGCCCATATGCGCCGCCCGACCGCCGAAATCGTCGGTCCGCGCCCCGTCAGCGACAATGCGGTAAGCCAGAAGCGCGACACCGGCACCTATCCGACCTTTTCGGCGCCGATGACGGCCGCCGGCACCCAGATGGGCGACGATGAGGCCTCCACCATGGAATCGAGCCTGTCGCGCCTCGGTGCTGCCCGCCGCAACGGCCAGATTTCTGAAGCCGAATACAAGCGCCGGGTGGCCGAACTGCGGGCGCTTGCCGAAAATCAGAAGCCGGTTGCGACGCCTGCCGCCTCGCAGTGAGATCATGCCGCGCGTTATGCGCGATATAATGGACCGACCCCACATCCTTTCGTGACGAAACACGTCCTGAAACCAGGCAGGCGCATCTGCGCCACGAGGCTTGAGATGGAGCGAGCGTATGCCGCGCCTGGGATGGTGGCACTGACCGCTAACGGGTCAGGCCGGCGCGACATCATAACCCCTTCTTTACCCTGCCTTTGAACCATCCGCTTACCGAAGATGTTAAGCGGATGGATGCGGTTTTCCGCTTATGATGCAGCCATAACAAACAGGCCGCTGAAAAGGCGGCATACAGGGTGAAATATCATGAAATGCATCGCCGCTTTGCTGGTTCTTGCCGGTTTTGCGCTCGCACCGGCTCAGGCGCGCGCGCCATATCTCAACATTGGAACATCCGCGCTTCAGGGACGATGAAGAGGGTGTTGAAGCGCCGGTCAGTCGTTGCCGGCGGCTTCGCTCAGCGCATCGAGATCGGGCACCGTGATATGACGGTTGTTTTCGATGCGGATGATGCCTTCCTTGCGCAGCTTGGTCATTTGCCGGCTCACCGTTTCGATGGTGAGGCCAAGAAAATCGGCAATGTCGGCACGGGACAGCGGCAGATCGAAAGCCGATTTGTCGTCGTTTTCCGGATCGATATGGGTGGCGATCATATAAAGGAAGCTGGCAACCTTTTCCTGCGCCGATTTGCGGCCGAGCGTCAGCATCCAGTCGCGCGCTTCGTCCAGTTCTTTCAGGGACTGGTTATGGAGCTTGCGTTCCATGTCAGGCACTTCGGAGACCATGCGGTCGACGACGCGGCGCGGGAAAAGGCAGATTTCCACATCGGTCGCCGCTTCTGCCGTCATCTTGCTTTCGGCCAGGAACGGCCGGCCAAGAAAATCCGGGGCGAATTGCAGGCCGACAATCTGCTGGCGGCCGTCCGCCATCATCTTGGAGAGCTTCACCACGCCATTGAGGATATTGCCATAGGAGGTGACGAGTTCACCCTGGCCAAGCAGCTCATTGCCGGCTTCCAGTTTCTTGCGGCTGGAATGGCGGTTGAGATCGCAAAGCTGCTGTGGTGTCAGCGTGCTGCAAAGACCGCCGTGACGCGCCTCGCAGGAACGACAAACAACGGGCTCTTCCGAATTGTGGATGGTCTTCTGCAGCGTGTCCATAAGCCTTTTCCGATGCTGGCTTTTTCGGGACGATTGCGACCGTGGGTGTCAAATCCGGTCTCTTTTAAGGCTTGCGCCGCGTAGCCGTCGCCCCAGCGTCTACTTTAGGAAGAACTTACGGTGCAATTTGATTGAAGTCAAAGTTGCAAACTGTCGCAGCGGTTACTGAAAGAGAGGAAATCGACATTTTCTTGATAAAAGGCAAATCCGGTGATGAATACCGAACTTCTTCGCAAATATTCGGGTGCAGTGCCGCGTTACACGAGCTATCCGACCGCGCCGCATTTTCACGAGGGAATCGATAACGCCACCTATCGCGGGTGGCTCGGCGAGTTGAACCACAGGAACCGGATATCGCTCTACCTGCATATTCCCTATTGCGACCGGCTGTGCTGGTTCTGCGCCTGTCATACCAAGCACACGCTGAAATACGAGCCGATTGCCGTTTATCTGGAAGCACTTAAGCAGGAGATCGAGGCGGTCGGCGCGCTTGTGTCACCCGATGCGGTGGTGAGTGCGGTGCATTTCGGCGGCGGTTCTCCCACCATGCTGAAACCGGAAGATATGGTCAGCCTGATGGACTGTCTGCGGCGTCATTTCACCTTCGGGCTTTCTCCTGAAATCAGTGTTGAAATGGACCCCAATGATCTGGACGACAGCCGCTATGACGCGCTCGCCGCCATAGGCATGTCGCGGGCGAGTCTCGGGGTTCAGGACTTCGATGACAAAGTGCAAAAAACCATCAACCGAATCCAGTCTTTCGAACAGACGAAATCCGTTGTCGATGCGGTGCGGGCGAGGGGCGTTCATTCGGTCAATTGCGACATTCTTTATGGCCTGCCTTTCCAGACCTGCGAGACCCTGCAGAAGACGGTGAACCAGATCGTCTCGCTCGATCCGGATCGCATCGCGCTTTTCGGTTATGCCCATGTGCCGTGGATGAAGAAGCACCAGTCGCTGATCCCCGAACACGCCTTGCCTGATATTGCCGAGCGTTACCGCCAGATGACCATGGCGGGCGAGATGCTGAAACAGGCGGGATACCGGCAGGTCGGGCTCGATCATTTCGCCAAACCTTCAGATACGTTGTGCCAGGCGGCGGAGGCCGGCGCGCTGCGACGGAATTTCCAGGGCTATACGACGGACACAGCCGACGCGCTCATCGGGCTTGGCGCATCATCGATCGGCCGGTTGCCGCAGGGCTACGTGCAGAACATGGTCGCGACGGGCGAATATCAGCGAATGGCGGGCGAAGAAGGGGTTGCCGTCGTCAAGGGCATCGAACTGTCGGC
Source organism: Rhizobium rhizogenes (assembly GCF_002005205.3). Next base: position 1,319,485 of record NZ_CP019701.2, on the reverse strand, counting down.
GGACGATCAGCTGCGGTCTCATGTCATAGAAAGGCTGATGTGTGATTTCACGCTCGATCTTTCCGATCTGAGGCAGCGTTTCGGCACGGTCAGCCAGTCGGTCAGGCTGCAGGCGCATGATTTCGCCGCCAGGGACAGGGATGGTATCGTCGCTCTGGACGGTGATGTTTTTGCCGTAACGGAAGCGGGAAGGCCATTCGTGCGTAATATCGCGGCAATCTTCGACACCTATCTGGGCAATGGACGCGGCCGCCATTCGGTTGCTGTTTAGGCAACAGTTTTGGGGCAAATTTCAAAGTTACGTCACGAAACCATTGGCTTTTTTGTGCGACTTGCCTATGTGGTGCGTCAGACAGGATAATTCATACGAACGACAATAAGGATTATGGGCGTGACAGCTACATTCGACAAGGTTGCCGACATTATCGCCGAAACCAGCGAAATCGACCGCGAAACCATTACGCCGGAGAGCCACACGATCGACGATCTGGGCATCGACAGCCTCGACTTTCTGGATATCGTTTTCGCCATCGACAAGGAATTCGGCATCAAGATTCCGCTCGAGCAGTGGACGCAGGAAGTCAACGAAGGCAAGGTTTCCACCGAAGAATATTTCGTGCTGAAGAACCTCTGCGCCAAGATCGACGAATTGCGCGCAGCCAAGGGCTGAGGCGACAATGCCCGCTTCCGGCGGGCATTTTCTTTTGATGCCGCCTGCGGGCAAATCATGACTAACCGACCAGAGACGGGCCGGACGGATGCTGCTTGAATATTTTCAGATGATCGACAAGGTCGAAGCCGTGGACATGGCGACGCGCACGTTGAAGGCGCAGTCTGTCGTTCCCGACAAGAGCCCGGTGTTCGAGGGCCATTTTCCCGGCATGCCGCTGGTTCCGGGCGTGCTTCTGATCGAGACCATGGCGCAGGCTTCCGGCATGCTGGTTCTGGCATTTTCCGATTTTGCGTCCATGCCGTTCCTGATGTCGGTCGACGGCGCCAAGATGCGCACCTTCGTGGAGCCGGGCGCGGTTCTCGACATCGAGGCGGTGCTGGAACATGACGGTTCCGGCTTTGCCGTCACCAAGGCGAAGATCACCTCTGCCGGCAAGAAGATCTGCGACGCGCAGCTGAAATTGCGCACCATGCCGTTCAGCGAGATCCCGCTTGGTCCGATCGTCAAGAAGCGGGCCGAGGAAGTCGGCCTGATGGCGGCCATCGCCGCGGATGCGCAGGGTTAAGCGTTTCCACCCGTTTTGAAGAGGGCCGTTTTCCCGTCGGTCCGGTTTCGAAGCATGAAAATCGTGGGTGCGCGACGGCGGATCAGGCCTTCACCATTGCCAATCCGCACCGCGGGCTTTATTCCGCAACACATGACGTGGTTGTTCGCAACCGCTGTGGATAGCCGTGACCGTTTCGGCGGGGCCGGCTGCAAAGGATGACAAACGATGAAATCTGACAATGATGTGGTGATAACAGGGGTTGGCATCGTGACCTGTCACGGCGTCGGCAGCCAGGCGCATTTGGCGCTTCTTTCTGGAACGGCCGCGCCGGCGACGATTGTCGAGACCGAAAAGTTCAGGCCCTATCCGGTTCATCCCATGCCGGAGATCGACTGGTCCGCGCAGATCGCCAAGCGCGGCGACCAGCGCCAGATGGAAAACTGGCAGCGCCTCGGTGTTTTCGCCGCGGGTCTGGCGCTTGATGATGCCGGGCTGAAGGACAATGCCGAAGCCTGCGCCACCATGGACATGATCGTTGCCGCCGGCGGCGGCGAGCGCGACATCAATGTCGATACGCTGATCGTCGACGAGGCGCTGAAGCGCAACGACCGCGAAGTGCTGCTCAATGAGAAGCTGACGACGGAATTGCGCCCGACGCTGTTTCTCGCCCAGCTTTCCAACCTGATGGCCGGCAATATCTCCATCGTGCACAAGGTCACCGGTTCGTCCCGCACCTTCATGGGTGAAGAAGCGGCCGGCATTTCCGCCGTCGAAACCGCATTTCACCGTATCCGTTCCGGCGAATCGAGCCATGCGCTGGTAGGCGGCGCCTTTTCGGCCGAACGTCCCGACATGATCCTGCTGTTCGAAGCCATCGGCGCGCATGCGCAGGGCGGCTGGCAGCCGCTGTGGTCGCGTGGCGACAAGGATGGCGGCGGCATGATTTCCGGTTCGCTGGGAGCCTTCCTCGTCCTGGAATCACGCAAGCATGCCAGTGCGCGCGGCGCGCGCATTTATGCCCGTATCGACGCCATCGAGGGCGACCGCGGCAGCCGCGATGACGGTAAGATGGAAAAGCGCATGGGACGCCTGCTTGCTCCCGCAAAGGACAGTGCGGCGACCGTCGTATTCTCCGGCGCGAGCGGTTATGACGGCGTGACGGCCCGCGAGAAGGACATTCTCGAAAAGGCGCTACCGAATGCTGTCATTCGCGGTTTTGGCGGTGTCACCGGTCATGGGCTGGAAGCACAGTTTCCGCTCGGGCTGGCGCTTGCCGCGCTGACGCTTGAAAGCGGCGCGAAGGTGCCGGCTTTCGATGCGGCGCAGGAAAAGCCCATGGGCGAGGCGGCCAGCGAAGCCGTCGTCACCACCGTCGGCCATGTGCGCGGCGAAGGTGTCGCCGTTCTGTCCCGCGACGTGTGAGGAGAAAGATCATGACTTCCAATTTCAGGGATCATCTCGGTCGTCCCATCGTCGCCGTCACCGGCATGGGCATCATCACGTCGCTCGGGCAGGGGCTTGCCGATAACTGGGCGGCGCTGACATCGGGCAAGTCGGGCATTCACAAGATTACCCGTTTCCCGACCGAGGGGCTTTCGACGCGGATCAGCGGCACGGTGGATTTCATCGATATCCCGGTTCCGAATTCCGTCGAGCGTTCCTATGCTTTTGCCCGCGAAACCACCATCGAGGCTCTGGCGCAGGCCGGTATATCAGGTGATTTCGACGGCCCGCTGTTTCTCGCGGCACCACCGATCGAGCCGGAATGGAGCGCCCGTTTCGAGCTTGCCGACCGGTCTCCGCCGGCCGCCCAGCCGGGTGACGCCTATGAACGGTTCCTGACCGCCTTCCGCCAGCGTCCCGACCCGGCGTTCCAGGAAGCCGCCCTGTTCGGCGCGATTTCCGAACGTCTTTCCGACCGCTTTGGCACACGCGGCCTGCCGGTCACGCTTTCTACCGCCTGTGCATCCGGTGCGACCGCGATCCAGCTTGGCGTCGAAGCCATCCGCCAGGGCCGCACGGAGCGGGCGCTGACGGTTGCGACCGACGGTTCGGTCAGCGCCGAAGCGCTGATCCGCTTCTCGCTTCTCTCCGCGCTTTCGACCCAGAACGACCCGCCGGAAAAGGCTTCCAAGCCGTTCAGCAAGGACCGCGACGGTTTCGTGATCGCCGAAGGTGCTGCGACGCTGGTGCTGGAATCGCTTGAAGCTGCGGTTGCACGCGGCGCCAAGGTGCTCGGCATCATCAAGGGTGCTGGCGAGAAGGCCGACAGCTTCCACCGCACGCGGTCTTCGCCCGATGGCGGCCCGGCGATTGCGACAATCCGCGCGGCACTGGCCGATGCGGGCGTGGCCGAAAGCGATATCGGTTACATCAACGCCCACGGCACTTCGACGCCTGAGAACGACAAGATGGAATATGGCTCCATGCTCGCCGTCTTCGGCGAGGGGCTGAAGGATATTCCGCTGTCGTCCAACAAGTCGATGATCGGCCATACCCTGACCGCAGCGGGCGCCGTGGAAGCGGTGTTCTCGCTGCAGACCATGCTGACCGGCACTTTGCCGCCGACGATCAACTACAATAATCCCGATCCGACCATCACGCTCGACGTGGTGCCGAATGTGAAGCGGGATGCGCAGGTGGGTGCGGTTCTGTCCAACTCCTTCGGGTTTGGCGGGCAGAATGCCAGCCTTGTCATGACGCGGGAACCGGCCTGATCGGTTTCGCCACAAACAGGAGCGTTTCCGAATATTTTGCGGAAACGCTCTCGCTTCTTTGATTACGCATTCCGGCCGCAAAACGGTTACAGAGTTTTGCTGGAATGATTTTTAAATAACGCCCTCGGGCGAAGGACTGATATATGCGCGCTCTTCAACTCGTGGACGACCGGAAGCTCGAAAAAGTGGACCTGCCCGAACCGGATGCACCGGGCCCGGGCGAGGTGACGCTGTGCGTCAAGGCCGTGGCGCTGAACCACATCGACGTGTGGGGCTGGCGCGGCATGGCTTTCGCCAAGCGCAAGATGCCGCTCACCATCGGTGCCGAGGCTTCGGGCGTGGTTGAGGCCATCGGCCCGGGCGTTTCGAACGTGTTGCCCGGCCAGCTCGTCTCGGTTTATGGCGCACGCACCTGCGGGCTGTGCAAGCCCTGTCGCGAAGGCCGTGACAATCTGTGCGAACACGTTCAGGGCGTGCACGGTTTCCATCTCGACGGTTTTGCGCAGGAAAAGATCAATATTCCCGCCCGCCAACTCGTGCCAGCACCCCACGGCATTGATGCCGTTGCTGCGGCTCTCGCGCCGGTGACCTTCGGCACGGTCGAGCACATGCTGTTCGACAATGCCAAGCTGGAGCCGGGCGAAACCATCCTCATCCATGCCGGCGGTTCCGGCATTGGCACGGCGGCGATCCAGCTTGCCAAGAAGATGGGCTGCACCGTCATCACGACAGTCGGCTCCGATGACAAGATCGAGCGGGCAAAGGCGCTCGGCGCCGATCACGTCATCAATTATCGCACCGACCGTTTTGAAGGCGTCGTGCGCAAGCTGACGAAAAAGAAGGGGGTCGACGTGGTGTTCGAACATGTCGGCAAGGACACCTTCGTCGCGTCGATGTTCTCGCTGAAGCGCGGTGGCCGTCTCGTCACCTGCGGCTCTACCTCGGGCGTTTCCACCGAAATCAACCTGATGATGCTGTTCCAGCAGCAGCTGAAGCTGCTCGGCTCCTTCGGCTGCCGCATGGAAAACATGGCCAATGCCATGCAGAAGATGGCGCGTGGCATCGTTCATCCCGTCATCGACACCGAAGTGACCTTCGACGATATCGACCGGGCGCTGGAGCGCATGGAAACGCGCCAGGTGTTCGGCAAGATCGTTCTGCGGATGGACTGACCATCGTGAAACTGTTCCTGACGCGGATTGTCCTGAAACTGGACCACTTCCGGCAGTGGCTGATCGCGACATTCGCTTTCGGTCTCCTCAACCTGCTGAAGCTCTTCCCCGCCGATGCGGGCATTCGCGCCGCAGACCGGCTGGCGCGCTTCGTGGGGCCGAAAACCGGCCGCCACAAGCTGATGCTTCATAATCTGGCGCGCGCCTTTCCGGAGAAGTCCGAGGAAGAGCGGTTGGAGATCGCCATGGACAGCTGGGCCAATATGGGCCGGCTTGCGGCGGAATATGTGTTTCTCGACCGGCTGTTCGATTTCGATCCGGAAAAGAACGAGCCCGGCCGCATTCGGGTCGAGGGTATTCCGACCTTTCTGGAACTGCGCGACAATCCGCGGCCCTTCATCGTCTTTACCGCCCATAGCGGCAATTTCGAATTGCTGCCGGTGGCCAGTTCGGCCTTCGGTCTTGATGTCACCGTGCTGTTCCGGCCGCCGAACAATCCTTTCGTGGCCGACAAGGTGTTCAATTTCCGCAAGGAGCGCATGGGCAATCTCGTGCCTTCGCACGCCGGTTCCTCCTTCGCGCTTGCGCGGCAGCTGGAGCGGGGCGGCGGTGTCGGCGTGCTTGTCGACCAGAAATTCAGCAAGGGACTGACAACGAAGTTCTTCGGGCTCGAGGTTCGCACCAATCCGCTTCTGGCCAAGCTTGTGCGTCAGTTCAACTGCGACGTCTATCCCGCCCGCTGCGTGCGTCTGCCGGACAATCGCTACCGGCTGGAAATCGAACCGAAGGTCGAAATTCCCCGCGATGAAAAGGGCAATGTCGATATTCAGGCAACGGCGCAGCTTCTGAACGACAAGGTGGAAAGCTGGGTGCGCGAATATCCCGGGCAGTGGCTGTGGTATCACGACCGCTGGGATGTGAAGCACCAGATCTGAGGCCCTGGCCGCACCGGGCGTTTTTCGCGATTCACATCAAATTCGACCGCGAAATTGTGCGTTTCGATATTTTTCCATATTAGTGGAACCTGATTTTTCGTTCATGGATTATCGAAATTGAAAAAATAGCGGTGGCTGTGATATTTTGGACTACAATCCCCACGGCGTTTTTGCGTTTCGTTACGTCATTTTTAAGCGCGGAGACGCTAAGATCAGGGGTAAGGGTCTATCCTTTCGGATTGGGAGCGGGGTGTTTGCCCGTTCAGGGAGAATTGGGTTGAAAGATTTGATTGAGCTGTTCTGGCTGCGTTATACGGAACTGCAATCTGCCGTTGGTAAAAACGAGGCCGACAAGATTGCAGTGCTGGAGCGTGAACTGGAGCAGCTTCTCGAGCGTGTCGTCGGCCGTCAGACCGAAAGCTCCGAAGATATTCGCGAGCAGTTCCGTTTCGCCATCGACCTCCTCAACCACGAGGCGGAAGACCTTGGTTGCGTGCAGCGCAATTCCGAGCTTCTGCGCACGCTTGTCGATCGATATGTCGGCATGCCGCCGAAGGCGAAGGTCATCGGCGACGAGGATGAGGATACTCTGGAGTGGCATCACCGCCACCTGATCCTCGATGAGGACATGCTCAACGATCTCGACGAGCCGGTGGTCATTGTTTCCCCCGGTTACCGCGTGTCCTTCGCCAATGCGCTGGATGCCTTCCAGCGCAATGCGCCGGATGGGCTTTTGGGCTGCCACATCGCCGAGCTTGTCGGCGTGCATCGTTTCCAGAACGACCTCAGGGAAAAGCTCGACAATTGCTTCAAGGGCGATACGTCGAAATACACCTATGCGGAAGACCAGAACGGCCGTACGGTCGTGAAATCGCTGGAAATGTCGCCCTGCTATTCCTCCGCCTACAAGCTCGTGGGCGCCATGGTCGTGATCAGGGAAATTGCCGATCGCCGGCGCCGCGCCACCGGCTGACCTATCGGAGCGCCTTGCATCTGCCCTTCAATGGCGGGAAAGGGGCGCTCCGCCATCCCTCATTTCGGAAAGATGGTTTCCCAGATCGTGGCGATGGACCAGGCGGATGAAGCATCGACAAGAAGCTTCGTCGCCATTGCCAGACAGGACAGAACGAGAAGCGGGCGGATGATCTTCGCGCCGTTTTTCATGGCGAAGCGTGATCCGATCTGCGCGCCGATGAACTGTCCTACACCCATGGCCAATCCCAGCTTCCACAGAACCGCGCCGCCAATGGCGAAGACGACGAATCCGCCGAAGTTCGAGCCGAGGTTCAGAAGCTTGGTATGGGCGGTCGCCTTCAGCATGCCGAAACCGGCGAGCGCCACAAAAGCCAGCATGTAGAAGGACCCCGCACCGGGGCCGAAAACACCATCGTAAAAGCCGACCAGCGGCGCGACGGTGAGGCCGAACACGAAGGGTGTGATGCGGCGGTGACTGTCGATATCGCTGAGCTGCGGCTTGAAGGCGAAATAAAGCGCAATCGCGATCAGCAGGAACGGCATGATGGTGCGCAGCAGATCGGCCGGCACGAAGGCGGCGGTGACGGCGCCCAGCATGCCGCCAAGCATGGCCATCAGCCCCATCGGCAATTGTTCCTTCAGATCGACATGGCCGCGCCGGGCATAGGCAAGCGTGGCCGAGGCCGAGCCGAACTGCGATTGCAGCTTGTTGGTGCCGAGCGTGTCGAGCGGCGCAATACCCATGATCAGCATTGCCGGAATGGTGATGAGGCCGCCGCCGCCGGCGATGGAATCGATAAATCCGGCAAAGATGGCGATGCAGAAGAGGACGATAAATACGTTGAGGGCGATGTCTTGCACTGAAGATGTCCGGGCAGGCGGCGGGAGAGGGCTTCTTCTTTCACCGAAAATACCGCCACGCAATATTTTTCTGCATGATATGCCGCCTGCGGGGGGATTGCGGTGTTGCCGCTTATCGTTATGTTTCCGTGGCGCGTCACCGGAAGGACGGATGGCGCCTGAGACATATGGATGAGGGCATTATGCATAAAGTGATATTCGATACGGATCCGGGTGTGGATGACGCCATGGCGCTTCTGTTCCTGCACCGTCACCCCGATATCGATCTGATCGGCGTCACCACGGTTTTCGGCAATGCGCCCATCGATATCACCACCCGCAATGCGCTGTTCCTGAAGCGGGAATGGCAGATGACGGCGCCGGTTGCGAAAGGTGCTGGCGTAACATTCGATCCCGCCCGCAAGGAAGGCCACTGGCCGACCTTCATCCATGGCGAAAACGGTCTCGGCGATATCGATATCCCTGAAACCATCGATCTGCCGCTCGATCCGCGTCCGGCGCATCGTTTCATCATCGAGACGGTGAAGGCCAATCCGGGTGAAGTGACGCTGATCGCCGTCGGCCGCATGACCAATCTGGCGCTGGCGCTGCGCGAGGAGCCGGATTTTGCCGCACTGGTGAAAGACGTCATCGTCATGGGCGGCGCCTTCGACATGAACGGCAACGTGTCGCCAGCGGCCGAGGCTAATATCCACGGCGACCCTGAAGCGGCCGATCTCGTCTTCACCGCGCCCTGGCGTGTGGTCGTCGTCGGTCTCGACGTAACGACGAAAACGGTAATGACCAGCGCCTTCATGGCCGAGATGGCAAAGGCCGGCGGCAAGCCGGTGCAGCTCTTGTCCGACCTGTCGCAATTCTACATCGATTTCTACAAGACCCGCACCGGCGACGGCATGGTGGTGCATGACAGCTGCGCCTGCGTCTATCTCGTCGCGCCTGAGCTTTTCGAGACCCGCAGCGGCCCGGTGCGTGTGGTCTGCGGCGGGCTTGCCGACGGCCAGACCATCCAGAAGCCGGATGGCCGCGCCTTTCCGCCGGGTGACTGGGACGGGCATCCGAGCCAGCTCGTCTGCACGGATATCAAGCCGGAGCGCGTGCTTTCGCTCATCCGCGCGGCAATTGTGAACGGCGAGCGTGGCTGAACGACAGGAATGGCCGTTCTTGAGCATGGCTTGCCTTGCATTTTCCAAGAATCTGGCGTTATGCAAGTTCCTTGATCCTATTGCGCGATCCGCCTTGCCAAAGGGGCCGAAAAGGCTGTGCCGAAGCACAGGCGGATGATCGCGATGGCGTGTGGGCCGAGAAAAGCCTTGTAGGTTTTCCCGTGCTTTGCGCTACAATGAATAACGCCTGCCGGATCGGTTCGTGTCGGCGGCGTTTAAAAACAAAAAACGAACCTTCGTTATGGGCCGGCAGAACCGGTCCATTCCCATGAGGAAAGTGATGGAAGAGTTTCACAAGGTCCGGCGTCTGCCGCAATACGTCTTCGAACAGGTCAACCGTTTGAAAGCGAGCGCGCGAGCGGCCGGGGCCGATATCATCGATCTCGGCATGGGCAATCCCGACCTTCCGACCCCCAAGGCGATCGTCGACAAGCTTTGCGAAGTCGTTCAGGACCCGCGCACCCATCGTTATTCCTCGTCCAAGGGCATTCCCGGCCTTCGCCGCGCGCAGGCCGCCTATTATGCGCGCCGTTTCGGCGTGAAGCTGAACCCCGATACCCAGGTCGTCGCCACGCTCGGCTCCAAGGAAGGCTTCGCCAATATGGCGCAGGCCATCACGGCACCTGGTGACGTGATCCTGTGTCCGAACCCGACCTATCCGATCCATGCCTTCGGCTTCCTGATGGCGGGCGGCGTTATCCGCTCGATGAATGTCGAGCCGGATGAGAGCTTCTTCGGGCCCTTGGAGCGCGCGGTGCGCCACTCCATTCCCAAACCGCTGGCGCTGATCATCAACTACCCGTCGAACCCGACGGCGCATGTGGCCTCGCTGGATTTCTACAAGGACGTCATCGCCTTTGCGAAGAAGCACGAGATCATCGTGCTTTCCGACCTTGCCTATTCGGAAATCTATTTCGACGAAAACAATCCGCCGCCTTCGGTTCTGGAGGTTCCCGGCGCAATTGACGTTGCGGTGGAGTTCACCTCCATGTCGAAGACCTTCTCCATGCCCGGCTGGCGCATGGGCTTTGCCGTCGGCAACGAGCGGCTGATCGCGGCGCTGACGCGCGTGAAGTCCTATCTCGATTACGGTGCCTTCACGCCGATCCAGGTTGCGGCGACCCATGCGCTGAACGGTGACGGTTCCGACATCGCCGAAGTGCGCAATGTCTATCGCCGCCGCCGCGATGTCATGGTCGACACCTTCGGCAAGGCCGGTTTCGAGGTTCCGCCGCCGGCGGCGACGATGTTCGCCTGGGCGAAGATCCCGGAAAAATTCCGCCATCTCGGCAGCCTGGAATTCTCCAAGCTTCTGGTCGAGAAGGCCGATATCGCCGTTGCTCCCGGCATCGGCTTTGGCGAGATGGGCGATGATTACGTCCGTCTCGCGCTCGTGGAAAACGAGCATCGAATTCGTCAGGCAGCGCGCAATCTGAAGCGTTTCCTGTCGAGCGCAGACGAAACGATGCACAATGTCGTTTCGCTTAACGCCCACAGATAAGGGCAACCGAAGGCGGCCGGGCCTCGGCCGCCACCATCACCAGCAAATCAGGAACATACCCATGGCAGATTCATTGAGAATCGGCATAGCGGGGCTCGGCACTGTCGGCGCTTCGCTCGTGCGCATCCTCCAGCAGAGAAGCAACGAACTTGCGATTACCTGCGGACGCGCGATTGAGATTATTGCGGTGAGCGCGCGCGACCGTTCGCGTGACCGCGGCATCGATCTCAAGGGTATTACCTGGTTCGACACGCCGGAACAGCTGGCGAGCGAAGCCGATATCGACGTGTTCGTCGAACTGGTCGGTGGCGCTTCCGGCCAGGCTGAAAATGCAGTGCGGGCCGCACTTGCACGCGGTCTCCATGTGGTGACAGCCAACAAGGCGCTGCTGGCCAAGCACGGCGTGGAACTGGCGACCATTGCTGAAGACAAGGGCGCGCTTCTCAACTTCGAAGCGGCGGTAGCCGGCGGTATTCCCGTCATCAAGGCGCTGCGTGAATCCTTGACCGGCAACCATGTGTCGCGCATCTACGGCATCATGAACGGCACCTGCAACTACATCCTCACCAAGATGGAGAAGGAAGGGTTGTCCTTCGAGGCCTGTCTGAAGGAAGCACAGCGGCTGGGTTACGCCGAAGCCGATCCGGCTTTCGATATCGAGGGCAACGACACCGCTCACAAGCTCGCCATTCTGACGACGCTTGCCTTCGGCAACAAGATTTCGGCCGATGACATCTATCTCGAAGGCATCACCAATATTTCGAGCGAGGATATTCAGGCGGCCGCCGAACTCGGTTATCGTATCAAGCTTCTCGGCGTGGCGCAGGTGACTGAATCCGGTATCGAACAGCGGGTGCATCCAACCATGGTGCCGCTCGATTCCGTCATCGCGCAGGTCGATGGCGTGACCAATGCGGTGGCGATCGAATCCGATATTCTCGGCGAATTGCTGATGGTTGGTCCGGGTGCCGGCGGCAACGCCACCGCGTCCGCCGTGCTGGGTGACATCGCCGATATCGCCAAGAGCCGTCCCGGCGCCCAGCAGGTGCCTGTGCTCGGCCGTCCGGCGAAATCGCTGACGGACTATCGTCGCGCCAAGATGAAGAGCCATGAGGGCGGTTATTTCATCCGCCTGACGGTGAAGGATCAGGCTGGCGTCTTTGCTTCCATCGCCAGCCGCATGGCTGACAATAACATCTCGCTGGAATCCATCGTGCAGCGCCAGCGCGTGCATGTGGAAGGCGCGCCGCAGACCATCATTCTCGTTACCCATGCGACGATGGAAGATGCGATCCGCAAGGCCGTGAAGGCGATCAAGAACGAGAAATATCTCGTCAGCGAACCGCAGGTCATCCGCATCGAGCGGACCTGAGACGCATCGATATCTTGATGGCATCGAGAGCCGCGCTTCCCGAAGGAGGCGCGGTTTTTTGTTGCCGGCCGTGTGCATCGCACCGGCCTTCCGGTGGCCATAAAATTTGAGGACGCCGCATTCGAACCGCTGGAAAACAAGGCGATTCGGCACTATGGTTAATCCTGTTCACCAAGCGAGGGAGGCGTGGCCGTGACATCGATCATCCTGTTCAAGGACAACAAGCGCGCCGGCGTTCCGGTCACCCATCATCGGGTGCGGCCGCATAATGCCAACGACAATATTCGCAGCATGGAATTCGACATGGCCGAGCATGAGCGCAACTGGTGTTCGCTCGCTGTCTTCTCGTTATTGCTGCTGGTCGGCGCGGTCTCGATCGTCAGCCCGTTTTTCTCGATTTTTACGGTGTGACAGCCGGGACAAGCGTTTTTGCTTGAAAAACACCGCATCGCCATTTAGCCCGTTCTAACTATGAGGCGCGGATATGCGCGCATGACAGGATGAAGGGACAGGATGGCAATGATGGAGCCGGCCGATGCCGTGGCCCGCGCGTTTCTGAGCGTGGAGCGGTCGGCGACAGAACAGCGCTGGGTGTCGCGGCTGGATCAGGCCGGACAGAACCGTGCGCTGGCCATGTCCCAGATCCACGCCATTCCTGAACTGATCGCGCGGGTGCTTGCCGGGCGCGGCGTGGGTGTCGATGACGCCCTGGCGTTCCTTGATCCGACCATCCGCTCGCTGATGCCCGACCCGCATATGCTGACCGATTGCGAGAAGGCCGCCGAGCGGCTGGTGCGCGCGGTCGAGACGGGTGAGAAGGTGGCGATCTTCGGCGATTACGATGTCGACGGTGCTGCCTCCTCCGCGCTGATGTTTCGTTTTCTCGCGCATTTCGGGCTGACGCCGCAAATCTATATTCCCGACCGCATTTTCGAAGGCTACGGCCCGAATCCGGCAGCGATGCAGCAGCTTGCCGCCAATGGCGCGACGCTGATCGTGACGGTCGATTGCGGCTCCACCAGCCATGAATCGCTGCAGGCCGCCAGGGATGCGGGAACGGATGTGGTGGTGATCGACCACCATCAGGTCGGCACGGAGCTGCCGCCCGCCGTGGCGCTGGTCAATCCCAACCGTGAGGACGATCTGTCGGGGCAGGGGCATCTCTGCGCCGCCGGCGTGGTGTTCCTCGTGCTGGTCGCCACGCTGCGCATATTGAAGGACAGGCGGCACAGGCAGGCTTTCACGCTCGATCTCCTGTCGCTTCTCGATATCGTCGCGCTTGCCACCGTATGCGATGTGGTGCCGCTGAAGGGGCTCAACCGCGCCTATGTGGTGAAGGGGCTTATCGCCGCGCGCCACATGAACAATGCCGGGCTTGCCGCCCTGTTCAAGAAGGCGGGGCTGGGCGGGCCTGTCACACCCTATCATTTCGGTTTCCTGATCGGCCCCCGCATCAATGCCGGCGGCCGCATCGGCGATGCCGCGCTTGGCAGCCGTCTCCTGACGATCGATGACGCCTCACAGGCGGAGGTCATCGCCGAGCGGCTGGATGAGCTGAACCGCGAGCGGCAGGCGATGGAAGCCGCCATGCTGGCGGAAGCGGAGGCGGAGGCGCTGTTCGAATATGGTGACGGCTCCGGGGCGGGCGTCATCGTGACTGCGCGCGAAAACTGGCATCCCGGCATTGTCGGTCTGCTTGCTTCGCGTCTGAAGGATCGCTTCCGTCGTCCCGCCTTCGCCATTGCCTTCGATCCCTCCGGCAAGGGCACCGGCTCGGGCCGTTCGATCACCGGTTTCGATATGGGGCGTATGGTGCGCGCCGCCGTTGAGGCCGGGTTGCTGGTCAAGGGGGGCGGTCACGCCATGGCGGCCGGCCTGACGGTGGAGCGGGCCAATCTCGGCAAGCTCAGGACTTTCTTCGAGGACGCGGCGGCAAAGACCGTGAACGAGCTGGTGGAAAGCAGCGTACTGAAGATCGACGGCGCCATCGGCGCCTCGGGCGCGACATTGCAGCTTGTCGACCAGCTGGAGCAGGCCGGTCCTTATGGATCGGGTCACTCGCAACCGATCTTCGCCGTGCCCTCACATCGCCTGCGCGATGTGAGGCTCGTGGGCACATCCCACGTCAAGATTACGCTTGAGGCCATGGATGGCTCGCGGCTGGATGGCATCGCCTTTCGCGCCGCCGAAGCGCCTCTGGGGCAGATGCTCCTGAATGCGCGCGGCAGGAACATTCACGTTGCAGGCACTGTGGGCGCCGATCTCTGGCAGGGCCAGAGGCGTGTGCAGCTGCGCGTTCTGGATGCGGCCTTCGCACCCTGACGGGGCGGCGGAACTGTCGGGATTTTTCGGGAGCGGGGCAAACCGCGCGTTGCAAACAGCAAGCGTCCGAATACTCACGCGTTACGTGAAGTTCTGCATATAGAGTGCTGATTTTCAAGGGGAAGCAAGTGGCACGCCCTAGGGGAGTCGAACCCCTCTTTTCAGAATGAAAATCTGACGTCCTAACCGATAGACGAAGGGCGCGTGCGCTTGTGGTGTGGCGCCCTTATAGTCAGGCTCCGGTTGCTCCGCAAGCGGAAAAATTGATTTTTTTCGCTTCACGACGAGTTTTTTTGCCGAAACCGAAGAGGCTGTGGAAAACTGCGCCGAGACTGGCCAAGGCCTTGAAATGGCGGCTCTATCGCTGCCCGACAGTAACGTCATCATGTGCCGTGCGAGGGCCGTGGCGTGTTTTTCCAACCCTTAGCTGGCATCTGCTGCCAGCAGGAATGAGCGGAGGCCTTGGAAGGGCTGGGAGGGAAAGGCAAGCCGGTCGATTTGCCCGCTGGCGCCTCATCCGGCTTGCCCTCCATCGGGGGGACAGCACTCTAACGTGCCGACCCGGAATCGGTTCCGGCGCGTTGATCACGCGAGACGAGTTCGCGATCTGCGCGGCAGTTTTGTATTTTTCGAGGGGGAGAACACGAAGGCAAGTGGCACGCCCTAGGGGAGTCGAACCCCTCTTTTCAGAATGAAAATCTGACGTCCTAACCGATAGACGAAGGGCGCGTGCGCTTGTGGTGTGGCGCCCTTATAGTCAGGCTCCGGTTGCTCCGCAAGCGGAAAAATGCATGATTTGACAAAAAAATGACATGGGCGGCCAAAGCCCCTGCAAAACAAGGATTTCCGTTTCGTAACAAATGGTTAAATGGTTGCTGCATTCGTAGTTCCAGCGCTTTTCGCGTGTGGAGAACGATGTGGGATACCAATCTGGAAGGGGCTGCGATTCACTCAAGGCAGCTCTGGATGCGAGCGGAATGCGCCGTCATCAGATCAATGGTGAGCTTCGCCAGATGCTCCGGCGTCATCCCCGGCTTTTCCCGGGTATCTGCCGCCGATTGATTTTGGTGATGTGTTCAGGTCCTTGGGTCAAGCCCGGGGATGACGCTGAATGCAGGGATGGGCTGGCCGTTACCAATGAAAAACGGGGCCGAAACGGCCCCGCTGGATGATGCTTCGATGGTAAAGGTCTCAGTGCAGAATCTGGCTGAGGAACAGCCGAGTGCGCTCGTGCTGCGGATTGTCAAAGAATTCGGCGGGCGAGTTCTGTTCGACGATCTGGCCCTGGTCCATGAAGATGACGCGGTTTGCCACTTGGCGGGCGAAGCCCATTTCGTGGGTGACGCACAGCATGGTCATACCGTCTTCGGCGAGGCTGACCATGGTGTCGAGCACTTCTTTCACCATTTCCGGGTCGAGCGCCGAGGTCGGCTCGTCGAACAGCATGATCTTCGGCTTCATGCAGAGCGAGCGGGCAATCGCCACGCGCTGCTGCTGGCCGCCGGAGAGCTGGCCGGGATACTTGTTCGCCTGCTCGGGAATCTTGACGCGCTTCAGATAGTGCATCGCCACTTCTTCGGCTTCCTTCTTCGGCATCTTGCGAACCCAGATCGGCGCCAGCGTGCAATTTTCGAGGATCGTCAGATGCGGGAAGAGGTTGAAGTGCTGGAACACCATGCCGACTTCACGACGCACCTCATCGATCTTTTTCAGATCGTTGGTGAGTTCGATGCCATCGACATTGATGGTGCCGGACTGGTGCTCTTCCAGCCGGTTGATGCAGCGGATCATGGTCGATTTGCCAGAGCCGGAAGGGCCGGCAATGACGATACGCTCACCGCGCATGACCTTGAGGTTGATATCGCGCAGCACGTGGAAGTCGCCATACCACTTGTTCATGCCGATGAGTTCGATTGCCACGTCCGTTGTCGAGACGGCCAGTTTTTTTGCTTGGGTTTCTGCCATTTGAGCGTCCCTTATCGTTTATGCCCGGTGTCGAGGTGCCGTTCCATGAACAGCGAATAACGCGACATGCCGAAGCAGAATATCCAGAATACGAAGCCTGCGAAAATATAGCCAGTCATGGCGGTGACGGGCGTGGCCCAGTTCGCATCCGATTGGTTGAGTGTGACAATGCCGAGCAGGTCGAACATGCCGATGATCGAGACTAGCGACGTGTCCTTGAACAGCCCGATGAAGGTGTTGACGATGCCCGGAATGACGAGCTTCAACGCCTGCGGCAGCACGATCAGTCTCGTCTTCTGCCAGTAGTTCAGGCCGAGCGAATCGGCACCTTCATATTGTCCCTTGGGAATGGCCTGCAGGCCGCCGCGGATCACCTCCGCCATATAGGCGGACGAGAAGAGCGACACACCGACGAGCGCGCGCAGGAACTTGTCGAAGGTCCAGCCGTCGGGCAGGAACAGCGGCAGCATGATGCTGGCGAAGAACAGGACGGTGATC
The DNA here is from genome assembly GCF_002005205.3 of Rhizobium rhizogenes. Next base: position 1,302,784 of record NZ_CP019701.2, on the reverse strand, counting down.
AGCGGAATGCCTCTGATGACTTCGATGAAGAGCACGCAGAGCATCTTGATCACCGGCAGGTTGGAGCGCCGGCCGAGTGCCAGAAGAATGCCGAAGGGCAGGGAGACCGTGATCCCGAAGAAGGACAGGATCAGGGTCACCATCAGGCCGCCCCACAGCTGCGTTTCCACCTTCGGCAGACCGAAGACGCCGCCGATGAGCAGGAAAAACGCAATGAAAGGCAGGATGATGAAAAGTGCCAGCGCGTTGAGGCGCTTGAATGGCGCTTTTGGAATCAGCATCGGGATCAGGAGGATGGCGAACGCCACCATCACAAGGATCGGACGCCAGCGCTCATCGAGCGGATAGCGGCCAAAGACGAATTGTCCGAGCTTGGCCGATACGAAGGCCCAGCACGCACCGGACTGGCCGTCCGGCAGCGCACCGCCCTGCGAAGCGGTCAGGCAGGCGATACGATCGCTGCCGGTCCATACCGCGTCGATGAAGAGCCACTTGACGATCGGCGGCACCAGATAGGCGAGCAGGGCGATGGCAAGGACGGTGAGGACCGTATCCTTTGGCGTGGCGAAAAGTTTGGTGCGCAGCCAATGGCCCAGTCCGACGGCGCTTGACGGTGCGGGCCGGGCTTCCTCGATGGTCTGTCGCACGAAGGCGTGATTGCTTGTTGTCATCGATTATCGCTCCACCAGGGCCATTTTCGCGTTGAACCAGTTCATGACCACGGCCGTGAGCAGGGACAGCGAGAGATAGATGACCAGCCAGATCGCAACCACTTCGACCGCCTGACCCGTCTGGTTCAGGATCGTGCCGCCGACGGAGACGATGTCGGCGAAACCGACAGCGACCGCAAGCGAGGAGTTCTTGGTCAGGTTGAGAAACTGGCTCGTCAGCGGCGGGATGATGATGCGCATCGCCTGCGGCACGACGATCAGGCGTGTCGTGGTGCTGGAACGAAGCCCGAGCGCATCCGCTGCTTCCGTCTGCCCCTTTGCCACAGCCTTGATGCCGCCGCGAACGATCTCGGCGATGAAGGAGGCGGTGTAGAAGGACAGCGCGAGGAACAGCGACATGAATTCAGGCGCAACGACCGCGCCGCCGGTGAGATTGAACCGTCCGGCAATCGGATAGTCGAATGTCAGCGGTGCGCCGAGCGCGAGGAATGTCGCAAGCGGCAGGCCGATGATGAGAAGCGTCAGGGTAAGGCCGGTGCGGAACTGCTGACCGGTTTTCTCCTGCCTCGCCTTGGCCCAGCGATAGATGAAGACGCTGATGACGATGGCGACGAGGAAGGCCACCGGCACGAGCCAGATACCGTCACCCCAGAGCGGCTTCGGAAAGAAGAAACCGCGATTGTTGAGATAGCTGCCGAGCGGCAGTTCCAGCGATTCGCGGGCCTGCGGCAGAACGGAGATGACGCCCTTGTACCAGAAGAAGATGACGAGCAGCGGCGGGATGTTGCGGAAGATTTCCACATAGGCCTGCGCGAGCTTCGAAATCAGCCAGTTGTTGGAGAGCCGGGCGATGCCGACGATGAAACCGATGATCGAGGCGGCGATGATGCCGAAAAATGCGACCTGGATCGTGTTGAGAATGCCAACGAGCAATGCACGGCCATAGGTCGCGTCGCTGGTATAAGCGATCAGCGACTGGCCGATATCGAAGCCGGCTCTTCCATTGAGGAAGCCGAAGCCGGATGAAATGTTGGACCGTTGAAGATTGGTGATCGTATTCGTCACGATGATCCAGACGAAGGCGGTCAGGATGACGACAGTCAGGACCTGATAGAAAACTCCGCGTATGCGTGGATCGTAGATAAGTGACGACGCGCTTTGCGCGCGCGATCGTTGCGAACTGACCGCGTTGCCTGCCATAGGCACCTTTCCCTTTTATATGCTCTTTGCGAGCTTATTTATATAATTTTAAATGGAGGCCGGGCGTTGCCCAGCCTCCTGTCATGATCTAGCCGATGATGGGGTCGATCAACGGACCGGCGGTGCGTATTGCAGGCCGCCCTTGGTCCACAGCGCGTTCTGGCCACGTTCGATTTTCAGCGGCGAGCCTGCACCGACGTTGCGGTCGAAGACTTCGCCGTAGTTACCCACCAGCTTGATGATGTTGTAGGCCCAGTCGTTGGTCACGCCGAGATCGGTACCGATCTTGGTGCCTTCTTCCGTGCCGAGCAGACGCTTGATGTCCGGATTGGCGCTGTTCTTCTGCTCATCGACGTTCTTGGAGGTGATGCCCAGCTCTTCGGCATTGACCATCGCGTAGTGAACCCAGGTCACGATGTCGAACCATTGGTCGTCACCCTGACGAACGGCCGGTCCGAGCGGCTCCTTGGAGATGACCTCGGGCAGGACGATGTTGTCGTCCGGGTTCTTCAGCTTCAGGCGGATGGCGTAGAGGCCGGACTGGTCGGTGGTGTAGACGTCGCAACGGCCGGAATCATAGGCGGAGGTTGCGTCGGCTTCCTTTTCGAAAACGACCGGATTGTACTGCAGGTTGTTGGTCTTGAAGTAGTCGGCGAGATTGAGCTCGGTGGTCGTGCCGGTCTGAACGCAGACGGCGGCGCCGGAAAGCTCAAGTGCGGACTTCACGTTGAGGCCCTTCTTGGCGATAAAGCCCTGACCGTCATAGTAGTTGACGGTGCGGAAGTTGAAGCCGAGCGACGTGTCGCGGCTGATGGTCCAGGTGGTGTTACGGGTCAGAACGTCGACTTCACCGGACTGGAGGGCAGGGAAGCGGTCCTTGCTCGAAAGAGCGACAAACTTCGCCTTGGAAGGGTCACCGAAAACCGCTGTGGCAATGCCACGGCAATAGTCCACGTCGATGCCGGACCATTCGCCCTTGTCATCGGGATTGGAAAATCCCGGAATGCCGGCGCTCACGCCGCAGGTGACGAAACCTTTTCCCTTCACGTCCTGAAGTGTCGCAGCCGAAGCGACCGAGGCTCCTCCCAAAACTGCTGCGCCAATGGCGGCTGACAGAATTGCCTTTTTCATTTTTCCCAACCTTTGTTTGTTATCGTCAATCGCAAGGGGACCGGCATGTTTGTTTTGCCCCAGCTCCCCCCTCAGCGAGATCTTTTCGATCCGCTTTTTCTATCACAATCGCAATTGGCAGCGGGGTCAAGACGTGCCGGCGATAATTGTGCCTATAAAACGGAATTTTCGAAATTTTGGTCGGGAAGTGTGCAAAGGGTGAAAATATAAGCATATTTTTGCGGAAATTTGCACTTGCACGATTTTTGTATACTTCTTGTATGCTGTTTCAGGATGGATCAATCGACCCATCCTGCGAGGGTTCACGGGACTTGACCTTGCCTTCCGCTCTCCGCATTGTCGCACGCGTCAATATTCTTTCGAAAGCTGATCTGAAATGACCAAGACAAATGACCTGCTTTCCGCCGCAGGTGTGAATACGCGCCTGACCCATGGCGGCAATGATCCCGCGGACTGTTTCGGTTTCGTCAACCCGCCCATCGTGCGTGGCTCTACCGTCCTTTTCCCGGATGCGGAGACGCTTTCGACAGAAAACCAGAAATACACCTATGGCACTCACGGCACGCCGACGACCGATGCGCTGTGCAACCTCGTCAACGAGCTGGAAGGTTCTTTCGGAACTATCCTCGTGCCCTCGGGGCTTGCGGCGATCACCGTGCCGTTCCTTGCCTATCTCGGTGCGGGCGATCATGCGCTTGTCGTCGATTCCGTCTATTTCCCCACACGCCGCTTCTGCAACACGATGCTGAAGAAGCTCGGTGTGGAGATCGAATATTACGATCCCGCGATCGGGGCTGGCATCGAAGCGCTGATCCGGCCGAATACGAAACTCGTGCATCTGGAAGCGCCGGGTTCCAATACGTTCGAGATCCAGGATGTCCGGGTAATCACGGAGATCGCCCACAGGCATGACTGTGTGGTCACGATGGACAATACCTGGGCGACGCCGCTTTATTTCAAGCCGCTCGATTTCGGCGTCGATATTTCCATTCACGCCGCCACCAAATATCCCTCGGGGCATTCCGATGTGCTGATGGGGTTCGTCTCGGCCAATGAAAAACACTGGAAGGCGCTTTATCAGGCCAATACCAATCTTGGCATCTGCGTCACCTCCGATGATGCCTACCAGATCCTGCGCGGCATGCGCACCATGGGAATCAGGCTGGAACACCATCAGAAAAGCGCGCTCGATATCGCTCAATGGCTGGAAGGCCGCAACGATGTGGTGCGCGTGTTGCATCCGGCCCTGCCGAGCTTTGCCGGTCACGAACTCTGGAAGCGTGATTTCAAGGGCGCGAGCGGTGTCTTCTCCTTCGTATTGAAGGCGGAAGAGGGCAAATACAAGCAGGCGGCGGCGGCCTTTCTCGATGCGCTGACCTTCTTCGGGCTCGGTTATTCCTGGGGCGGATACGAATCGCTTGCCGTGGCGGTCTCGCTCATCGACAGGACGATTGCCAAAGGTCCCTCCGAAGGGCCGGTCATCCGTCTTCAGATCGGGCTTGAGGATGTCGCTGATCTGAAGAAAGACCTCGAGGCCGGCTTTGCGGCCGCAGCCGGCATCTGACCTTAGCCATCAGCCCCTGGCGTGATAGCCATAAAGCCAGTCGAAGTCGCTCAGGAAGGCACTGGCGGGACGCGTTGAAAACACGAAGTCCCGCGCAATTCGGACCGGGCCTGTGGCGTGATAGGCAAAACGATTGAGAGAGGCCCGTTTGCGGGCCTTTTCTATGCGCGGGAGGCGCAAGGCCTCGAAAGCGGCAAGGGCCTGCGGCACGGGCAGGGGCTCTGCGGCAAGCACGCCGGCGAGTTCGAAGGCATCCTCTATCGCCATGGCCGCGCCCTGGGCGGCAAAGGGCATCATGGCGTGCGCCGCGTCGCCGATCAGCACCGTGTCACGGCCATTATGCCAGCGCCCCGGGCCGGCCTGATAGAGCGGCCAGAACGTTGGATCTTCGGCTTTTTCCAGCAGCCGCAGCAAATCCGGGCTCCAGCCGCGAAACTGTTCGAGCAGCATGGATTTCTGCCGTCCGCTCGATTCGGCGCGCCAGGTGGCGCCGGGATCGGCGCCCAGTGCAATGGCGACGATGTTGAAACCGCCGACTTCCTTGAGCGGATAAGCGACGATATGGCCGCGGGAGCCGAGATAGGCGGTAACGGCGCTTTTGTTGATGGCGGACGGAACATTGTTTTCGGTGACCGTGAAACGCCAGGCGATATTGCCGGAAAAGGTGGCTGTCGGCGCGGCAGGAACGGCAAAGCGGGCCGCCGACCAGACGCCATCGGCGCCAACGATCAGATCGTGATCGCGGAAGGTGGTTGCGGCAATGATGTCGGCGGTGGCGTTTTCTATGCGCTTGCCGAGATGCAGCCGGCAGAGCGGATTGCATGTCACCGCATGGAGAAGTGCGCTTTGCAGTGTCGAGCGGTGCAGCACGCCATAAGGTGCGCCCCAGCGTGTGCGGGCCACCGTGCCCATCGGCAGGGAGAGCAGCGTGGCAAGCGATTTTCCGGAGGTGAGATCGACGCTGACCGGTTCGGTCCAGCGCGCCTCGATTTCCGGCAGCACGTCAAGCGTGGCAAGTATACGGGCGGCGTTGGGTGACAGCTGCAGGCCGGCGCCGACTTCCGTGAGTTCACCCGCCTGTTCGATGATGTCGCAGCCGATCCCGTGCCGGGCAAAAGAAAGCGCGGCGGTGAGACCGGCGATGCCGGCACCGACAATGGCTACGGATTTTATGGGCATTGGTGCGCCCCGATCAGGAAAGGTGGAAGGTCAGGCGGCCTTCACATGGAAGACGCAGCCCGGAGGATTGGTCTGCTCGGCCTTCAGCGACGGATTGTAGCGGTAAAGGGTGGAGCAGTAGGAACAGACCTTCTCGTTGTCGTCGCCCATGTCGATGAAGATATGCGGGTGATCGTAGGGCACGGAAGCGCCGGTGCACATGAATTCCTTGACGCCGATCTCGATCATGCGGTGTCCGCCATCGTTCTGGAAGTGGGGAATGGGATGCCCGGCCATGTTCGTCTCCAAATGCAATATCGTTATCGAGCCGCGATCCGCCTTTGCGCGTCGGCTCGCCGTTGCGGATATGTAGCCTCAAACGCATTGCATCTCCATAAAAATCGTCAGCGAAACATGTTCAACATTGCTAATTCCTGCCATATGGTCCGGCAAAAAGGATGTCCTTGATGAAGATCAAAGGGACACTTGTCAATTTTACGTCTTTCACGGTATATCTTTCGACACGATCAAAGGTGATCCAGATCAAAGGTTTCCGGTATGGCGCTTGCTTTTTCTTATGCCCGTATTTCATCTAAGAAACAGTTAGGCGGGGACGGGCTTCGTCGTCAGGTAGAGGCGGCAGAAAAGTACGCTCTTGAACACGGCCTTGAGATCGACACCAGCCTTTCGGACGTTGCCTCTGGTTTCCATCAGGATCACGTCAAGTTTGGTGCGCTCGGTGGTTTTCTTGAACTGGTGAACAACGGAAAGATTCCGGTTGGTTCGGTTTTGATAGTTGAATCTCTCGACCGACTTTCACGCGCTGATGTTCTTACGGCTCAATCGCAACTACTCGACATTATCCGTTCTGGTATCGATGTCGTTACCTTGGCTGACAAGTACCGCTATAGCCGGAACAATGATTTCAGCCAGTTGATATTTTCTCTTATGTCGATGGCACGCGCACACGATGAATCGCAGGTCAAAAGTGTTCGCGGTAAAGCCTATCTTGCTCAACTACATTCAGATGTTAAAGCCGGTATCAAAGCCCGCGTCCATCATCTGCCGTCTTGGTTAGAACAAACCCAAATCGGGACTTCAAAAGAATACGAATTCACTCTTAGAGAGTCCGTTTCGACTGTTCAGAAAATCTTTGAATTGTACGAAAAGGGATACGGTATCGCCAAGATTGCCATTTGGTTGAACGAAAACGGTATCCTTACCCTTCAGGAGTCCAGACGTTCTAATCCCGATCCTAACAAGATTTGGCGTCGTAAAGTCGTTGGCGAAATCCTGAATTCGGTTGCCGTTCGTGGGGACTTGGCAATTGGTGATACAGTTGTTGAGGGATATTACCCTGCTGCCGTCGATCCGGTTACGTGGTGGCGTGTAAACGATAGGTACAACAACAAATCCAAGAAAGCGACGAATGGCAGGACCGGCTTAGGGTACACCAACTTGTTTGCTGGTATCTCGAAATGCTTTCACTGTGGCGGTCCAGCAAGGGTTATCGGTGGTGGCTCAGGTCATCGGTACATCACTTGCGAAAAGATCAAAGAGACTGGCGAACTTTGCACAGGCAAAGGCAAGTACGGCAAGACCTCCCTACGATATGACATTCTCGAAAAAGCAGTTTTGGATAACGTGGCTACGTATTGTCACCTTCCAGAGATACCCACGGTTTCCAGTGATGATCTAAAGCGGCAGGTGATCGAAATTCAAACGGGTATCGCTGATATCGATAGGCGTATTTCGAACATCATTGCTATGGCCGAAATTACGGACCATCCAGACGACAAAACCGACTTGATGACTAGATTGAAAGCCCTACGTTCTGACAAGTCACGGCAAACGGCAGAGATAGAACGAGTCACGTCTGAAATTAGAACGCTCGAAACAGTGCGTGATGACTTCACCACCATCCACAAGACCATCGAAGATGAACGCTCCAAATGGGATACCTTTAGCGGTGACGATCTTTTTCAATCGCGTTCTCTGGTAAATTCCAAACTAAGGGAAATCGTTTCGGTGGTTAGCATCGATGCTGTTGATCAATCGGCTTACGTATCGGTAGCGGGTGCTACTCGCATTTGGGAAATCAACGCCAAGGGTGAAGTTACTCGGTCAACTGATTTCTCTAATTTGTCAGAAGAAGCCCTTGTAAAGATGGCTAACAACGTAGGGCTAAAAACGTCACACGAGGCCATACAGCGCGTTAAACGGATATGAGGTGATAATCAGGGTCTTTGTCGGCATAAATTACATACAAGCCTGTGCGGCCTGATACGGAACGTTTGAATTGGAAAGAGTTTGGTTCGCACCTGATGTCTCGTCTCCAATCACTGAAATCAATTTCTTTGATCGGCAATATATCGGAAACGTCCTCTATGAACAGACGGCCCCCGATATGGATGAAAGAGTCTTCGCAATCGATTGTTACGGACCTGACGTCGAAACTATCAAGGATGTAAGTTGCTACATCAATTACGTTATTCGATATCATTCAAATCATCTTCGTGGATTACAGTAATCGATATGTAGTCACCCCACCTTCCGTATCGCTGGTAAAGGGTGATGCCTGTTTTGTTTGGGTCTACAAAGTGGGTGAACGGTACGAAATCAGAAAGAACATATGAGTGATTACCGTAAAGGGTAACTTCGCCTGTTTCCCGGTCGTGGGTGATGGCTGTTATCTCTGTAAAATTATAAAACAGATATTCAATGATCGACTTCCAATTCCATACCGGCATATCGTTAGCCCGCCTTCGCAGATGTCTTTTTAGCAACGGCTTTGACCACGGGGCTTAGGAATAAGTCCTTCTCTGCGGCTCTACGCGCAACGAGTCCGTTCAGGACTTTACCGCCGCCTTTGTTCCAGCGCTCGAATTCCTTGGCAGCACCAGCAACGTCACCAGAGTTGAGTTTTCGTAAAAGTGTTGATCCTGCAAAAGCACCGGGACCAATGTTGTAAACGAACGATACCAACGCGCCGTACTGGTTCTCATTGATCTGGGCTTTGACGAGGCGGGTAACATCAGACTCAAAGCGCTTAAGATCTTCTGCAAGAAGTCGTTCGGCTTCCTTTTCGGTGATCTTCTTTTTGCCTACGTCATCACGTTTGACTGTGCGGGTATGTCCATATCCGATGGTTGGGATATGGGCAGGGCAAAGGTAAGCAGTTGTTTTAAGTCCTTCGAACCTTTTGATAAGAGAAAGTGCGGCTGAATTGATAGCCATAATGAATACCTCATAAGATTATTGTTCTTATGGGTATTTATTGGTGTAGTATTCAAATCAGGCAGACATACTACATATAGTAGTTGGTAGTAATTGCTAATATATGTTTCGGGGTCTTATAAGATCGATGTAAAATCATCAAAAGTCCCAGAAAATAAGGGTTTTAGGTATGTAACGGACGGACCTATAGTAAGGTGCAAGCGTTACACATATTCCAAGTCTATATGTAGTATGTTCTGGATTCCCAAACGGTAACTATCTCCTGCTCGACTCCGGTCCCGTTCTACGGCATAACAGAATGAGAACAGACGGAGAACAAACCGATGGATACCAGACCGATGGCAAAAGACGACCTGGAGTCGTCAATCTATCTGAAACTCATCACGGCAGAGCGTACGATACGGTCCAACTTTGCAGGAACCGGCCAGACCCGCAAGCGATCACCCACCATCACGAAAGTCCTTGCCGAAGAACTGGTAAGCCGTTTGTCGGTCAACTACACGTTCACCAAGGGCGGTTGCGTCATCACCAAGCCCGAACTGGTAGAATTCATCTACACGCGCCTGTGGGCCGTTCCTGATGACATTGCCAAGGCATCCGGCCAACGAAATACCGACATCAGCCATTCAGCGGCTAAAGCCATTGCCCACGGTCTCTATCTGGCACTCGAATTGGAATACGTCAGGTCTTACGAGTCTCAGGATTTTCTTGATCCATCGTCGCCAAGATACATCAACCGCCAAAGGGGTTAACCCATCGACTTCTGCAATCATCGCTGGTAGACCGTGCCTCCGAAAAACACACCAATAGGAGGTACATTTAAAATGATAGAATATGGCGTCTGGATAAAATTGGAACCAGAAGACGTTCTCGTGTACACCGGTTCAAAGTCCGAATGCGAACAGTATATTGAAACCGAGACCTTGAAAAACACGTCCGGTAACACGGCGTGGCGCTTAGATGTGTTGCCAGTTTTCAGGGTAGAGTCGACACCCAAAGGCCACCCGACAAAGATCGTTGCCGCATACTATAACAAGGAAAGCGCTTTACTGTTTGCGCGTGATTACCTTGAAAATAACGAAACGCTTGTTGGACCTGAAGACGTGAAAGTCACTTGGTAAAATAAGAGGGTAACGAAATGTCGATCAAGGACTTCAAAGACTGCAAGACCAGCGACTTCATCATCAATCCGAAAAAGTACGAGATTGCTTACAACCCCGAAGGATTCGAAGATGACGTGCACGAACAAGTGTTAAACGGAACCGTCCAGATTTACGCACTGAAAGCAGCAAGGGCTTACATCAAAGACCGAGATTGCGAACCAGAATGGGTGGACGTGATTATCCCAACCAGAGAGAACACCGGCCTGTACCTAATCGGTAGCGTCGGGGTTGGATTGAGCGCCCATCACTTCGATACCACACATATCAAAGCGTACCCCGATAAAATGCCTGTCTTGCTGAAGATGGAAACAATTGGCAGATATACGCACATTCACAAAGGAATGATTGAAGGCGTTGCGTATCTTTATGATGAGGACATAGAGGATATGTCAAAGGCAACCGGCCATCAAAAACTTGCCACCTGAAACTACCAAGACCCGCTGTAACAGGCGGGTTTTTTGTGCGTGGATCGATAGCCATATTGCAACCCGCCGTTTTATAGGCATCCTTACCCTTAGTTGATTTCAAAGCGGGCTAAAGATGACGGCAGATACGGAAAATTGGAACGGCGACTTGCTAAATCGTCAGCAAGATGGCGATTTGATCTATCGCCTATTGCTAAATCGCTACAAGGAAAACGAAAAGGCTGACAAACGCGGTTCATACGTAATCAACGTAGATGCCAAGTGGGGCCAAGGTAAAACCTTCCTCATCAATGGAATGTACCGAGACGCGCTCGAAAAGAAACATCCGGCTGTTCTTATAAACGCTTGGGAATTCGATTTCGTAGACGATCCCTACTCAATCGTCGTCGGCGCGCTTGATCGGTATTTCAAAAGCATCGAAAGCGAACTGCCAAAATCCGTAAAAGCCAAATTCATAGATGGCGCAAAAAAACTACGCCGGAACTTCGGGACTGTTGCGATAGCGACAGGCAAAGAGGTCGGAAAAACCCTGTTAAAAAAGGCCATATCTGACGGCGGCGAAGGAATTACCGCCGCGTTAGAGGGCGAGAACAATTCAATAGGAGCGGAAGAAAGTTCAACAACAGCAGATATGATTGATGCCGTTGGCCTTGGTGTAGCCGCCCTAACGGATCAAGCGATAGACAAGTACGCACAACAGAGACTTGACGACCTGCATAAGACAACCAACAGCATCACTAATTTTAAAGCCAACCTTGCTGCGCTCCTGAAAACCATCACCACCGACAGTGAGAAGTCACTACCATTTTTCATATTTGTTGACGAACTCGATAGATGCAGACCCACGTACTCTATCGCTATGTTGGAACGCATCAAGCATCTATTTGACGTTGAAGGTTTGGTCTTTGTAATAGCAACAGATGCTGACCAATTGGCCCATTCTATCAATGCGGTATACGGTTCTAACTTTGATTCAAAGCAATACCTACAAAGGTTCTTCCATAGATCATACAAACTCGATTCAGCCACCTTCGCATATATCGCGGGAAGTCTCATTGTGAAGAATGGGATCGACATATCAAAATGGTCGATACCACCCTCATCCTCAATCAACGACCCGGCAATATTTGCTGAGTTCCTTGCCGAGACTGCTAAACTCGCATCGTTGACCACGCGCCAATTCGAGCAATCAATTGATATAATTCAGGACATAACTTCAATATGGACAGAGGAATATCCAATTGAGTTGGTGATGATGTATCCGCTTGTATGCGAATATGCAAAGACAAGGTCGATTGAAAAGAATACCAGAATAAAGAACATATTGGACGTCAATTCGCACTGGTCCATAGTTTACGAAGGACAAGACGTGGATTTGAGGCAGTATGCAGATATATTCAGCGATTCAATGACAATGCATATGTATGATTGGCTAAGGAAGATATCCAATTCCACAGAACTGACTTATGAGGTTAATTACGTGTATCAATATATGCGTAGTGAACATCAAATTAGGTCGAAAAGCCCAGAGCATACTCGGTCGTCGCATTCAAGCGTTAAGGACTACAGAAGGGTAGTTCTAAAGAATGAAGGATTCTACAGGTGATAGGCGAACGAGACCCAACGAACACGCACGAATGTGTTCCGTATTGCTCACGAATGAAACCCGCTCAGTAGGCGGGTTTATCCTTACTGCCTTCCTCAATCGAAATCTCTTGGTATATGTCTGGATTATCTCTTGCGTAATCCTTTGCCCATTGTTCGGCTTTCTTGCGGTCGGGTGATTGGTAGATAGGTTCCTTGACGCCAGCGTGGTCACCGTAAACCCAAAATGCTTTATCCGTCATCGTGTGAGTGTCTTTCGATTGGACGAGGGGACTGTTAGGCGCGGCGTCGTTTGAATTATTCAACGACTTCTGGAGTCGACCTATGAATCCGGAAAAGAAAAAATACAAAATTCTTTTCTTTTTTCCTTTTTTGCGTGGGAATTCCCCTCACTCTGAAGGCCGTCGATTCTAAAGAAATTATCCTTCAAAGTCAATGACTTAATTCGTTTATCGGCATAATAAAAGACTTCTGGAACAAAGTAACGGACGTTAGAATGTTCCACGTTGAAATGTTGATAGAAGAACATATTCCTATGACTGATTACATCGCTTATTACCGAGTATCCACCCAACGCCAAGGCCAGAGCGGATTAGGCTTAGAGGCGCAACAGAAGGCCGTACAGGGCTTTCTACAAGCGTCTGACAAGATCGTGGCCGAATACACCGAGATAGAGTCCGGCAAGCGTAATGACCGGCCTGAACTGGCTAAGGCTTTGGCTCACGCTAAGACGATTGGTGCAACGCTCCTGATAGCCAAGTTGGATAGGCTTGCACGTAATCTGCATTTCATCACAGGATTGCAGGAAAGTAAGGCATCATTCCAAGCCGTTGATATTCCCAATGCGAATACGCTTATGGTTCAATTGTTGGCGATGATTGCCGAACACGAAGCGCGTATGGCATCCGAACGTACAACCGTTTCCCTTGCTGCTGCAAAGGCGCGTGGTGTCAAACTCGGCGTGCACAATCCTAACGTAATGGCTGGCGTGATCGCCAAGGGCAAAGCATCCGCTGATAGCCTGTATCAGATCATTCAAACGATACCTGATTATCAAAGCCTATCGAATAGAGCATTGGCTAAAGCATTGAACGAAAAAGGATTTAAGACGATCAACGGAAACGATTGGACTCACATCCAAGTCAAACGCGTCATAGATCGCTCACAGAGCGCCACACAGGCGATTGGATGATTTAGGGTAGGGTAGTAGCCTAGATGGCCTGTATGACCTTGGGCGGGCTTGTCTGGCCGGGATTTGACCGGTCACCGGGTAGGGGAAGACCCCCCTACAGTTTTCTTTTTTTCTGTATAGGTCATCCCAAAATTTTTTATCCGTTTTTTGGATATTAGGGATTCCAGTCAACAAACCATCCGTTGGAGCGGGATCGTTTCCATCACGCACCCACAAGAAGTCGAATAATGTTTGAGTCGAAAGTATCAACGGTCGGTATATAGTCGCTTACGGGTTGTGTGAGATGCTTTTTGTGCTTTTTGGGGATTACCATTTCTGGAAAAAATAGGTGCGCCAAATGAACGACGATGGCGGTGTCGAAAAACCTCGATGCCGACTTTCCGTTTTCATCGATTGTACTAACAAACGACTTGCTGCACCCGTTCTTGACCGTTACGTCAAAATCGTGTCGAGGATCATTAAAAACAATGCTTGCTTTTTGTTTTCCATCAACAAACCAAAACATATGGATTTCTTTGTATTCGTTTGTTCTGGTTACTGCTGGTCCGTTATCCCTGTGAATTTTTCCATTTTTATACCATTCGAAACATCTCCCTTGTTCCGATATTACGGATGGACCTTTCGTATTATGCAGATAACCAAAAATATTTCTTAATTCGGTATTTTCCATTTTAAAATTCCTTTTCTGTTTTTGTTTAAACCAATAAATTCATATTCGTTTTGATTAAGCCGCTGCCATCTTCGCCTCCTTTTCGGCACAAACTACCGTGCGCAGGTCGTCAACATCAAAGGTGGTGTCGCGATGATATCCGCGTCCGTGCTTCTTCATAAGGTTGATGGTGTTTGTATCGAGTGTTGTTTTGAAGATGTTTGTAGGACGTTCGCCACCGATTGCGCTCAGCAGATGAGTCTTATGGGTAAAGCCGTCAGTCCTCTTGGCAGAGGTGATAATTTCACCAAAGCCCATTTCTACGAATTCATCATTGTGACGGCGGAACCAGTCACCCTGTGCTTCGATATCGGCGTGTACGAAAACTTCGTTGCCTACTACCCACCAAGCCTTCGAACGGTTCACGATGTGATCAGCCGTTGACGGTTCTACAGTAGAGCGCAGTGGGTACTTTTTGGAAAGGCGAGGGGTGTGCGGTACGATTGCCATTTGTTCGTTACCGCGCAGGTCTTCCAGAGACGCAAACAAGTTACCGTCATATGTCAGAACGGTAAGGTTATCGGTCTTTGTAGAGGATAGCAGGGCTACAACACCGAACTTACGGGAACCACGAAAACGGGGCTTTGTCGGTGATGTCTTCTGTTGATCATCATTGTTAGTGGTGTTTTCAACAGGTGGTTTTTCGAACGGGACAACGTTGTTGTGTTCTTCTGAAACCGGTGTTTCTACAACATCTGTATTTTCTGTCTTACCGGTGATCTTGTCTTCGAAATCTTTGTAAGCCGAAATCAGATTGTCAATTGCGTCGATATCAACTGACTTAATGTCAAAAATGGAAATTGCTTTTTTAAAACGTGCGATGTCGAGAGAAACTACGTTGGTCATTTGAATAAAAAATCCTTTCATTATGTTTTGCGCCCATTCTGTTTTCCTTGGTTATGGGTTGCTGTTGAAGTGATGTTCGTATTCTTATATGATGTTTTTCATTTCGTCAACACGTTATTTGATTTATGTGTTGATTATTATTTTTTTGATAATCAGTTTGTGGTATCTGGTCCGAATCGATTTTGATAACTGGTGGATTGATAAGTGACGTGTATCGGAAAAGGCGAGTTTTTGAACGGCGACTGTTTGGATGTTATGAAGGGCATACAATCTGGTTCTGTCGATATGATAATGTGTGACTTGCCGTACGGTACTACGAAATGTGAGTGGGACTCGGTTATTCCGTTTGAATCTATGTGGAAAGAGATTTGGCGTGTTTGTAAGATGGATTCGGCTGTAGTGCTTACGGCTTCTCAACCGTTTACATCTGCTCTATTGATGTCACAGATCGATTATTTCAGAACGGCGTTGATTTGGGATAAGGGATATCAGACCGGGTTTATGACGAGTAGCAAACTACCCCTCAAGGCTCACGAAGACATCTTGGTTTTTTATCGCAAAGCAGGTGCTTACAATCCGCAAGTATCCACCTCTGATACACCCGTTAAACGCAACAGATCGAGTAGCGACCCGGATAGAGGATTTCTTGGTGGGACTGCTGGCGTGCACGGCGGTGTTTTGGATGAGGTAAGCGGAAAAACGAAAAAGGAATATTTCGTTGATAAGACCGGCTATCCGACTTCGATAGTTGTTTCAGATAACACTCGCTACTCGGTGTCTAAGTGGCACGAAACACAAAAGCCGGTAGACCTGTTTGTTCAGTTGATTCAGATGTGGAGTCGTCGTGGGGACTTGGTTCTCGATTTAACGGCTGGTTCTGGAACAACTGCCATAGCATCTGAAATAACAGGTCGTCGGTGGATTTGTATAGAAAAGAACCGTGATTTCTTTGATCGGGCTATTTCGGATGTGCAGCACTACAGCCGTATCTATGGGTGAGGTTTTTGGGAATCTAGAGTCATTAGATATGCGCATAGGTCATAGGTTGCGTCGATAAAAAGTGTAACGCTAAGACCTTACTATAGGTCCGTCCGTTACATACCTAAAACCCTTATTTTCTGGGCTTTTTACCATATTTGGCTGGAATCCCGTATTTTAGTAGGTATGCACTGTCTGCATACCTCGTGCGTTAGTCCTACCTGAAATGGAATGATCAAAATCCCAACCAAAAAGAAAATATTGAATCCCGAAAAGTCGATATGTGATAAATACTAATGTTACTGATGCAAATCAGTCTAACATATTGAAGTAGACATAACTTTCCTAAAACACTTTTTGAACTCCTGTAGCCCTATGAGAATCGTAACCTCATAGGGCTTTTTCATTGTCCATATAAAGAAAATCGAAAATATTGCGGCTAAAACGCATCATCTGTTACAACTAGACTAAATAGAGATGTAACGAACACAAACGCGAACAGATTACGACTTAGGTTCGAATCGTTACACAATGTTCAAAAAAATGATATTTTATGGAAATTACTGATATGACAAACTTTCAATATGTAAATGCTATCTGCGGTTCTGGCAAAACAACATCCCTTATCAATTTCTACAAGAAAGTCCGTATGAGCGGTTCACGTCTTGTTATCGCTCAACCTACCATCGATCTGATGAAATCAACGGCTGAACGCTTTAAGTCCGAACTCGGTGTTTCGGCTACACTGGTTTATCGCGAAACAGGGGACTTTGCATCGGAATCGGCAGCAAGCCAGTTCAAGGCGGCTCTCTTGAATCCTTCGTTGGATTTGGTTTTCGTGACGCAAAAAACCTTGATCGATAACCCATACTTTGAGAAGGCGAACGCTGAAAAGACCTATCTCGTCATCGATGAATTACCAGCCGTTGAAACCAGTGAATCAATCCAACTGAATTCGTTCAAGCACGTTGTTTCTTCTAATATGGCTGTAGTCCCATCTAAGGTTGATGGCTATTACAACATCATTCGTTCAAGCGATGCGTACCGTAATGGCTTTGATGACATCAAGACCGACAGGAACGACTCCCTTGTAGAGAAGTTGGGATCGTTATTCGGTGCCGTTGATAGCGTTGATATGGACGCTATTGTTGCATCTGAAGTTTGGGACTCGTTCGTCAATCCAGACCGTTCATCTTACCAGTTGAATACGCACCTTATCGTTCACCCAACCATCTTCCGTCATTGGGATAACGTCATTCTGATGGGTGCGAACTTTCTCGATTCAATGCTCTACAAGGCTTGGTCGACTTACGAGGGTGTGTCGTTCAAGCCTTGGAACCACGCGACTAATCTGCCAACCATTCATTCCCTTGAAACTGGCAACCGCACCACGATCACGTATTGCATAGACCAGAACTGGTCCCAACACCTGAACACCAAGCACAACGTTTTACCGGTCATCGCTGAAACCATCGCAAAGCACCTCGAAGGCCGCTCTTTCATTTGGACCGCGAACAAGTCGGTAAAGGACGCTGATATCGCACCGATCGTCCGCGCTGGTATCAAGGCACCTGTTATTTCGCACGGTATCAACGAATTCCGTCACATCAACAATGCGGTTTTCCTTCCTGCTTTGAACGACACACCCGTTCATATGTCATTTCTCGAAACGTATTTCGGGATTGAAAAAGCGGCGCTTGCTGAATCTAAATCTTTCGAAACGGCTTATCAGTTCGCTATGCGTACAAGCCTCAGAATGCCAGCGGCTACCGATGCTGTTGAAATCGTGGTGGTTGATAAGCGTACGGCTAAATTCCTCGCTACCAAGATACCTGGCTCTAGCGTACTTCCGCTCGGTGTTGATATCGTTCCTGTGGTCGAACCCCCATCGCACAAGCCCGTACGTGCTCTCACCGGCGCAGAACGCGTTGCCAAGAAGCGTAAGATCGAAAAGCGCTCAAAAGCGATCCTTGATACGCTGGTGCCATTTGACGGCAAGATTGCGTATACTCGCTGGTCGTCAATCGATAACAAGACCGCAAAGCGTGAAGATCAAATCGTTAGCCTTGATGATTTTGCGGCCCGTATGGAAGCCCTTTCCAACGTCACCTTGAACCATAAGTTTGATGGTTGGCTTATGAACGGCGCTGGTGTTCGTAAAGCAGAAGACGCTTACTCAACGAACCTTTTGATGCTCGATATCGACAAGACCGAAATCAAGCCAACCGAGATTTCAAAGATCATCGATTGCGCACATATCGTGCATAATTCCTATAGCAACAATACAAACGAAATCCGTTACCGCGTCATCGTTCCGCTTACCCATTCGTGCGAAGATGCATTGGCTCGATTTGTTGGCGACTCAATCGTTGCAAAGATCGTGGCGTATGCCGGTAGCCGTAAAGCAGGTATCGACCGAGTTACCCCCGTTGGTATCTACCTTGAACCTACCAAACCGGCTTCAGGTCTCGAAAGCGACCACGTTTTCATCAAAACCAATTGGACCGAAAAGTCCGTTCTAAATCCAACCGATTTCATTTCCGAGTTGGTCAAGGCCGAAGTCGAAGCGGAAATCGATATGGCACGTAGACTCGAAACCGTAAAAGAACAAGCAAGCCTGTCGGCTGATGACATTGACGCTAAAGCGGCGAAAGCCCTTGAACGACACGCTTCAACGGCTGCTGGAACCGGTAACAAGGCTTTTAACAACTTCGCGTGGTCAATGGCTGGAATGGGTATCCCGCTTGATCAAGTCGAGGCGTACCTTCATCGCAACGCGGATATGTTCGGTTCGAACAAGAAAGATCGTATCAAGCAAATCCCGAACATTATGAAAAACCTTCGTTCCGGTAAAATCATCATAAAGCCAGCGGTAATTGACGGTGACACGGTTGAACAACCAACCGCAAAGATGAGGGCGGATATCCGTTCTATCGTATCCAAGCCGATGATGAAGGCCGCACCAGTCGTGAACATCAAAGACTTGATGAAAAACCTCAAGGGAAGGGGGGCTTGAAGATGGAGAACACTTTCGATTGGGACGCGTTCTTAGAAACGGTGAAAGGTGAAACGGTAGATATTGCCCCGCAAATTCAAGCCGCCTACATCAACCAAGAATTTCACGATTTACTAATAGCGCCACCTGCAACCAACTGTTTCGTCTGCATTGTCGAAGACCCTATGACCATCGATAGCGCAATTGAGTTATGGGAAGCCTCATCCTATAGGGTGGTTCCGATCCTTGGTATGGACCATCTGGCAAGGGGGGGGGCGATCACCGCCGTCTTTCCTGAAAGCGACGATGTGGAAACAATCCTTGTCCTGAAAGGATGTACATTTGTCGACTTGACTTCGTGATTAATCGAAGCGATGTGTCGAACTATCTATAAATTTATGAGGATTTCATTATGATCGAAAAGATTTTTCCGTGGATTGCAATTTACCTACTTATGATGATCTACCAGAAACTATCAGGTGGTTCTTTGATTGATTTATGGCCTCTTGGCGTCCTCGCGGGTGCTATAGCCGCTTATCAACTTTACCAGATCATCAGAACGTTGTTCACCAAACAAAAATCAGGACATTAAAAAAGCCCCTTATCGGGGCTTCTTTTATTCTCAGGCTTTCTTGCCTTTATTTTCGCTGATTTTCTTGCCGCGTGATTCCGCTTTCTTGCGGACTTGGTCGGCCAGACCGGCTTCGTTCGCAAGAACCATACGCTTCGCCTCGTTCATCAACGTGAGTGCTTGATCGAGTGTTTCAACTGCGAAATGGGTTTCGTCCGCGATTTGAAGCGGGAAGTGTCCAATCTTGACCTGCCAGTAAGGCTTCGCATTCATCACGATAGATGAAACCCAATCAAATTTAGCAAACTGCGGGTTAGCCTTTGTTTTCTGGATGTTCACAATCGCGATTTGTTCATCAATCGCTTTGACGAGTTTGCTAACAGGATCAATCAAACGAGCCTGTCCTTTAGCGGACTTATCAAAAGCGAATGTTTTGAAAAGGTCTACGCCAGTTTTTTGTTCTGCCATATTCGTGTCTCCTAAAATATTTGTTGACATATTACCGCAGTGAGTTGGTTAAACGACGACTACTCATAAATAGAAGTATATGCAACACCTATTTTTAAGATGATGACGAAAATTATAATGATTAGATATGAAGTTCCTACATTTCTGGTTCAAACAGAAGCGCGTGATTATGTTCACGCACGTCCATCGCTCGATCTGACAGTGGCTTTAGATGAATGGATGAAAAGCAAATACCTTGCGTGGATTGAGGACAAGATTGGTGAACCAGCGGATTTTGTAACAGACACCGGACGTATGTTCTTCGATATCTCTTTTGATGATGAAACCCTTGCGAATGCCTTTCTAAAGAAGTTGGGTGGAAAGGTTCACTGATATGGATACCGAAACAAGGGGACGCCTTCCACGTAATCCAAATGGTAGTTCGCCTTACTACGAACCTGTAGCGACGGATTTGCGCAAGACGCCAGAACACGCGGCACATTGCAGAGCAATCGGCTTCCAGCCCGGTCACAAACGTATGGGCGGCAGAAAGCCAATACCGGAAGAAATCAAAGCGCATCTTGGGGGAATGGTCGAAGATGCTTTAGTTCGTTTGGGCGAACTTATGTACTCGGAAAAGGACGCTGTAGCGCTTGCTGCTGTTGATAAAGTCCTTAGCCCGTTCGTGCCGAAAGCAGCACGTAAGATTGAAATATCTCACGAATATTCCGTTTCTGACCTTCTTCAGAAGGTGAACGACAAACGAGCGGGATTGATAACAAACGTAATAGACGTAATGCCTGAAGATGATGATGACATCTGAAAACATCCAACAACAATAATAAATACAGAAATGCGTACAAATCAGATGCTTGAATCCATTTACTCCTTTTTTGCGTGGCTTATAAACACCCACTTTGCCGCTGGAGCGGCTGGTGCTCTTGTGCGCTATTCCACTACTCCCCACCGCACAACAACAGAAACCATAGTCGGTGGTATAGCGGGTGCTTTAACGGCATCATATGCGACACCTGTAGTGACGAACTTTCTCAATATTGCAGAGAATTCAAACCAGTCATTAGGCATCGCATTCGTGTTCGGCTTGATAGGTCTTTACCTCGCTGAAGCGCTCGTACGCATCGCCCAAAAATATTCAAAGAACCCGGTAATTCCAGCAACCCTCACGCCGGGTGGCATCTTGGACGCTTACCAAGAATCTATTTCAGAAAAAAATAATAATAAAAAGACTACGAACGATGACGGAAACACAACACCTAACGGATGAGCAAAAGAACCTACAGAAAGCAAAAGAACTAGGCCAATTAATCGATATCTTCAGAGATGATATCGCTATTTTTGCCGATATAGTTTTCAGTTCAACTCTAAGACCCAAGCAAATCGAATTCGCTAACGCGTTCAGACACGAAAGAAAGATTTCGTTCAAAGGTGGTGTAGGTTTTGGAAAAACTCACGCCGTAGCGATTATGGTTTGGTGGAGTCTCATTTGCCACAACCGCGTCAAAGTATCGATTTTCGGCCCGTCTGAAGGTCAGATCAAGACCGGTATCTGGAACGAATTGGACGTACTCTACCAACGTATGAACCCTGTTTTTAAACAGGCATACTCAATCACCGCAACTAAGGCATCGAGAAACGCACAACCATCCGAATGTTTTGCAGAATACAAACTCGCATCCAAAGATAACGTAGCGGCGGCTCGTGGTATTCACGCAACCAATAATTTTGTCATTTGCGACGAAGCAGACGGTATTGACGATACTATTTTCACCGGCGCTTTAATGAACATTATGACGGACGAGAACCCTAAGTTGGTTCTGATTTCAAACCCGTCAAAACCATCCGGCTTCTTTTACAACACGTGGACTCATCCTGAAGTCTCGCTCGGTTGGGCGAAAATACACGGTAAAGCAGCAGATAATCCGAACGTTACCGAAGCACGCCTTGCTGAAATGGCGATCCAGTACGGCGGCAAGGAATCTCGCGAATATCGAATTATGGTCCTCGGTGAGTTTCCAGAGGATAGCGCAGAAGGGCTTATCCCGCGCTCATTGGTCGATATCGCCGTTGATCAACAGTATATCATTCCCGCCGCATCTGAAGCATTCATATGGGGATTGGACCCCGCTGGTGACGGTCAAGACAAATCCGTTCTTTGCATCCGCCAAGGCCGAACACTGCATAGTGTCGAAGCCTATCAGAATCTTGATAGCATCCAACTCGCATACAAAATCAGAGACGTTTACCAGAGAACGCCAGCGAACCAACGTCCAACCGTTATAGCGATTGATACCATCGGAGTTGGTTATGGGGTGTACTCAGCGCTTAAGGATTTCGGGCTTCCGGTCAAAGGCATCAAGGTTTCGAACAAGCCAACTCGCCAGCCAGAACGTTACCGCAATATGCGCGACCAAATCTGGTGGGAAACAAAGGAATGGTTTGAAACAGAAGACGTTGTCATTCCTAAACACGACGACTTGATATTCGAACTCACCAATATTCGATACAACACAGACAACGGCAAGATTTGTGTAGAAGCCAAAAAAGACTTGAAGAAACGTTCGCAAGGTAAATCGCCAGACCACGCGGATGCTCTTTGTCTTACGTTTGCTGTTTCGTCCACACGCTATGCATCTAAATATGGATTCAGTAAGCCGTTAAAATACGACAATCTATCGATGTATGAGTAATCCCATAAATACAGATATATAACTTTCTGTATAAGATGAAACTAATATGTCGAAAAATAACAATAACAACAAGACAACGGAATCAAATGTTGATGACGACCTGCGTTCCAACATTGCAACGATGATCGCAGGTAAACTTCAGTCCGCTACGAACTTCCATCAATCAACTTTGACTGCGCAATACGACAGGAATTTGCGCCAATATTTGCGTCTGCCAATGGGAGGCGACGACAAGATCAAAGGTCGTAGCAAGTTTGTTTCGAGCGACGTACAGGAAAGAGTTGGTTGGGCAGTCGCACAAATCCTATCTGTTATGGATGGCCAGAAATCGGTTGTTTATTTCGAGCCGAAAACGACCGAACCGTACGATGTCCAAATTGCAAAACAGCAGAACACGGTTATCAATCACATCCTTCGTGAACGTAATAGCCACGTCTCGCTTTTGACGCCGTGGGTACAGAACGGCGCTCTTTTCGGTCTTGGCGTTATGTACGTTGATTTTGCGGCTAGTCGCAAAGAGTCCCTTCCAAAACTTATTTCGAACGTTACCGACGAGCAATTGGTCGAATACGTTGCCAACGAAGAGGCGGGTAAAATCGCTATTGTTGAAGTCGGTGAGGAAAAAAGAATTGAAATCGATCCTCAGATGATAGCCGGCTTAGCCGCTCAGATGGGAATGCCGCTCGATGCTTCACAGATCGACCTGGACTCGCTTCCTGATGCGATCAAAGACCAAATTATGCCCGTTGTTCGCGACTTGAAAATTCGCACCATTTCGAACAATCCAGAATTCACTTTCAAAGCGCTCGCTGTCGAAGATTTTATTGTTTCCGCAGATGCGTCCATTGACGTTCAGACCGGCGGTATTGTTGCTGACATTCAGGGCCATCGCTCTTACGTTACCAAGGACGACCTTTTTGAACGCGGTTATGATGAAGCCATAATCGGCACCATTCCGACTGCGAACTCTCAAACAGATTCACTGCAATGGAACCGTCAACAGAAGGTTGGCGGCAACGACATCAAGCCGAATGGCAACACGATTGAAGTCTATGAAATTTTCACAAAAACCAAGATAGACGACAAAGTTTCCCGTCCCTACCGCATCACAGTTGCAGGTAGCATTACCGGTCCTGTGGTGCTCGGATGGCAAGAGGTAACTTGTATTTCCCCGTATGCACCGTTCGTTCCGTTCCCTCTTGCAAATACGCTTTGGGGGCAGGGGATTGCCGACCGAGTTGGTAACGAACAAGACCTTATTTCGAAGATCCAACGCGCTATCCTCGATAACCTGCATATGCACGTTGACCCGGTCAAAATCATCAATCCCGAAGTTACCAGCGCTGATGATGTTCTTTCTATACACGCCGGTAAGGTGATCCGCTCCGACGACCCTACAGGTGGCATCTCGTATAGCCAGCCACAATTTGCCGGTATGTCCGCGTTACCTATTGTTGAGCAAATGAAATCCAATATGGATTACGTTACCGGTGTAGGCGGTCAGATGGTTTCTATCGATCCTGCTGACCTTCAGCGCGTAGCGGCTGGTGCGAACACACAGCGTGTAAATGCACAGCAATTGCTTATTGAACAAGTTTGCCGCCAGTTTGCGGATTCCGGTTATCGCTACCTTGTTCGAATTATCATCGACCTATGTATCCAAAACCCGGAATTAGCGCAGCAGTACGTCCAGCGACTAACCAACAACGCGATTCCTTTCGCGATTGATGATTGGTCATCTGAAATGGACGTAAGCACGACGATTTCGTTTGGTTCTATGGATCGCGATTATCGTCTGTCCGTTCTCAACACCACGCTACAAAGCCAGATGCAGGCTATGCAGAGCGGTATTGCGGGGCCGCAGCAGATTTACAAGACTTTGGTCGAGATTGCAGAGACGGCGGGCCTACAGGGCGCGGAATCCTATTACATCGATCCCGCTA
Source organism: Rhizobium rhizogenes (assembly GCF_002005205.3). The sequence continues at coordinate 1,278,241 of NZ_CP019701.2, read as the reverse complement.
CGTTACCACCAGCACCGCCACCACCAGAGCCAGTTGACCCGAACAAATCCTTGGCTGAAGCCCAAGTCCTTAAAGCGCAACTTGAGGCGCAGGCCGACGAGAAAGAACGCGAATTTGATGCTTACAAGTTGCGTGTGGAAGATGATTTCCGTCGCGATGAATTGGCTCAAAAACTCGTCATCGAACAAGCAGAAATCGCAGCAAAGTACGGCGCACAGATCGATATTGCACGCCTTGAAGTAGAGCAGTCACGCCAGCGTCAGGACGTTGAATGGGCGATTGAACGCGAACGTTTGGAAGCCAAACGCAAAAAGCAGATCGATGAACAACGTCAGATGGATGAAGCCGCAAAAGCACAAATGATGGCTGAATTACAGGCACCTATACCGCAGTCACCAATGCCGCAAACGCCACCGAATCCAATGGGAATGTAACCAATGAAACAAATGACACCTGAACAAATTTCCGAACGAGCGGAACAAGCCAAGCGATTGCTAAAAAACGCTGATTTCGTAGATGTGATGGGATTTGTCAAAGAAGACATATTCGGTAATTTTTGCTCTACCGGTGTCCTTGATACGGAACGTAGGGAAGAACTGCACAAAGTTTCATATGCATTAGATTTGCTAAAAAAGAAAATAGATTCATACATATCTGTGGATAAAATACAAAAGAGTAATGGAGAGTAAAATTTGTGAGCCTTCATATTGTGATAAATAAAAGTATAATAAACAATATGTAGGAAATACATAAAATGACAGAATTTACCAATACCCCAGATAACGGGACTGGTTTCAGCATCGATGATGCAGCAGCAGAGATTACAGCAATGTGGGACTCCGCTATCGAAGGCGATAGCGTAACAACCGACGATGTAATTGTTGATGATAATACCGCGTCCGAAACAGCAGATGAGATTGCAAACGATCAACCGGAAACGGAATCCGAAACAAACGAAGAAGTTGCGGAAGACACCAACACCGAAGAGGGGCCTGAATTCGAATTAACTGACGACTACGAACTCACTCTAGATGACGGTTCCAAAGTCAATTATGCCGAAATGAAGAAAGGCTATCTTCGTCAGGCGGATTACACCAGAAAAACGCAGGAACTAGCGGTAGAGCGTGAAAAACTCGGCACGATGGAACAAGCGAAGGTCGATATCCGTAAACAGTCATTGGGTGAGATCGAACACATTAAACGTCAGTTGGCGGTTAAGTACAATTACGATTTCAATATCAATTGGCAGCAGTTAGCACAGGACGACCCTTACGAATACGCGCAAAAAAAAGAAGCATTCGCGTCTTTCGAACAGAACGTCCAGCAGTTGCAGCAACTCGAAACGGCATTCAAAGCCGAAAACGACCGAGTTGAGCAGGAAACATTTTTAGCCAACCAGCACCGTGCACGTACTGAATTGGTCGAAAAGTACCCTGAATTTGCATACAAAGAAACTGCGACACCGATCCTCAAGGGAATGACAAATTTCCTCAAGGACCAAGGTTTCACAAAGCAGGAAATAGAAGGCATTGCGGATAGCCGCATCCTATCGGTTCTGTACGCGGCTTATAAGGCGCAAACAACTGCACAGGCAGTGCCACAGGCTAAGGCAGCGATTGCAGCGAAACCCAAAATTACTAAACCGTCTGCAAAACCACACGGTAATTCAAGAGTAGAACAGTCTCGAAACAAATTCGAACAAACTGGTTCAATTGATGATGCCGCTGCGTTGATTATGCAGATGTTATAAATCTACAATCAACAATTATAATAATAAGAAAGAGAACCATTCAAATGGCAGTACAAAAGACTACAGAAATTGTTAATATGCGAGAAGACCTTTCGGATGTGATTTCCCGAATTTCGCCAGAACAGACACCCTTTTATACGGAAATTAACAAGACGAAGGCAAAGAATACTTACCACGAATTTGCGTCCGACGAATTGGCACCACCTAATAAGGACAATGCCAAGGAAGAAGGTGCCGATGCAGGTGAAGCAAATAATACCGTTGCGAAGCGCGAAGGTAACTGGACGCAGATTTTCGAAAAGGTTCGCCATTTATCCGCTACGTCCGAAGCCGTGGATATTGCTGGTGTAAAGTCAAATACCGCTTATCAGTTGGCAACCGCAACAGCCGAAATTAAGCGTGACATCGAAGCCGCTCTTGTTTCCGCGAACGCGTCTATTGCATCAGGTGAGCGTAAACTTGCTGGCGCGGAGGCTTGGCTTTCTACAAATGCGTTGCACGGCGTTGGTGGTGATACTCCCGGCTTCTCCAACGGCACGGTCGGTGCTGTTACGGCTGGTACAACTCGCGCTCTCACAGAAGATATGTTCAATGAACTTGCTGAAATGATTTGGAACGAAGGCGGCAACCCGACAAAGGTGATCGCGTCTGGTTCACTCAAGAAAGCGATTTCTAAATTCTCTGGTAACGCGCAGAAGTATCAGGAACAGGACAAATCTAAGACTGTATATGCAGGCGTTGACGTATACGTTTCTGACTTCGGTACACATCAAATCATCCCGCATCACTTTATGTCAAAGACAACTGTTATAGCGTTTGATCCAAAGTTCTGGTCCGTGGCAACGCTTCGCAGCCTTAAACGTGAAGACCTCGGAAAAACTGGTTCTTCCACTAAGTTTATGCTTGAAACCGAACTTACGCTTGAATCCAAGAATGAAAAGGCAAGCGGTAAAATCGCTGACGTAACCGCATCTTAAATATAACAATAACAATAAGATAAACAAACTAGGCGGGGTAATACCCGCCTATTTTTGTTTAAGTCGATAAATACTTACATATAACTATGTGAGTATATTATGTCAGAACTAGATTTAACTATAGGTGATATGGTTGGAAGAGATAGAATTGTTTGGAAAGATACGCCAGACGTTCGTGTTGATATGGTTAGACGTGGTGACGAAATCCATATCGAGACCTATTACAAGACTATACAGGCTGTCTTTGATGAGAACGCCGAAGCCGCTGCTAATTTTTCAAGAAACAGTCAATTAAACACACTGCAACACGTCGCACATATCCCGACTGGCCTCTATTACGAATGGCAAAAAGAGGGGATTATCGACAACCCTGATGATCCAGAGAAAAAACTTTTAAAGAGACGTCTTAATGACTCCGATTTCAGCAAGGTTCGTACGAACGGGTTGGTGATCTGATGGCCATCACCACTTATTCCGAATTAGTTTCAGCACTACAAGATTACTCGCTCCGCTCGGACGCACCTTTCGATATATTGATTGGAAACTTCGAGTCATCAGTTGCACCATTTCTTATTCATTATCGCGCCGAAACGTCTACGACAATAAACATTCCGGCATCCACAAAGACAATTACCATTCCTAACGATTTTCAGAAGTTTCGTGCAATCTTCGTTGACGGGAAAGTCGCCAAACCAATTTCGATATTCGATGCGAAAATATATCCGAATGAGATAACGTATTATAGAACCGGCAATCAGATTGTCTTCAACTCTATTGGTGGCATCAGCAAAGCGAACATTGTTTATTATGGGCGTTGTCCTGCACTTACGTCTACCCAAACGACCAATTGGTTGCTCGAATATTTTCCGAACATTTATCTGTTTGGTGTGTTGGCGCAACTCTATCATTGGGCGCGTGATGAGGAAGCCGCTGCATCAACGCAGGCACAGTTTGCACAGTCTCTACAGCAGTTAGTAGCAGACCAAAAACAATACGAAACCATCGCCAACCCAATCCCCCAAGAGGTGACGGTATGGTAATAGATTTTCCTCTGCCGCATTGGCGACCTGACGCAGCGGATATCAATAATCCCGGCTTGAAAAGCGCCAACAATTGCACGCCTTCAATGGGTAATGCCAATGGTACAGTTACCTACCTACCGATGTTGTCGAGTGCGCTATATGCGTCATCTTCATTGGATTCGCAGGCTCGTGGATTGATGACCGGTACGGATAGTCTCGGCATCGCATACATCTACACTGGAACAACGAACAGATTAAGTCGGTTCAATGCGTCAACACAGAATTGGGTGAACGTCTCAAGGGCTGGCGGATACGCAACAACCGAAAAGGAAACGTGGAAGTCCATTCAATATGCTTCTTCTGTTATTGCAACTAATTATTCTGACAATTTGCAGTACATTAATATGGATAATCTTGATCCGTTTTCTGATTTGACGTCGCTGGTACGCGCTCGGCATATAACCGAACATCGCGGTTTTGTTATTCTCGGAAACACGCAAGACGAGTTTGATGGGCAACAGCCTTCACGTGTTCGTTGGTCGGCTCTGAACAATCCGTTTGATTGGACATTTAGTCAGGCAACGCAGGCGGATTATCAGGACTTAAGGAATGTAGGAAGCATTACCGGCATAGTTTCCGACGAAGACGTGTGGGTCTTCTGCACGAACGCTATTGTTCGTATGCACTACATTGGTACGCCTTGGATATTCAATTTTTCGACGGTTATTGATGGTCGTGGATGTACGATACCAACGTCAATGATCACTGTGAACGGAAAGACTTTTTATTACGCTGGTGATGGTTGGTATGTTTTCGAGAAGGGGCAGAACACCCCCATCGGCGCAGGCAAGGTTGATCGCTATTTCAGCGAGTCCGCAGATACCGATAAATTCCACCTTATGACGGTTGTAGCAGACCGCTATGAGCCGCTAATCATCTGGACATACGTTTCTAAATCCACACCAGACGGTCAAGCCGACCGTTCTCTGATTTTCAATTATCTTACGGGGGAATGGTCAACTTCCGACGCCCGCTCTCCTATGCTTTTTCAGTCCGTCACCACACCGTGGACCATTGATAGCCTCGCCGCTTACGGGTCTATCGACAACGTTCCTGCGTCTTTCGATGCCGATAATTGGGCAGGTGGAAATTCCGTAATTTGGGGTTTGGACGTATCCGGCAAAGTTTACACGATGACCGGGCCTGTGATGACCGCAACCATCGAAACGGCAGAATTACAGATTGCTGCAAGCCTACAGGACGCCAAGACCGACCGTGCGCAAATCCAAGCGGTAAGACCTGTGTATCAATCCACGGGAACGGCAACTGTTACAATCGGTAGCAAGCAGATTCCTAATGACGATTTGAGTTGGTCAAATCCTGTGCCAACTACTAACGCAACGGGCTACGCCTACCTTCGAAATCAGGCACGATACCATTCTATTAGGTGCACAATTTCAGGTAACTGGAACAAGATTTCGTCGTTCCAAGTCGATGCCATCACGACAGGTGGCCGATGACTACTATTAATCAAATCACCAACGTTAAAGATGAGAGCAATCTTCGAACTGTTATCAATCAGGTTGTTCGACAGGTATCTGACACGACAGGTTCATTATCTGTTTCGGCAAATGGAAACGTCGTTTTACAAAATACTAGAATATTTAGTGGCTCATTTATAAGCCTATCGCCTCGTAATGCATCAGCCAGAGACGCAAAGTGGTTCATAAGTACCATAACATCAGGACAGGCAACCTTTACCTTTTCCAGTGTTGCCAGCGGCCCCGCTCTTTTTGATTTCGCGGTTATAGGTGTCCTATGATCCGCAGAGTTGATGACGCTCAAGACGCAATTGATACGTACGGTCGTTTTAGAAATCAAATTCTGGATGTTTTATCCCTTTCTGGTGACGTCTCAGAATATGACCTATTGTGCCTTCTTGATGATCGAAAAGCGGTGATGTTCGTTGATAAAAACTCAATCGCGATTGTCCAGATCATCACACAGTATGATGAGGTCTGGTGTCTCATCCGCATCGCTGCCGGTGAAATGAACAGTATTCTTACCGGTTTTGATTTCGTAGCCGAATGGTCAAAGAACCACGGCGCAATAGGTATGTGTATTTGCGGTCGTAAAGGCTGGAAGCGTGTACTTCAAAATCGCGGATTCAATGAAATCTGCATAAATAATAGTAACAAAAACAACGAGAAAGCAGGACTCCACCTGCTCGGAAAATACTATGGCATCAGCACCAAAGACGACGACCCAAACCACAACGACCGAACCGTGGGCAGGGGCTAAACCTTATCTTGAATCGGTTTACGCGAAGTACGATACCGCACTTCAAAATGGTCAGCCGCAAGTATGGCAAGGCCAGACCGTAGCAGATCAGTCCAACGAAACGAAACTTGCGCAGCAAATGGCGATGAATGCCGCAACAAGCGGCAACACAACGTCGATGATCAATAATGCGACGAATGCTACCAACAACCTTATTCAATCGGGTGGTGCTAACCAGCAAGCGAACAATACCTACTCGAATTTGATGAATGGCCTTAATATCGGTTCCGATCCTTCAACGGGCGGGATCGCGGCGTTGCTTTCGTCAACGGCTAATACAACGGCTCCCGGTTCTCAGACTTACGCGAATATTGCGAACGGCACGAATCCCGGTGTAGGCGCATCGCAGGGTGCAATGACCGCTGCACAGGGGGTAAACCCAACGAACGCAAACCTTCAGGCGACGGCTTCCGGCGCGAATATCGGTAACAATCCGTATCTCAACCAGAGCATTGCGAACAACCAACAGCAGATCGCGGATATGCTCAAGAATTCAACGTTGCCTTCTCTAAACGGGCAGGCGGCGGCACTTGGCCGTAACGGTTCTGGTGCGTTCGCATCACAGATCAATAGTGCTACCGATACTGCCGCCAACCAGATGGCAAAGGTCGCAACGGATATGTACGCGAACCAATACAACACCGATGTTAACAGTATGTTGAATGCGAATACGCAGTTATCGAACAACTATAATACCGGCATTTCTAACCAGATTAGCGCGGCTAATAACCTCTCCAATGCATCTGCACAGAACTCAAACACACAGTTGGCAGGTGCACAAGGACTCGACCAAAATTACCAAAACTCGATTAGCAATCTATCGAGTCTGCTTGGTCAGCAGTCCAATATGTATAACCAAGGCGTATCGAATAATCTCAATAACGCCAACCTTGCTCTTAACGCTGCAAACGCGGGTACGACCGCTTCTCAGGGGGCGGCTAATACACAACTTAGCGCGGCAAATAACGCTGGAAACATTTATCAGAATTCGCTTCTACCGGCTGAAACCATCGGCAATATCGGTGCGATGAATGACGCATATAATCAGCAGGTATTGAACGGTCAAATCAGCCAGTGGGACCAACAGCAGCAAGGTCCGCTCATCCAGTTGGCGAACTTCGCGAACATTCTTAACGGCGGTGGCTACAATAGCCAGACTAGCCAGACCACACAGCCGGGTAATTCTGCGCTCTCCAATATCCTTGGTCTTGGTTCCGCTTTCCTTGGCTTCCTTTCGGACAGACGTACGAAGGAAAACATCGTCCGTATCGGTAAATCACCTAATGGTTGGGATATGTATTCATATAACTACATTGGTGATGATGAAAAATATGTCGGACCTATGGCGCAAGAAGTTGAGGCGGTTCGTCCAGACCTTGTTACCGAGATTGATGGTCTCAAGTGGATTCATAACGACACATTTAAAGATTTAAGAGTTTCAGAAAGCGTATATTAAGATGGCATCACTTTGGGATTGGCTCGGAAATAGGGCAGACATAACTTTCAACGGTACGGATGCCGTTGAAAGGAAAAAGCGAGAACAAGAAGAACTAGAACGTCAGCGCCTATTGGAAGCACAGCGTTTAGCCGATCTTGAGGCGCAACAGCAGACCTATATGGATGATGCGTATGCGGATGATCTTTATCGCCGTGGCCGTGCAAATACCGCTGCTGCAATTGAATTAGGTCGTCAGAATATGGTTTCTGATACGATCCAACCAACCCGCGTCGTCACCGAACAACCGTCACTTTATGTAGATGACAGGGCAGGGCGTTTACGCGAAAGCGACCCTATTCTGGTTGTTGAAGATGAAGTCGTAGATACGACACCATCGCCAATGTCCTACGTTTTGACCGGCGAGGCTTACACCGATCCGCCAACGGCACCTGCGGCAAGCACACCTAACGATTCAAATGCATTTTGGGATTTCCTCGGTCTTGCTGACAAGGAAGATCGCAAGCGTTGGTCAAACGGTATGCTACGCGCTGGTGGTGCGATCCTTGCGGGTAATGATCCTGATGTATGGCGCAACCTCGGTCGTGGTATCAATGCTTATGGTGAGGCGGGCGACTCCTACGATAAGGCAGCACAGGAACGCGCCCTTGGTCAGCAGCGCATTGACGCTGGTAAACGCACCTTGGATGAAGCCGACCGCAAGAAAGCAATTCAGGCAGAGATTTCGAGCATCATTCAAGCGGCTGGACCTGATGGGCTTAATGTCGCTCAAAGACAACGAGTAGCAGCGCTACAGGCCGAACTAGGCGACTATACAGCAGCAAACAGCATCTTAGGAAACACTACAGGTGATACGGCTTCCATCAAGGAATACCAGTATGCCGTCAAAAACGGTTTCAAAGGAACTTATGTAGATTGGGAAACACGCAAATCTAAAGGTGTCGGTTCGACCGATCTACAGCGAAATCTTGATCGCATAAATGAAGAACGTCTTGCCAGCGGTAAACCCGCTATGACTATGGAAGACTATCAGGCAGAGCAAAACCGTGTAGCATCTGACACTAAATTTGCAGAGGAAGCGGGTAAGAATAACGCCTCTATGTTCAAGACCCTTACGGAAGATGGTCTTAACGCTCGTACCGATCTTGCAAACATTGAAGTCCTCGACACCGCTCTGAAAGAAACCCCCGGTGGTTTCACCAACTTGGTTATCCAAGGCGCGAACAATTGGGGTCTTGGTGATATGGTTTCCAACAACGCTTCCAGCGTTCAGGTCGCATCAGCAATGATTGACAAGTTGGTGCCGCTACAGCGTCCAGCCGGTTCCGGTGCGGCTTCTGATGCTGATATGCGTTTGTTTAAAGGCTCTCTACCACAACTTCAGGGTACGCCAGAAGGTAACCAACTTATTGTTGCATCTATGCGCGGCCTTGCAAATTACAAACAGCAGTTAGGGCAAATCGCGGCGCAGGCGCAGGCAGGTCGAATTAGTCAATCCGATGCTCTTGCACAAATGCAAGCACTTCCAGACCCACTTGAGGAATTCAAGCGTTGGAATAAAGAGCAATCAACACGCAAGGGTAATTCGAACGGAACACTTGGTGGTCCTGTACTGAATCCTAATTCGTCAAATCTACCCGCTCATTTAAGAAAGAGGGGGTAACGATATGGCTATAAACAAGCGTTTGTTAGGACTCATTGATAGAACAGAAGGTGGCGGTTCATATAGTACGCTGTATGGAAATCGTCAGAGACGCAAAGGTTCACCATTCGAAGGTGTTGACGTTTCCAATATGTCAATTGGTCAGGTCATCGATTTTACCAGACCTGATGGTGCATATGGACAATCTGTCAAAGGTGAAATCGGTCGAGTAGCAACACCTACCGGCAGGTTTCAGATTGTTGGAACGACTCTTCGAAATGCCGTCAACGAATTGGGCCTTGATCCTAATACGCCTTACAACGCAGAGACACAGGATTTAATAGCAAACCACCTTGCGCAGAAACGTTTGAATTCCGCTGATTCTATGGCTGGTAAACGTGCTGCTATGAGGGCTGAATGGGAAGGTTTGCAACACGTATCCGACGCCGACCTTGATGCTGCAATTCTCAATCAAGGCGACTATACCCCGCCTTCAGGTCAACCATATCAGCCAACACAGGTAGCGTCATCACAGCCTACAAAAACACCAATTCCAGAAGGTGCCGATCCTCGAAACTACGATGCGAACGGTAAAGAGTTGACCGGCTTGAAAGGCTTTGGTCGCGATATCAGAAACGGTATCGATGATGCGATAGGCGTCAAATTAGATGATGACGGAAACAGATCACTTTGGGGCTTTACCCTTGATGGCAAGGATTCCGACCTAACCAACCTTGCAGGTTTTGGTTCTGCTCTTGCGGGTATGGGAAGCGAGAAATCAGCACCACCACCCCCACCACAAGGCGGTCGTATATCAGGTGGTTCGTCTGCACCTGTACAACTCCAATTCGCTGAATCCCTTGTAAATACTAAAGAAGAAGATGATCCGCGCAAACGTCGCGGCGGTTTGGTTGGCTTTGGCGGATTTACCAGACGCGCATAATTTGAGAAAATATAATGGCAGATAACAATAAGAAACCTACGTCCGTAATGTTTGGTGGTGCACCTACCGCACCTAAGAAAAAGCGACTTTCAGAAGCCGATAGACAACTCATTATCAACGCGGGTGAAAATCCAGATGATTACGAGTACGAGGACGGTTACGACCCTGAAAATCCATCTGCCTTTGTCCCGCCAAATCAAGCACCAACTACGCTATCAGATGCCGACAGACAGTTGATTATTGATGCTGGTGAAAATCCTGATGATTATGAATATGTTCCCGGCTACGATCCGAACAAACCCTCTGCACCTAATGCGCCTTGGACTCGTCAAGACGGCGATACGGTATATTACGACGACAACACACCTGTTTCTGTAAAAGCAATTAATCAGGAAGTCCCGGCTTCGGTACGTGCTGAAGTCGCAGCGTTGACTAAACCAGAGGACCGCCTTCGTGCGCTCCGCAAATACTATCCAGATGCGCAAGCAGTTGGCACCGAACAATTCATTATGCGCGATCCCGAAACGAATAAGCCGATGGTTTATAATATCGAAGGTTGGACGCCATCGTGGGGTGATGTCGCGGATGCGTTGCCAGAGGTAGCGGGTACTATCGGTGCTACGATTGGTGGCATAGGTGGTGCGGCTCTTGGCGGCGGTTCTGGCTCGGTTGTTCCGATTGTTGGGACGACTACCGGCGCGCTTGCCGGTGGCGCTGCTGGTGGTTCTGCGGGCTATACAACGGGTAAGCAATTGTATGAGCGCGGTATGAACTGGCTTTATGACAACGAGGATACCAGAACCACAGGCGAACAAGCCCTTGATATCGGTAAAGATGCTCTCATTGGTGCAACCGCTGAACTCGGTGGTGCTGTTGCGGCTCCTATCATTGGTCGTGGTTTTCGTGCCGCTGGAAACGCTTTGCGTCCTTCTCGTATCTTTGGCGGCTTGTCACCAGCCGATGACGTCGCAAGCGCTGCAACTCGTTTGAGTGATTTTGAACAAATCGGTGTAACCCCGACTCCCGGTATGATTGGTGGTGCTAACGCTGCAACCCGTGAACAATCCCGACTTACCGGTAATCAGGCGATGTCAAACAGGGTAGGGGAAGTCTACGATCAAGTCGGCCAACGTTTCGATGATGTTATTGAACGTACGACAGGTGGTCGTAATCTTTCTGCTGCTGAAGCGGGCGATGCTATCCAACAGCGTGCAAGAGATTTCAAGGATATCACCAAGCAGAGACAAGCGGAACTCTATGACCGCGCTGGCGAGTTGACAGACGGTGTACCTGCATCCGTTACGAACACATCTAATTTTCTCAAAAGCACGCGTGACGAATTAAAGGGCTTAGGCCAGTCGGCAAAGATGAATTCCGGTGACGCTTACGAGTCATCGATCAAACAGGCTGAAGCCATCGTCAATGACGTAAACGCAGGCGCGTCTTTCGATACCTTGAAGCAGGCTCGTACCGCGATTGGCGACATTGCGTTCGGGCGCGATCTTGGAACCAAGGAAAGCCAACTTTTCAGAAGCCTTTATAAATCGCTCACTGATGATATGACCGAAACAGCGGCAAAGGCTGGTGACGACGCAATTCAGGCAATGCGTAAGGCGAACAACTTTACGGCTCGAATGAAGAATCCTGGGAATTTGGTCAGCCAGAACGTACCGGACGAAATCCTTAGAAAGCAGGTTCCCGAAGCCGCTTACAAACTCGTTATGTCTGGTTCCAAGAATGCCGGTTCCAAGATTACGCAAATGGTTCGTCAGGCTAAGATTGCCGGTGGTGACGACGCTGTAAGGGATATCGGATCAAGCGTTTTCAACAAACTCGGTCGTGACAAAGCAGGCGATTTTTCCCCAAGTCGCTTGATAGCGGATTGGGACGCTATTCCAAAGGAAACCAAGACCGCGCTCTATATGACCAAGGACGGCAATGAACTTCGTAAAGCGATGGAAGATATCGTCAAGGTATCCCGTCAGTTGGTCGAATATGGCGGCACGAAGAACCATTCCAACACAGCCCGTCACCTGTCATCGCAATTGAACGATTTCGTCAATACGGCTTCCATTGCCGGTGCGATTAGTACGGCTTCGCCTTCTGCTTTACTGATACCCGTTATTAAGTATGGGGCGGATAGGGCATCCAAGAAATACGCATATAAATTGTTCTCGAGTCCCGAAACATTGAAATGGATGGCTGGTCTTAATCAGGGAACACAAAGAGGCGCGATCAACCGAATTTCTACGATTTATCGCAAGACAACAGATGCGAACCTCAAGATTGCTATTCGCGATTATTTGAACGATCTGCAAGAATCTCAATAAATATAAATAAGAACCAAAATTAATAATAAGAAGAAGAATTAGATGGTTGATATTATCGATAACAAATGGACGGAGTTGGATAACGCGAATATCTCCGCATCACCTGATGGCGTTCAGGGCGGCTATGCGCCGACAACAGTAGCACCTATCATTCGTGCAATCAGAGGTGCGATTAAACGCGAATTCGTTTCAACCTCGCCACTGAAAACTTCTACAGGTACAGCAACGGCTTATGTTCTCACTTTTGAGCAGCCTTTGACCATCCTAAAAGGCAAAAGGATTTCATTTTGGCCGCATATTGCGAACACAGGCGCGGCGACCATCAATTTGAACGCCACTGGTACAAGATCGATTGTACGTCCTGATGGTTCAGCACTACAAGCGGGTGATATCAGGGTAGGGTTTCCGGTTGATCTTGTGGCAGACGGAACCAGATACATTCTTAGTTCAGTGCAAAATCTCTCTGATTATTCCGGCGCTATAAAGGCTTCAAGTTTCTATGGAAACGGCGCGAATGTCACCGCATTGAATGCCTCAAACATCTCGTCCGGTACGATTAATGACGCTCGATTGCCCGCCACACAAACAGGAAAATCATTCACATCTGCGGTAACAATCGGCACTGTAACTTCATCCGCTGGCATTTTGAATATCGATTCAAACCAAGGTCAATCCGTACCTCTCATTAATCTAAGCAGTTTCGCTCCCGGTATCAGTTTCAATGACCGGACGACAGGTGCTTACAATGCCGTAGAAAATGTTGATGCTAACCTCTATCGCATCTGGTCTGCCGTTAATACAGACCCTACCGTTCTTACAGAACGCCTACGTTTGAACCTCACAAACGGAAACCTAACCCTGAATGGTTTTCTCGATGTAGCGTCGGGTGGAACCGGTGCAACAACAGCAGCAGCAGCCCGAACCAATCTCGGACTCGGCAATGTCAACAACACTACAGACGCGAACAAACCAATAAGCACGGCAACTCAAAATGCGTTGAATCTAAAGGTCAACGTGGCGGATATCGGTAATTCCGCTGCAAAGAATTTTTATTACGGAACGGCGGTTCCTGCCGCAAGTTTCGGTGCAAATGGTGATATTTATTTTAGGTATGAATAATGGGTGAAACTTATATTAAAGTAGACGGCGCGGTTAAACGTGCTGTTGATATTTACAGAAAGATCAATGGTGTTTGGCAGTCATCTACAGAATTGTATTCTAAACTGCCTGCAGATGGCGCATTGAAGAACGTCTTCACGAGTGAAATCGTAATTAACATTACATCCAATCGACAAGATTTGATCCTCGAAAACTTATTCACGGTTGCACAATGGACTTCTTCCGCAAGAAAACGTGTCGTTATCGCTTCAAACGTAATTGTTAATGGCTCGTCTTGGGATTGGGCGCTGGCTGCACAGAATGGCGGTCGTGCTGCATCGTGGGGAGGTACATTAACCCTCGAAAATTATGGCTCGATACAAGGCCGTGGAGGCCAGCCAAATGGTGGTCGAGGTGGTAATGCAATATTCCCCGATGACGGCCAAACGTGGACGAAGAAACTACAGTTGATCAATGCCGGTACAATCCTTGGCGGCGGTGGTGGCGGTGGACAAGGTGGCACAGGCGGCGCAGGGATTTGGCAACAAGAATTTATGGAAGGACCGCAATATAACCGTACATCTGGTTCGGCTTCATATTGGGTTGCCGAATGGACTCAGAATCGTACATCAGCGATTTGGAATAATGGCATTTTCGTTCCTCCGGCAGCAAACAGCGGTGTAACCGAACGCGACGGCACCGATGGCTGGCGATATTACCGCCATACAATGCGCGATAATGGCGATGGTTCAGCATCCTATTACGAAGTTATCAGACGCCGATGGGAAAATAGAAATTCATCTGGTGGTACAGGCGGTAATGGCGGTGCAGGTCAGGGATGGCAGCAAGGCCGTACAAATGGTGTAGGTGGCGCAGGCGGCGGCACTAACGCGGGGTCGGGTGGTACAGGCGGTAATGGCGGCGGATGGGGAGCCGCAGGCGCAGGCGGTGCTACAGGTAATTCCGGCAACAACGGCGGTGGTACGGCTGGCGGTGCAGGTGGCGCGGCAGGCGTTGCATACAGAAGTGCCATTGTTCAAGTCGTATCTAACACGGGAACAATTTCAGGCAGAATTACATAAGGCAAAGGCTCCAATTAGGAGCCTTTCTTAGCGTTCGAATTTTCTTGGTATTCTCTGCGGGCTTCTTCAACTATTGCCCTTGCACGAGGGTCGCGCAGAGGGTTTGTCATCTGCGCGATATATCCTTTGCCCTGCTGCTTCTCGGTCATTTCTGCACCTCGACAAAGTTTACGCCGTTTACGCCAAGTGCAAGGCAGATGCTTGAAAACAAATTATGGATATTGCGAAGTTGGTCGTATGAAAAATCGTCATTGTGACGGCGCGTTTTGCCGTGATAATTACGTTGTTTGTACATTATTTTGTCATTCAACAAACCTTTGACCATCGTTTGCCAAGTCTGTTTCACACCACGACGATTAACCGTTGATGCGGTCGTGTGCATAATGCTCCAAATGTCATTTTGAAATGTATCGTCAAGCGTGTCGGCTTCGTCCAAAAGTCCGATAATGAAAACCTCAGTCAAGAGGTTATGCAGCGCTCTACGGTCGTCTTTGTCAATATCGAGAAACGGACGATTGTGGTTCGTTCCGGTGTACTTGATCTTGTAATTTATCGTTAGTGGCGCGTCGTATAAATCGGACAAGACCAAAGGTTGGCTACCGTTGCCAACATCGAATACGGACCCGTCAACAGACGTATAGTCGCTAATGAGTTGTTCGTTGAAAGAAAGCGTTTTCTTGGCCGCTGTCAAAGGTTGGGTCTTTGGCTTTGCGTTTGAAAATGTGAATAGTTCGTCTTGATAAGTCATTTTTTTGATCTCCGTTATTTTAAGTTGGTTCCCTTTTTTTACCAACTACTTTTATTTATCTTTCGACTTCAAAACGTATCAAAAAACGATATAAAAATTGGAATTTCGCTTATGTGATAAATAGTAATGTAAGATGATAAGGTTTTTCCTTAACCCTGTTTCCCGCATCATCTTATGGCAGGTGCAACACCTATTGGTCTCCCTCCCTTTAAACTCCCCTCGGATGTTGTGCCTGCCTCCCTGTTTTATTTTCCCTTCTTTCGTTTCGCGTATTCGCTACCATCTATCCATTTGATGTCGTGCTTTTCGCACCACTCGGCGTAGGTCGTCTTTGAGCCTTTATAAAGCGGTAGGTTAGGCTTCATAAAAACCAGCGTGATATCGAGGTCTGGATATTGGGCTTTGATCGCTAATTGCTTGCTGCGATCTGCTGAAACGAAACGGCCTTTGGTTTCGAAAATCGCGCCTGTTTCTGGATCGATCCAATCCGGTGTGTATTGATGCTCAATCGTATATTTCAGGCGCACGGCTTCGTATTTTAGATGCGGATGCGCGTCACCAAACGCCTTTTCAAATTTATTTCGTGTCATCGGGGTGGTAATTATCTCTTTGGTTTAATAGAGATATTTACCGATACCAAGACGTTAGCCCGCCAAACTGACAAGAGTTACCTTGATGAATCTCAACACGCCGCAGTTTTCCGATTTTTCCCATGACGGCCTTCGCCTTGCCTATTTCGACGAGGGCGATCCGGCGGGCGATCCGGTTCTGCTGATCCATGGCTTCGCCTCCAGCGCCAATGTCAACTGGGTGCATCCCGGCTGGCTGAAGACGCTGGGTGAAGCGGGCTACCGGGTGATCGCCATCGACAATCGCGGCCATGGCGCAAGCGACAAGCCGCACGATTCCGAAGCCTATTATCCGCCCGTCATGGCGGAGGACGCCGTGGCGCTGCTCAATCATCTCGGCATCGCCGAAGCGCATGTGATGGGCTATTCCATGGGCGCGCGCATTTCCGCCTTTCTGGCCATGGCGCATCCGGAGCGCGTGCGTTCGCTGGTCTTCGGCGGGCTCGGCATCGGCATGGTGGAAGGTGTCGGCGACTGGGACCCGATTGCGGAAGCGCTGCTTGCTCCCTCGCTCGATGTCGTCACCCATGAGCGCGGCCGCATGTTCCGCGCCTTTGCCGACCAGACGAAAAGCGACCGGCTGGCGCTTGCCGCCTGTATCGAGACATCGCGGGTTCTCGTCACGCGCGAACAGGCTGAGAAAATCGACGCGCCAACGCTGATCGCGGTCGGAACCAAGGACGATATCGCCGGTTCCGGCGCGGAGCTTGCAGCGATCATGCCGCATGCGCGGGCGATCGACATTCCCGGCCGCGACCATATGCTGGCCGTCGGCGACCGGGTGTTCAAGGCGGCGGTTCTGGAGTTTTACCGCTCACTTTGATCGGGAGCATTTCCGGGAAAAAGTGGAACCCGGTTTTCCGTCCGCAAATGCGGCAACGCTCAGGACGGCAAGAAACGGTTTTTCATGCTGCATGAAGAAAAACTGAAGCCTTGCCGCCTTTAAAGTCGTCATTCGAATCCCATTTCTAATGCACGTCTTTTTCTGTATAAAGAACGACCACTGCAAACGAGGAGACCATTCATGGTCGCACGTACCGAGGCCCGTCAGCCCGAACAGCTGGCGATCGTCGATCCCATCTGGGGCAGCCTGCTCAATGAAGCCCGAAGTGCCGCGGCACAGGACCCGCTGCTTTCCGCCTTCCTTTATTCGACGATCCTCAATCACCGGTCTCTCGAAGAATGTGTGATCTACCGTATCTGCGAACTCCTCGATCATCCCGACATGCAGGCCGTGCTTCTGCGCCAGACCTTCCAGGACATGCTGGATGACTGGCCGGAATGGGGAAGCGTGCTGCGCGTCGACATTCAGGCCGTCTACGATCGCGACCCGGCCTGCACGCGCTTCATGGAGCCGCTCCTTTATTTCAAGGGGTTCCAGGCCATCCAGACCCATCGCCTCGCCCACTGGCTGCTGCAGAAGGGCCGTAAAGACTTTGCGTTTTATCTGCAGAGCCGCTCATCGAGCATCTTTCAGACGGATATCAATCCGGCGGCGCGCATCGGCAAGGGCATTTTCCTCGACCACGCCACCGGACTGGTGGTGGGCGAAACGGCCGTCATCGGTGATAACGTCTCCATCCTGCATGGCGTCACGCTCGGCGGCACCGGCAAGGAGGGGGCGGACCGCCATCCGAAGATCGCCAATGGCGTGATGATCGGGGCGGGGGCGAAAATCCTCGGTAATATCGAGATCGGCAGCTGCTCGCGCATTGCTGCCGGCTCGGTGGTGCTGAAGCCGGTTCCGCCCAAGACCACGGTTGCCGGCGTGCCGGCGCGCGTGGTGGGAGAAGCAGGGTGTTCGGAACCCTCGCGACTGATGGACCAGCTTATCGGAGCCGATATCTGACCACCCCGGAATTTTCGCGGTCGTCCGTATGGAAGACAGCGTGCGAAAGACATGGCCTGTGAAAGGCTGGGGCGATGCGCCGCTTTCACTTTACTTTGGCCTTTGTCCCATGCCAAAAGCGGGCCAACGCGAACCGCACAGGAGAATAGTGGTGAAAGCCGACGAAATCAAAAAACTCGACGCCTATTTCAAGCGCACCTTCAACCCGACGATGGTGGTCAAGGCGCGTCCGCGCAAGGACGATTCCGCCGAAGTGTATCTTGGCGAAGAGTTTCTCGGCGTTGTCTATATCGACGACGAGGACGGCGACCGCTCGTACAATTTCTCCATGGCGATCCTCGACGTCGACCTCTGATCGTCACCACTCGGTGACGGGTGGATTTTCGCATTTATCTATTAGTCGCCCGCGGTGGTTCACGCCGCGGGCGATCTGTTTTTTCGCTGTGTGATCCTCATCATCAGCCGGTCCTGCGGCCGCAATGTCACGCGCATCAGCGGCTCCGCCGCAGCCGGGGACGTGTTTTCGAGATGGATCGTCTGCAAGAGGACGGCAAGAATCGCCACGGCCTCCATCATGGCAAAGGCATTGCCGATACAGACGCGCGGACCGGCGCCGAAGGGCATATAGGCATAACGGTGGCGCGCCTTGACCTTTTCGGGTTCGAAGCGTGACGGGTCGAAGCGTTCGGGTTCGTCCCACAGCGCGGCGTGCCGGTGCACGGCATAGATCGGCACATAAAGAATGGTTCCGGCCGGGATATCGTGCTCGCCCAACCTGAAATCCTGCCGTGCCGTGCGGGTGATGACCGGGGCGGGCGGGTAAAGCCGCATCGCCTCCGAAAACACCTGCCGGGTGTAGGTGAGATTGGCGATATGTTCGGCCGCGACCGGTTCGCCGGCGGTGACGGCTTCGATTTCCTCGATGATTTTTCTTTCCGTTTCCCGGTTCTGCGACAGAAGATGGAAGCTCCAGGCAAGGCCGAGCGCCGTCGTTTCATGGCCGGCGGTGATGAAGGTCAGCAGATTGTCGATGATTTCCTCATCGCTCATCATGCGCCCGGTTTCCGGATCCCTGGCTTCCAGCAGCATGGAGACGAGATCGGTTCTGTCGGTCGGGTTTGCCCGCCGCCCGGCAATCACCTTCGCGAGACTGGCGCGCAGGTAATCGACGGCGGCGCGGGATTTGCGCCGGCCGGGATGCGGCAGCCATTCCGGTGCGCCCAGCATGGCGAGGGCGAAGGTCCAGCCAGTCGGCCTCAGATAATCGGTGATGCTTTGTTCGACGCGCGCGATATCAATGTCGTATCCGCCGGACATCATGGTTTCCACGATGATGTCGAAGGTGGTTCGCATCATTTCGTGGCCGATATCGATGTTACCCGTCGAGGGGGCGCGCCAGCGCGCTTGCGTGCGCCGTGCCGTGTCGATCATGACCGGCAGCAAATCCAGCAGCTTTTCGTGGCGGAAGGCGGCGGCAACGGATTGTCTTTGCCATTTCCAGTGGTCGCCATCGGCGGTCAGAAGACCTTGACCGAGGGCAGGGCCGAGCACCCGGCGCACGTCCTCACCCTTGCCGAGCAGGTGGGCGTTCTTGACCAGTGCCTCATGGATCAGTGCGGGATCGGCGAGATGCACACGCATCGTGCCACCGAGACGGGTGAAGACCGCCGGTTTGCTGAAGATTTCCGGCGGCAGTGCCTTCAACGGATTGCGGACAAGCGAGATTGCGAGACGTGCCGCCGCGAATTTCGACAGGGGTTCCGTCTCTGTTACATCCATGGACGGGGTGGAAAGGCCGGTTCCGATCATCGACAGCTCCTTAATTCACGTTGAATGACGGGACATTGCTGTTAAGGTGTATACCTTATTTTAGATACTTAAGGTGTATGCCTTAGATTTCAATGACGGGGCGCGATTTTGATGAAGAACAATGATGCGGAACGACCACGGCGCACGCGGGACAGGATTCTGGACGCCGCCCTTGACCTCTTCAACGAGCGCGGGCCTGATCGGGTGACGACGGCCGAGATCGCCCTTTCGGTCGGTATCAACGAGGGCAATCTCTATTATCATTTCCGCACCAAGGAATCGCTGGTTCTCGCCCTGTTTGCGCGGTTCGAAGCCGATGCGATGGTTCTTGTCGCAACCGTTGACGGGGCCGACGAGGCGGCGGCGGCCACCTATGCCGGTTTTCTTCGGCAATGGTTCTCGCTGGTGTGGAATTACCGCTTTCTGTTTCGCGATCTGGTCGGGCTCGTCGCGCTGGCGCCGGGGCTGGTGGAGCCGGTCAGGGCCATAAGCGCCACCATGCGGCTGGCGGTTGGCGACATTGTCGGCCGGATGCAGAAAGCCGGATTGGTGACCATTCCCGAAAGCGAGCGCGATGCGGTTCTGACGAATCTATGGATCGTCTCGACCTATTGGGCTGCCTATCTCAATCTGCAGGAGGGTGTTGGCGAATTCGGGCCGCAGCAGCTGGACTGGGGGCTGCAACAGGTCTCCAGCCTGTTCCGGCCCTATCTCTCCGCCGAGGCAAGGGTCGAGCTTGAGGCTCTTGTCGAGAACGACATGTAATATCTCCGGCCGGAGACATGATTGGCTTGCAAAACGCCCGCGACGAAATATGTCGCGGGCGTTTCGTCATTCTGGTTTACCGACGGCAGGCGTCAGGCCGCCTTGAGCAGATCGCCGTGGGGATCGAGCACGAATTTGGTTGCCGCGCCCTGATCGAAGCTTTCATAACCCTGCACGGCATCGTCGAGCGCGATGATCTTCGCATTGACGATGTCGGCAATCGGCAGGCGGTCATGCAGGATCGCCTGCATGAGCTGGCGATTATACTTCAGCACCGGCGTCTGGCCGGTGTGGAAGGATTGCGCCTTTGCCCAGCCGAGGCCGAAACGCAGCGACAGGCTGCCCTGTTTTGCCGCGGCGTCGACCGCGCCGGGGTCCTCGGTGACGTAAAGGCCGGGAATGCCGATCGAACCGGCGGCGCGGGTGATTTCCATCATCTGGTTGAGAACGATGGCCGGCTGCTCGCCGCCCGCATGGCCGCGTGCCTCGAAGCCGACGGCGTCGATGGCGCTGTCGACCTCGTTGGTGCCGACGATTTCGGCGATCATGTCGCCCAGCCGGTCACCCTTGGAGAGATCGACGGGTTCGAAACCGACTTTTGCCGCATGTGCGAGGCGATCCTTGTTGAAATCGCCGATCATGACGACCGCGGCGCCGAGAATGCGGGCGGAGGCGGCAGCCGCAAGGCCGACCGGGCCGGCGCCCGCGACATAGACCGTGGAGCCGACACCGACGCCCGCCTTGACCGCGCCGTGGAAGCCGGTCGGCAGGATGTCCGACAGCATGGTGAGGTCGCGGATCTTCGACATCGCCCTGTCGCGGTCAGGGAATTTCAGAAGGTTGAAATCGGCATAGGGGATGGTGACATAACGGGCCTGTCCGCCGATCCAGCCGCCCATGTCGACGTAACCGTAAGCGCCGCCGGCGCGCGACGGGTTCACCGTCAGGCAGACGCCGGTATCCTGCGACTTGCAGCAGCGGCAACGGCCGCAGGCGACGTTGAACGGCACCGAGACGATATCGCCGATTTCGAGCATTTCGACATCGACGCCCTTTTCGATGACTTCGCCGGTGATTTCATGGCCAAGGACGAGACCCGGCATCGCCGTGGTGCGGCCGCGCACCATGTGCTGATCGGAGCCGCAGATATTGGTGGAAATCACCTTGAGAATAACGCCGTGTTCGATACGGCGGCCATCCGGCGCCTCCAGCTTGGGGTCGTCAATATCGCGGACCTCCACCTGACCCGGCCGCATGTAGACGACGCCTCTGTTCCTGCTCATATCCATCTCCTCCTGGGGGTTGAACGCCAATGCCGGCCCGCTCCTCCGCGGGCAGGATATCGTCACAATGCACGCGTGCGAGCCGCTGTTCGGCTCACACGGAATCGTCCGGCGAGGGGATGGAAAGGGGAATTGCCGCACGTCCTGAAAGACGTAGCCTGTCTCCCGATCACCGCCCGCCGCAACCACCGGCATTTCGCCGGTGTTCCGACTGTTCCGCCCTGAAATTCGAAGCGGAACCGGATATCTGCAGCAAACCATGCGGGGCGAGGCTTGTCGTTCGGGAATACGACACGCTTTGTGACCGTAACGACACCGGCTTTCGCCTGATGTCACGGTGTCGTTATCGGTCGATGGATTTTCTCAGGCGTCCGGCGGCGTCCTGAATATATTGCCAGGCCACACGGCCGGAGCGGCCGCCGCGGGTGGTTGCCCATTCCAGCGCCTCGTGATGCAGGGTTTCGCGGTCCAGACCCAGATCGAAATGTTCGGCATAGCTGTCGATCATCGTCAGATAGTCTTCCTGGCCGCATTTGTGGAAGCCGAGCCACAGGCCGAAGCGGTCGGAGAGAGAGACTTTTTCCTCGACTGCTTCCGACGGGTTGATGGCGGTCGATTGTTCGTTTTCCATCATGTGGCGTGGCAGCAGATGGCGCCGGTTGGAGGTCGCATAGAAAAGGACATTGTCCGGCCGGCCTTCGATACCACCATCGAGCGCCGCCTTCAGCGATTTATAGGCCGTGTCGTCGTGATCGAAAGAGAGATCGTCGCAGAACAGAATGACGCGCTGATCCGAGATTTTCAGTATGTCGAGCAAAGCGGGCAGGGTGTGGATATCCTCCCGGTGCACTTCCACAAGTTTCAGGGGAACGCCGCTTGCGGTGCGCACATCTTCGTGAACCGCCTTGACCAGCGAGGACTTGCCCATGCCGCGCGCGCCCCACAAAAGCACGTTGTTGGCGGGAAAACCATCGGCGAAACGCAGGGTGTTTTCATGCAGGATGTCACGCACATGATCGACGCCACGGATGAGCTTGAGCGCGATACGATTGGGGCGGGGGACCGGCTGCAGAAAGGAATTGACCGGCGACCAGACGAAACAATCGGCGGCATTCCAGTCGTTTTCGGCGGGGGCGGGGCCGGCCAGTCGCTCCACGGCAACGTTCAGCCGGCGCAGTTCGGCAAGAAGCAGGGTGGCCGTTTCTTCTCGAATCATGGTGTTTCTTCCGCTTGTCTGGTGTTCAAAACTCTGTTTTGAGACCGGCCTAGCATGGCGTTTCCGGCCCATAAAGGTTAAGAGGTCCGGAATCGGTACGGCGTGGGCCTTGCATCTGTTGCAATCCCGGCGTTCCCCACTATATTCCGGCGGCTTGAAAGCTGGGGCGGCATACGAGGTCGTGCCGTAATCGTTGAGGAGTTTTATATGTTCATTAGTCAAGCTTTTGCCCAGGACGCAACGGGCGGCGCATCGGCCTTCGGTTCCGGCCTGGAAATGCTTTTCCTGTTTGCGCCCCTTATGGTCGTCTGGTACTTTTTCCTCATACGCCCGCAGCGCGCGCAGATGAAGAAGCGCCAGGAAACGCTGACCAGCATTCGCCGTGGCGATCAGGTCGTTCTTGGCGGCGGCATCGTTGGCAAGGTGACCAAGGTCATCGATGACAATGAACTCGAAGTCGAAATCGCCGAAGGCGTGAAAATCCGCGCTGCCCGCGCTTATATCGCCGAAGTGCGTGTGAAGGGTGAAGTGGTCAAGACGGAAGCCGCTTCCTGATCCTGCCGGATAACCGGACGCCCGATTGCGAATTTTGACGGGTTGCGCTGTCCGCGCAACCCCAACCCTGACCGAGATCGAAATGCTTCATTTTTCCCGTTGGAAAACAGTCTTCATCTGGCTGCTTGTGCTGGCAAGCGTCTTCATCGCCTCTCCCAACCTGTTTTCGGAAAAACAGCTGGAGAGCATGCCTGCCTGGTACAAGGACAACAAGGTAACGCTCGGTCTCGACCTTCAGGGCGGCTCGCACATCATGCTCAAGATCGAGCGTTCCGACATTGTCAAGGAACGGCTTGAGACGATTGTTGGCGATGTGCGTACCCAGCTTCGCGATGCCAACATCCGTTATTCGGGGCTCACCGGCAACGGCCAGCAGATTCAGGTTCGCATCAGCGATCCCGCCCAGCTGGAAGCCGCCAAGACGGCGCTACGCGATCTGACGCAGCCGGTATCCGCCGGAACGCTGGTCGGCGGTTCCATCACCGAAGTGACGATGAGCGACGGCGGCGACAATCTGCTGCGCCTCAACCTTACGGATGAAGGCGTCGATTACCGCCTGTCGTCGGCCGTATCGCAGTCGATCGAAGTCGTGCGCCGCCGCGTCGACGAAGTCGGCACCACCGAGCCGCTCATCCAGCGTCAGGGTTCCGACCGCATCATCGTGCAGGTGCCGGGCCTTCAGGATCCGCAGCGTCTGAAATCGCTGCTCAACCAGACGGCAAAGCTGTCCTTCCGCATGGTCGACACCACCATGCCGGTTCAGGAAGCGATGAACGGCCGTCCGCCCGCGACCTCTGAAGTTCTTTATTCGCAGGACGATCCGCCGGTTCCCTATCTGGTGGAACGCCGCGCGCTCGTCTCCGGCGACAATCTCGTCGACGCACAGGCGAGCTTCAACCAGCAGACCAACGAACCCGTCGTCACCTTCCGCTTCGACAGCCGCGGCGCGCAGCGCTTTGCGCAGGCGACGCAGCAGAATGTCGGCAAGCCTTTCGCCATCGTGCTCGATAACCAGGTCATTTCCGCACCTGTCATCCGCGAGCCGATCATCGGCGGTTCGGGACAGATTTCCGGCAGCTTCTCGGTGCAGGGCGCAAACGACCTTGCTGTTCTTCTGCGCGCGGGCGCGCTGCCGGCCACGCTGACCGTCGTTGAAGAACGCACGGTCGGTCCGAGCCTCGGCAACGACTCCATCACCGCCGGCCTGACGGCAAGTGCCATCGGCGCCGTCGGCGTCCTCATCTTCATGTTCGTCTTCTACGGCTTCTTCGGCCTGCTGGCGAACATCGCGCTTGTCGTCAACGTCGTCATGCTGCTCGCCGTTCTCAGTGTGATCGGGTCGACGCTGACATTGCCAGGTATCGCCGGTATCGTTCTGACGATCGGCATGGCGGTGGATTCCAACGTTCTGATCTACGAGCGAATACGCGAGGAAGTGAAAAGCGGCAAGCCGCTGATTCAGTCACTGGATAACGGCTTTACCCGCGCCTTTGCGACCATTATCGACGCCAACCTGACGACGCTGATCGTGGCGAGCGTGCTGTTCTACATGGGCACCGGCCCGGTCAAGGGCTTCGCCGTCACGCTCGCCGTCGGTATCATCACCACCGTCTTTACCGCCTATACGCTGACGGCGTGGATGTTCGGCTACTGGGTTCGCCGCAGCCGTCCGAAGCATCTGCCGAAGGGCGTGCGCACGGCCATGTTCGATGGCCGCGACATTCCCTTCATGCGCTATCGCCGCGTGGTGTTCATGATCACCGGCGCGATCATGCTCGCCTGTATCGGCGGTTTCGTGGCCAAGGGCCTGAACCTCGGCATCGACTTCCAGGGCGGCTCCGTCATTGAAGTGCGCGCCAAGCAGGGTGAAGCCGATCTCGCCGATATCCGCGAGCGTCTGAACCAGCTGAACCTCGGTGAAATCCAGGCGCAGAACTTCGGTACGCCGCAGGATGTCCTCATCCGCATTCAGGCGCAGGAAGGCGGCGAGAATGCCGAGCAGTCCGCCATCACCATGGTGCGTGGCGAGCTTGAGGACAAATACGATTTCCGCCGTGTGGAAGTCGTCGGTCCGGCCGTGTCGGGTGACCTTACCTACACGTCCACGATCGGTATCATACTCGCCATGACGGCGATCATGGTCTACATCTGGGTCCGCTTTGAATGGCAGT
Source organism: Rhizobium rhizogenes (assembly GCF_002005205.3). The sequence continues at coordinate 1,252,576 of NZ_CP019701.2, read as the reverse complement.
TTGCGCTCGGCGCTGTCATCTCCATGGTGCATGACGTTGTCTTCACCATCGGGCTCTTTGTCTTCCTGGGGATAGAGTTCAACCTCACGAGTATCGCGGCGATCCTGACGATCATCGGTTATTCGCTGAACGATACCGTCGTCATTTACGACCGTATCCGCGAAAACCTCAGGCGTTATAAAAAGATGCCGCTGTCGATGATCATCGATGCATCGCTGAACCAGACGCTGTCGCGCACGATCCTCACCGGTCTGACCGTGCTTCTGGCATTGCTCGCGCTCTACCTCTTCGGTGGCGAGGTTATCAGGTCCTTCACCTTCGCCATGCTGTTCGGTGTCGGTATCGGCGTGTTCTCGTCGCTCTACATTGCCGCACCGGTGCTGATCGCCTTCAAGCTGCGTCCCGATAACAAGGATGCGGAAGACGAGAAGGACGAAAAACCCGGCAATGCCATCGGCGGCAAGCCTGCCGTCTGATGGCCGGCGGGATCGAAATACGCCCGGCCCATTTTCCCGGCCGGGCGCCCATCGATGCCTATGGCAATGGCGGTTTCCGTTTTGCCGAGATGTCGCATCGCGGCTCGCTTCTGCTTCTGCCTTCGGGCATTTACGGGTGGGAGCCCGTCGATGCGAAAGAATTGACCCTCGGGCATTTCGAGAAGGTTCTGGCGGAAGCGCAGGACATCGAGGTGCTGCTGATCGGCACAGGTGACGGCATGCGGGTGCTGCCAAAGGAATTGCGCGCGGCCTTCAGGGAAGCGGGCATTTCCGTCGACCCGATGAGCACGGGTGCTGCCGTGCGCACCTATAATATCATGCTTTCGGAATCGCGCGCCGTGGCTGCGGCGCTGATTGCCGTCGAAGGCTGACAGGACGTTTCGCGCGGGGAACCATGGCACCCACAGAAAATCTCGACGTCTGCCTCGCGACGCTGCGCGATACCGATCGCGACCGCTATCTCGCCTGTCTTCTGTCGCCTGCCGATAAGCGCAACGCTCTGGCGGCGCTCTATGCCTTCAACGCCGAAATCGCGCGTATCCGTGATTCCGTGCGCGAGGCGCTGCCCGGCGAAGTGCGCATGCAATGGTGGCGCGACCTGCTTGAGGGCAATGCGCATGGGGACAGCCAGTCCCACCCCGTCGCGGCGGCGCTTCTGGCCGTGATCGAGCAGCATCGCCTGCCGCGCCCGGTGCTGGTCAATATGATCGAGGCGCGTATCTTCGATCTCTACGATGATCTGTTCGAGGATCGCAACGCGCTTGAGGGTTATGCGGGGGAAACCGCGTCCGCCCTTATTCAGCTGGCGAGCCTGGTGCTTTCCCCGCAGGACGCTGCGACCAGCGCGGAAGCGGCAGGGCATGCGGGTGTGGCGCAGGCCATGGCCGGTATCCTGCTCCTCATGCCGCTGCATCGCCGTCGCGGGCAGGTCTATATTCCCGCCGACATGCTCTCGGCCGCCGGGCTCGATCGCGAGACCTTTCTCGAGGGCGCGGACCGGCAACGGATCGGTATTGCCATCGAGCTGTTTGCCGCGCACGCGCTGGATCATCTGGAAAAGGCCCGGCGCGCGACGACCTCCAAGACCGTTTTTGCCGCCTATCTGCCTGTTGCCCTGTCCGGCCCTGTTATCGTTGCCGCTCGAAAGGCCGGATCGGGAGTGTTCGAAGGCGAATTGCAGCTGTCGCAGCTTCGCCGGCAATGGCTTCTCGCGAAGGCATCGTTTCTCAAGCGCTTCTGATCTTCAGCGGCGCCGTGTCTCTCCGCCACGCCACACTTCACGCAAGCCTCGACCTATATGAACCTGAAACGGGTTCGTGTCGTTTCGATTCGCGAATCCGAAGGTTTCGGTGCTTAGGGAGCGTCCCGGATGAATTTGGCGATCTGGATTATCGTCTTCGTGCTGCTTTCGGTCTTTGCCGTTTATGCCTGGCGCATGTCGCGGGCGACGGAGGATGACAACAGCCATGATGTGGGGCAGGCGATCATGGATTTCGCCCGTGCCTTTCCGAACGAGGCGATCAGAAGCCTTCATATGACGGCGGATGGCGGCGCGGCCTTTGTGCGGCTGCACGACAACAAGGCCGGCTTCATGCGCAACATGGGCTCGCACTATGTGTGCGTGATGATCGATCCCGAGCGCATCAGGATAGAGGGTCTGGAAAGCGGCGACGGTTTCGTGGTCACCTTCTTCGACATGCCGAAATATAGCGGCTCCTATCGTTTCAAATCCGCGGGTGAAGCGGCGGAGGTTTCGCTCTGGCTGCTTGGCAGTCTCGTCGAAGCGCAGGATCATCACGATGAAGGGCCGCTGCCCTCCGGCACCTGACGGGACCGGCGTCAGGCGTCATTGCCCGTCGAGCGGCGGTGTCGCATGGGCCTGCTTGCTTTCGCGCCAGATGATGAACAGGCCGGATGCGACGATAATGAGGATGCCGAGCCATTTCGATGGCGTCGGGAAGTCCGAAAACAGCGCATAGCCGAGAACTGTCGCCGAGATGATCTCGAAATACTGGAAAGGCGCCAGCAGCGACAGCGGGGCCAGCCTGAAAGCCCTGACGATCAGCAGGTGCATGTAGCCGGATATCGATCCCAGCAGGATGAGCAGGACAAGCGCGAATCCGGATTGCGGAAGCGAGATCGCAAAATCCCTGTCGCCCAGCGCATCACCGGCCAAAAGCACCGCGCCCATGAATATGGTGCCGGCAATGCCGGACATGGTCTGCATGACCAGCGGGCTGTCGGCGTCACCGATGGCACGGTTCAGGAACAGGTAAAGCGTATAGAGAAAGGCGCAGGCGACCGGCAGGAGCGAGGTCCAGCCGAAGATCTCGAAACTCGGCTGAATGACGATCAGCGCGCCACCAAAACCGACGACAATTGCCATCCAGCGCTTCCAGCCGACCTTGTCGCCGAGGAAGAGGGCCGACATCATCGTCAGCATGAAGGGCTCGACGAAATAGATGGCGAAGACATCGGCAAGCGGCATGTATTTGACGGCGGCGAAGAACATCAGGCTGGCTGAGGCATGCAGCACGCCGCGCAGGCAGTTCATCCACGGCCGTTTGGCGCTGAACAGCGCCCTGGGCGAGACCACGAGCAGCAGCGGCAGGGTGCACAGGACCTGGAAGAAAAAGCGATAGAAGGTGACCTGCGCCGGCGACATGCCGCCGCTGACCGCCATGTATTTGGCAATCGCATCCATGACCGGCAGCACGAACATGCAGCCTGCCATGATGGTCATGCCCTTGGCGACATCGCTGAAACCGGTCTGGCTGGTCATGGTTCGGGCTGCGCTTTCGACCGGAAGGTCCAATGAGGAAGGGGACGCCCGAAAGGCCGCCCCCCTTTCAAGGTCAGGCGGCCTTCTGGCGCGGCAGGCTCTTCATATCAATGACGAAACGATAACGCACATCGCTTTTTATCATGCGTTCATAAGCGTCATTGATCTGACCGATATCGATCATCTCGATTTCGGCGGCGATGCCTTTCTCGGCGCAGAAATCCAGCATTTCCTGGGTTTCGGGAATGCCGCCGATCATAGAACCGGCAAAGGTCTTGCGGCCGGGGATGAGGCTGAAGGCCAGCACCGACAGCGGTTTTTCCGGTGCGCCCACCTGCACCAATGCACCATCGCGTTTCAGCAGCGCGAGATAGGCGTTGATGTCGTGATCGGCGGCCACCGCGTCGATGATGAGATCGAGGCTGGAAGCGGCCTTGCGCATCTGTTCGGCATCACGGGAAACGATCACCTCGTGGGCGCCGAGCTTTTTTGCATCTTCCGCCTTGCCGGGCGACGTGGTGATCATCACCACCGTTGCCCCCATGGCATTGGCAAGCTTCACGGCCATGTGGCCGAGGCCGCCGAGGCCAACGACGCCGACGCGCTTGCCGGGACCGGCGTTCCAATGGCGCAGCGGGGAATAGGTGGTTATGCCGGCGCAGAGCAGGGGCGCCGCGGCGGCCGGATCGAGCCCTTCTGGAATATTGAGCACGTAGCGGTCATCCACCACCACATGGGCGGAATAACCGCCGAGCGTATGCGCGCCGCCGCCCATCGCCTTGTCAGGCGAATTATAGGTGCCGGTCATGCCGTTTTCGCAATATTGCTCCAGCCCTTCGGCGCAGCTTGCGCACTCCCGGCAGCTATCGACGATACAGCCGACGCCGACACGGTCGCCTGCCTTGAACTTCGTGACATCCGAACCCAGCCGTGCGACACGGCCGATGATTTCGTGGCCGGGAACGCAGGGGTAGAGGGAGCCCGGCCATTCGCTGCGGGCCGTGTGGATATCCGAGTGGCAGACGCCACAGAATTCGATCTCGATTTCGACATCGCGCGGGCCGGGATCGCGACGTTTGATTGTCGCGAGCTTCATCGGTGAAGAACCGTCATCGCAGGCATAAGCGGACGTTGTGAACATGGTCGTTCCTCCTCTTGTGGTGATCGATGCTGGAAACACCGGCCTGCGGCAAAGGTTGCGGTGGGATTAGCCGCCTGCGCCGGTTTCGGGCACTGCCGGGCCAAAAACCTCCTCGAAGGCCTCGCGCAGCAGAACGTCGACATCACCGATCATAACCGGCAATCCAAGATCGACAAGGCTGGTGACGCCATAGGCGCTGATGCCGCAGGGTACGATTCCGGAGAAATGCCCGAGGTCGGGGTCGACGTTGATCGACAGCCCGTGGAAGCTCACCCATTTGCGCAGCCTGATGCCAAGCGCGGCGATCTTGTCCTCGGCCATGCCGCCATCCGGCAGAAGCGGTTTTTCAGGTCGCCTGACCCAGACGCCAACCCGGTCCTCGCGCCGCTCGCCGCGCACATTCATCTTGTCCAGCGTGCGGATGATGACATCTTCCAGTGCAGCCACATAGGCGCGGACATCCTGCCGGCGTCGTTTCAGGTCGAGCATGACGTAAACGACCCGCTGTCCCGGCCCGTGATAGGTATATTCGCCGCCGCGGCCCGTCGCAAAGACAGGAAAACGGTCCGGTTCTATCAGATCGGTGGCATCGGCGCTGGTGCCGGCCGTGTAAAGCGGCGGATGCTCCAGAAGCCAGACGAGTTCGTCGGCCTCGCCGGCGGCGATGGCGGCAACTTCCCGCTCCATTTCCTCGATTGCCTGCCCGTAAGGGACGAGACCTTCGGAGATTCGCCAGCGAACGGGCGGCGAACCGGGGGTCGGCAGCATATTTGTCTCGATATCCGTGCGTGTGAGCATGAAAAAGTCCTTTCCACAGCCTTCTCGCAAAATGGCGGGAGGCCGGCAACCCCAGCATTTCCGGGCTTCCTGCATATAGGGCGGCGCGGTGCGATTTTTAATTTCAAAAAACTGTCACGACGCTCTTGTGCACCGAAAATCCTTTTGCTACATGCACCCCCGTCGGCGCAAGTTGACATCTACCACGATGCGGTCGTGGCGGAATTGGTAGACGCGCAGCGTTGAGGTCGCTGTGGGGCAACCCGTGGAAGTTCGAGTCTTCTCGACCGCACCATTCAACAAGAAATTGTTGAGATGTTTCAATGATACCGGTCCAATTTTGGACCGGCATTGGACCAATCAGAACCAAGTGCCAGTCGCGGTTACCTTCTCCATAGCACCCTGAGCAAGCTTCCATCTTTCGACCCTGCGTGTGTAAACTTCACTCGTTTTGGCTTCGGAATGACCGAGTATCGCCATGATCTCGTATTGGGTGCAACCCATTTCAGCCAACACCTCTGCCAGACCTTTCCTGACCCCGTGAGCGGACAGTTCGTTTAGGCCGGCATCGCGGCACCAATGCTTGAACATTGCGGACATTGCGTCTCCGCTGGCGTATGGATTGCCACCTCTGCCGAGAACGTATGTGTTGCCTTGCACTGTTGCCGATCTCGTTGCTGCTTTCAGCGGTGCGAACAAGGGAAGGGATACTTCCGACGACCCGCGCTTCAGCGGAGTCCAGCGAAGCGCCTCGATCCCATCGATGACGCATTCGAATTTCCGTCCAAGGATCGTCAGGTCTTCAATTCGGCATCCGGTCCACAGCAGAACGTTCATGGCTATATAGGGCTTGCTACCGTATTTGTGGGTGGCAAAGAACTTTTTGACATCCGCTGCCTTCCACGGTGTGGCGCCTTCGCCCTTGCGATATATCTGCTTGATGCCCTTGGCTGTGTTCTCAAGAACATATTTCCGCTCGACAGCCCAACCGTACATGACGCTAACAGCTTCCATGAGTGCGTCGGCCTGTGCCGGCGTCGACCCCATCTTGTCCTGCATCTCAATGAGCTTTTCCCGCGGAATGAGCATTTTCCTGTCCGGTTCGACAATTAGCCGGTTGAGAAGATTACGCTTTTTCTTCACCGTTTTTGCGCTGGTTGTTCCGGCCTTCACGCGCTCTTCCAAATATTCGAAGTAGCTTTGAACAAGCCACCCGATAGATTTCGGTGCTTCCTGCTCGGACGCTTTCTTCTCCTGCTCCGGTTTTTCTCCGCGCCTGGCTATCCAGTATTGGCGGATAAACTCGTCTGAGCCGAACTCCCCGCTTATCTGGATGCGCTTGCTGTGTTGGCCTTTCGGCCTGACGCGATAAATGACCGTGCCTGAAGGAAGTTTCTGCTCAATCAGGCCCGGATAGTCGATTTTCATTTGAAGCCTCACCAATCTTTGAGGCCTCCATCATTTTCAGCTTCTGTCGCGCCCTCAACGGTATTGACGTGGATCTCGACCTGTCCACCGTTTACGCACACCTTATCCACAGGCAGGCCTGCAGACTTCATCGCGGTGAGGGCGGCTGTGATAGCTCTTTCGCTGGCTCTCGATCTTCTGGCGATTGTTCTGGCTTCCTCCGTCATCCCTCGCTCCTTTCAAGCGCCGCTCGGTTGCTCATCAGCGCATTGCGGCTTGTGACCATGGTGTAGCCGTCGCCAAACCGGACGAGACAACTATTCATGACCTTGGTGCGGATCAGGACATCGCAGGGCTGGCCTTTACGGCCTTGGCGGTCCCATCGGTAGATGTATGGCAGGTGCTGGGACAGCACCGCTCCTCTTTCTCAAACCACTGCAAGACCTGGCGCGGAGTGTCGAAAAAACCAGCCCGCGCTATACGGCCGCCGTCACAATCAAGGGCACACCAACGATTATTCATAAGCTTTGCGGCAAGCCCCACCACCTCTCCCGTATCGGAGATAATTCGGCGCATGTCCTTTCCAGCGGATTCCATCTTCATCACCGCTCCTCCGATTGCAGGGCGCTCTCAAGAGCCGATTCCGGGTAAATCTGGACAGGGCCAAATGCCTTATCCAACTGGACGGCATATCCGCGCGGTGTCTGCTCGGTGGAGTATGTGCCGACGACGCGGCCTTCCCACCATGAGCCGGATTTCTTGCGCACCAGATCGCCATCGGCAAATGCCCAAGCTGTCTTTGCCTCGTACAGATTGTTGCGTGGCAGCGGCGGCAGTCCTTTGTTCGGGTCTCGCTGGCTTGCCTTTTCGGATTTGGGGAAGGGGGCGGACTTGATCGTCTGCTTCGGGCGGGTGATGCCCAGATGCTTCTTTCGAACAGCATCGGTCTTAGCTTTCACCTTCATCTCGGTGGCCGTCTTGACCTTGTGAGGGGCATAGAGCGCCGGCGCCAGATTGCTTTCTCTATGCTGACCACCGAGGATGAGGGCGTGGATATGCTCCAGCTCCCATTTCTCACCAGGCTGAATTTTGCGGCCGGTCAGGTGGCATATGCCGTTATGCCGGTCGAACACGCGCTGGCGGACCCGTGGTGGCACTCTGGCGTCATCCGTCTTGCCTACCCACTCGTCTACTGTCCGGGCCATCAGTTATGCCCTCTCAGCGCGTGTGTCATCATGTCCCGCTTGCGGCGTTCCAGATCGCGGACACGTCCTGTCTTGCCGTGGGATTGCTTTGCCTGTCTTATCTCGGCGTCGATCTCGGTTTGCCAGTTGTATTCACGGGCAAGCTTCCGTCTCGACTTCCAAGCGAGCCAGTGGTGGATGGCGCGTCTAATGAGGCGGTTCATGCTGCCACCTGCGCAATCTGGTCGATGTTGCCGTGGTGGACGGTGAAGGTGTAGGCGACTATCCACGGGTTTTCTTCCCATGCTCCAGCGCCGTTGATGTGGTTCCACAGTCTGCCGTAGCATTGCGCCATCGAAAGATGGCCGTACTGCTCCCGGTCTCCGTGGAATACCTCTGGCAGAACATCGCCGGGATAGTTGCCGCCAAAGCATTCGGCATCCGCGTCAGCCTCGCTGATGTCCTGCAACCGCTCCACCCGCACGTCGGTGACGATCAGCGTCAGGCGGGAAGCATGACGAGGCATAAAAATCGACGGTAACCACTTGGAGATTTCGCCATCGACCGTCCCACCGTCAGCGCGATAGAAACCTCCGTCCGCCAAAGCCTGCACGCCCGGATCGTTGTGGGTAAGGGCAGACAAGGGAGCCCATGTTTCACGCACCCACAGGCGATCACCAAGTTTGATCGGGATATCGACTTGGCGCCAGCTTTCGTTGCCGTGGTCAAGCACATATGAATCGGACCATGTGCCGTCGAACAGGCTTGGGCGATGCTTCCCGCGTGGCTTGATAAGGCGCCGCGTCTGTGTCTTCGTGCCAGCCAGCAACGCGCGGATCATTGGCGCGCTGAAAAGGATAGGACGGTCAGCCATCGACGCCTCCCAGATCAGAAGCCTTGCAGTCCAGCACCTCGGCGTAATACTCGACCGCCGACTCCAGACTGGTGTTGCCCTTCGCAATCGCACGCAGCGACATGCTGATCGCCTTCGCCTTTTCCAGACCGGCGGAAGACAGCTTTTTCATCTCGCCTTCAGACCAGCCCTTTTCGACTTCCTTCCATGCCTCAGTCGGCGCTGTAGCGGCCATCGGCAGCATTTCAGCAGCAAACCGGATAAGGATATCGCGCTCTGGATCGGTCGAGGCCGGAGCATCGGAGGCGGGGACTTCATCCGCTCCGGCCTCATCTACTGGCGTCATGCCAGCGTTATCCGACGACTGGGCAGGGGATTCATCGTCGGAATTGGTGTTGGGCAGTATCTCGCCCGTGAGAGCTGTTTCCGTCTCCGAATGGACGAATGCCGCGTCAAAGCCTTCGCGCTCTTCCTCGGGCTGCTGTGGGGCTTCCTGAGCGGCGCGGAGCCTTGCCATGACCGACGGCTGCGCCGGTGTGATATCGCGGGCGTTGTCGGGGCCGACGTGCTGGTAATCCTCGACTTCTTCGCGTACCTGCATGCCCTTGGTCACATCGGCGTAGACGTCACGAAGGCACCAAGCGCGGGCTCGCATTTGCAGCATTCGCTTCGGGTATTTGTACCACGGGCTGTCGTTGTCTTTCTGGTAGGTGCCGCCATCCCGCGATTTCTTCGTGATCCGGGCTTCCGTCTGCCACAAGCCAGCCTTCTTGGCATCGACTACCGAGAACGACATTTTGACAGGGCGCGGTTCGCCTTTGCGGTGTGTCTCACAATGAGCGATCATCTCGTCACCTTCGCCCTCAATCCACTCGGTGACATAGAGGCAAAGCGGGGATTTGCGGACGACGCCGATAAGTGCATCACCCCAGATGCACGGACGATTGTTGATGACGGCCACAGACTGAACGGAAGCCATAGGCGGCATGCCGATTTCAAGGCCGGCGAGCATGGCGATCATGACCTTCTGTGGGCTGTCGAAGCCACTCGGGGCCATGCCAGACATATGGATCGCCTCGGCCAAACGGAATGCTTCCTCGATCGACTGTGGTACGATTGCGGAAATTGCGCCGCCGGCAAGAAGCGCAGGTTTGGAAGGGCGTTCGTTATTCTTGGCAAGCTGGTTCACGCTGCGGCCTCCAGTTCAATTTTGATTCGAGTCTTTGCCCATCCGGGCATCTCGGCGTAGGAAATGGCCTTGTCGAAGCCGTCGTAGCCTGGCCAGTCGTTGCGCTTCAGGCACTCGTTGACCGTCGCAATGGCCTTGCGGGCGAGCGCTTCCCCGAGGTCGATATCCTCGTCTTTCAGCTGCATAACCCGCACGTCATAGGGGGGGGACTTCTCTACAAACACGAAGGTGAAGCTGGAGAATGCGTCGGCGCCGAGGATTTCGCGGACCACCATGCGGAGCAGCCCGGCCTGAACATGATAGCCGTGCGAATAGATCGCCTTGGACAGGCTTTCATCATCCACACTGGCGGCTGTCTTCAAGTCGACAAAGTCGCCGCTGTCGTTCGGCACCACATCCGGCCGCGCCTTCAGCCAGATATCGCCGTGCTTGCAGAAGATGCTGCGCTCGATGCGACCGTTCAGAATGCCGAGGCGGATAGCCTCCTTGCTCTGGAGCGAGTTGGCGATGTGGCGTATATGCGAGATATCGGTGTCGGTGATGACGACGCGGCCGGCGTTCTTCTGATCGGCAAGCCACTTCTTGCACCAGTTGGAATTGCCGCTCCAAGGCTTCTTGTTGCCTTTCTCGTCGGGATATTTCTCCGGGCGCAGGACATAGCGCTCCTTGAAGCCTTCTTCGCCCAGCAACAGCATATGGGCCGCCTTGCCGAACTCCAGGCTATCCTTCTCCGGCTTTTCAAACGGATTGGGATTGTAGGGCGAGAAGCCCCAATATTCGGACGGACGCTTTAGCACGGCGCGAAGGCCTGAGCTTGAGATAGAGAAGCCGTCAAACAGTTCGGTATCGCTGTGGTAGGCCTCAATCGGAACGCCGCTGTAGACCGCGCCCAGCTTGATTTGCGAGCCGTCCCAGACGCGATCCCGTCGAAGGCCGCCGATTAGCTTCCCGGCAATGCCGCTGATGTGCTGGAACCTGTCCTGATCGACTATCTTTTCCACGCGCTGACCTCCTGATTGATAACCGCCCGTTCCTTCAGGACGCTCTCAAGCGCCAAGCACCCGCCGAACATGAGGCTGCAGGACACGAGAACGAGGGTGAGTTGTTCGATGGAGCGCATCTTGCGCTGGGCGGCCTGGTAACGCTTGTCGATCGCTTCGATGCGTTCGATCAGTGCGTCCGCTTCTGGTGTGTTGGAGAAAGCGGAGGGCATCACGATCTCCCTTTCGAAGCATAGAGCGACAGACGTTCTTCGACGCCCTGAACCAAACCCTCGTTGAGCATGGCCGCTGCTTTGCGCGGGTCGCCGTCATGGTATGCGTCGTCGTGGTTCTGGTCGAAGCCCTCAGCGACAACCTGTCTCTGGCGCTCCAACAACACGTCTTCAACTGCCTTGCTCATTATCCTGCCCCTTATCTGTTACTCTGACAAAGCCGGTGGGTTGGTTAGGAGGATTGGGCAGGGGCTAGAAGTTCAGCCCCTTTGCGGCGCGTGATGTAGCGCTCAACTTTCTCGGCCCATTTTGTAACTTCTGCCAGAGATCGGCCTTCAGCGACGATGTGCGGCGGACAGCACGCATTCCCGCACATCGTTTCGACCTCAAGAGACCCTTGCCAACCGAATGCTTTGTTTTCTATTGCATCCACGATGTCTGGGCTGGCTTCGTAGAAAACTCTGGCTCGATAGACACACTCAATCTCTGCCATCTTCTTATCCCGCTTTGCTGTGGTTACTTGGTGGGGGTGGGGTAAGAAGCATTGAGCGCCGCAACGATGCGGTTTGCTTCAATTTCCCAGTAGGCGACCTCGTAAGCCAAGGCTCTTTCGTCGCTAATCGGCATTTGCGTGTATCGAGCGAACGTCGCTAGTATGTCACCCTGCGCATCACGGATATGAACCTCTCCATCCTTGTCTGTCTCGACACGGAAGGGCGCTTCGAACGCCGGTTCATTTTTCGGAAATATGTCCTTTAGGACTTTGAGGCTCAGCGTCATATCCCTATCCCTTGTCTGAAGCCCTATGCGGGGCGGCTCAAAATGGCCCGTCGTCGTAATCTGAGTGCTTGGGGTCGGTTTCGGCTTTAACCGCCAGAAGGGCGTCTGCCATCGCGTAACGGACGCGGGCTGAAAGCATGAACCGTTCCGAATTTGGGATTGACCGCCACCAGATTTCGAAACCACCGAGGGACGTTTGCTCGTCAGACCAGACCTGACCGGCCGAGTAGGTTAAGCCGGCCATAGAAACGATCTCGGCAATGCCTGGCTGATCTGCATGGATCGCCGCATAATCGCGGTGCGTCATGCCTTCGAAGCTTGCAGGATACCCATCAACGTAAGAGTGGTTACCGGGGAAAGCTGAGCCGCCTGTTGTTTTTGCTCGTTCGCTCATCGTCTTACTCAGCCGCTTCCAGATGCCCGCCGAGATCAGCGCCACGGACGAGCGGATCGACCGAACGCGACGGGAAAACCATGTCGGGATGCGCGGCATACCGATCGAACTTGACGACCTCGCCGCCGAACTCTTCGGCATCGTCGTTCGCTTCACCTTCGCTGCGATACTCAAACACGTCGCATTCGTCGGTCGTGAACTCGGTTCCGTTGAAAACACGGGCACCGTCTTCAATCCTGTATCGGGTTACCCATGCCATCGCGTTCATCTCCGGTTAGTGGTGGCAGCGAGATCGGCGGGTGAGGCGTCTTCGTCGCTGCTGATGGAGATTGGTGTATCGATAATCGAAACGAATGTAAATATTGTGTAGCGAAATTCGATGCAAATTTGTTGCGCTAATCGATACGCGGGTCTATTGATCGCGCATGAACCTGAAAAACGACGACGGCCAGTCGGCCGCAGCCTTCTATGACAAGCGGCGAAAGTGGCTCGATTTCATCTGTGAGATGGATGATCTATCGGATCGCGCCTTCCGCGTGGGCTACTGGCTGGCGAAGCGAATGAACGGCGACGACCAATCTTGCTGGTATGGGGTTAAGGAAATCGCCAAGCGGCTCTCCATGTCCGAGGACAAGGTTCTGCGGGCTGTTGCTGAGCTTGAAGGCGAGGGCGTTCTGATCGTGATCAGAGAACACCGGAAGTCGAACGTCTATTACATCCGGTTACCGTTTGAATAATTCCTTGGGTCGCAAATCTGCGGGTCAGTAGGGTCGCAAATCTGCGGGTCCAATCTATAAAGCTGAATTTCTAAATGGTTATTTGTTTATAAGGTTCTTGCTCTGAGGGTAATTGGTAGAAACGGTAGAGAAGGGAAGGATCTCTACGTTACAGCCGTATATTTCTGATGTGGGTGTTGGACCATTTCCGGAATGGTGTAAGTGATCAGGCCGTCCGACAAAAGCTGTTGAATATACTTACTCGAAACGTGAGCCGGCCGCTTACCAATCAGATCTGCAATTTCTGCTAGGGATAAATCTCTCCATTTGCACATCCGAAAAATCAGATCATTGGCCGCCTCTGCATTAAGTCGCGGTGATAGCTGGGCTGTCTTGACTGCTTTGCGAAGCTTTTCCGGCATGGCTGAAAGTAGTAGGTTTACGTCCGTGTGATTTCCCTCAAAGGTTTTGGCATCTATGGTAGTGGCACGCCCTTGAGTTGAACCATCTGTGTTAGTGAGACGAACAAATTCTGGGCCTGGTAGGTAACTAGTTCTCGCTCCCTTATCCATTTCGGTAAGCAAATCCATAGTCCTGAGCTTCCTCAGGTTTTTGCTTGATGTCAGCGTGTCTACCCCGTTGATGCTTCTATAGACCGAGTTATTTATCGCCCCGACTTCTCGCACGAAGATCAGACCCTTCATTTGATCTTCTGTTAATTCTAGCCCTTTGAAGTTAGCTAGCCAATCGATGTCGGCCTGATCGAGAAAGTGATGAAAGAGGAATGATGCAGTAAACTCGTCGATTGTTCTGTCGGAATCGAAAGTCGGAGAAGCCAGCCCGGCCTTGGCCATCATCTGCTTCATGACTTTAATCCCACTTCCCTTCGTCTCGGCAAATCGTGTTTCGTGCAAGACTTCAGCAATATGAGGGTTTCTAAGAGTTGAACCGGATTCGTCGAACCGCTCCTCAGACTTAAGCGAATAGCCAGGGTTCCTTATCTCAATTCGGTTCGGATATCTGAGTATTTGAACTGGTTTATTCACTTTGTAATTTCGGTGCATCAAGGAATTGATCACGGCCTCTCGGACCACGCGATGGGGTATCACAGGCGTTTCGGTTCTTTGGGCAGAGTGCTGTGCTTCAATTCGAAACGCTTTTGGTAGATCGTCCGTAATCGCGGCCATGATGCGATTTGCAACCAGCAAAAGTGGTCCGCGCATTTCTATAGCTTCGAATGGCGATTCAACATCTTCTGCCCAGCCATGAGAACTAACTCTAATGTAGTCAAAGCGGTGGCTTGGGAAAAGGCGTCGAAGAGAGGCTGGGGCGCCGAAAAGTAAAATTCCGGCCAACGTTACCCGAAGTTTTCCCTCAATTCGTTTGACGGCGTTCAGCGATACGAGCATGTCCTCGTCAGACATTTCAAGCTCACTAGCTGAACTGTATGCTTCCTTTCGAGCTTTCCGGTAAGCTCGGATCGCCGACTGATCAAGGTCGTTCCAAGAGGCCTCCCTCACAATCTGACTATCAGCGGTTTCGTGGCTTTGGTCGGAAAAGAATGCGGTCATATCTTCATCTGTGCAGCGGACATCTGTAGGTCCCGACCGACGATATGCACCTTTGGGTAGCCCAACCGCCTTGAGATATAACGGCTTTTGGGATTTTGGTAGCTCTGGGACTGAAACCTTAAGTACTGTTTTTCTTCCAACCCGTTCTGCATCGATGTTCAAGTGAAAGGGATTGTTGAACATGGATGCGCAGGCAGAAACGATGTCACTGCTTAATTTGTCTGGATCATGAACGCCGGTTGCGACATAAAAAGGGAACAGTCCCATCTCCCTCTTGACGCCAAGTAGGATGACTCCGCCGCCAAGGCCAGGTTCATTGGCTAGTGCACAGACTGTTTCGTAGAACGACCGTCCAACGTCCTTGCCGCCAATCTCCTTAGCTTCCAGATCTTCTGTTTCATCAATATCGTTCAGACGCTGAATTAGCTTCGTGGCGCTTTCCTTCGATATCACGTAAATCCCCCTGATGACGCGAACCGAATAATTCCTTCCGATGCTTTTGATCCCTTAGCCAAACCGCTTGTCTGAACACGCATCGAGTCCCGCGTGGGGCGCGCTTTGCATACTCTGGTATGCTTGACGCACGTCATACCGAAAAGACTCCACTTGCAAATGTTCTCATTTCGTTCACTATTAGGGAAAGCTGAAAAAGGCAGTGTCCGGGGAGTAGAAAGTTGGCAATAAATCATCAGATTCGGGTGGTCGATAATTCCCACGAGAAGACTGTTGAAGACTTTAAGGACTTTGCCGCTGACGAGACCTTGGAAATCAAGCGCCTTCTTGGACGCGTCCAGCGAGATGCTGGTTCGATATCCGAAACGATGAAGAAAATTCACGGCGGCGAGTGGACGGTCAGCATCAATCATGAGAACTGCTTTGTGATTGTTTCTCAGGATTTTTCATAGTCTTGAGCTTATCTTCGACCATCGCAATTATTTGCGATTGCTGATTGCTATTCAGCCTCACGATTTTTGCAAACAGATCCACCAACTTCACTGAGAAGTCGGCGCGTAATTTCGCGCTTTCTTTGGCCCGCGGCTCAGAATTCGAAGCTGGAGCTTCCTGGCTTTCTAAACCCGGAATGGGATAGCCGGTTGCTTTCCAAATTGAGAGCATTTCGTCAGCCTTCAGATCGCGATCGCCGGACAATATCTTGTTTAAGATCGACCGATTTTCCGACCAGCCGTACTTCTCCGCGAGCAAGCGGCCGAGTTCAGCCTGCTTTAATCCAGAGTGCTCTAACGCCTTATTTGCCCATTCTTTCATGAGTTTAGATGTATCGTATTTCGAAACATTAGTCTGTTTCCATTATCGATACGAATTTCCTTGCAAGATGTTTCGAAAATCGATACAAACTGCGTATGGAACCAGCACGCACAATCATCGACCGTTTAGGCGGTCCCACCAAGGTCGCCGGAATAGCTGGCGTCCACCGCACCCGTGTTTCCAATTGGGCGCGCAAAAAGGAAGACGGCGGTACAGGCGGCGTCATCCCCTTCAAGCATGTGCCAGCTCTCTTGGCCGCGGCGAAATCGCTGGGGGTCGGTCTATCGGCTGATGATTTTCTCCCCGTCGAGGAGACCGCAGCATGACCAATTGGAACCACGACATATCCGCCGCACCGCGCGGCAAGATGGTGCCTTACACCCGCAAGGGCAAAGATGGGCAGGTACAGTCCGAGCAGTACCGCAAGGAGTACATCCTCGCAGTGGATGCCCACGGGGTTGTTTCCCAGTCCTACTGGATACCGCCGCGCTACACGCAGTCTGGCGGACTTCTGGAAGGCAATCGCTGGTCTGGCTTTAATCCCGGAGTTGATCCGATCGCTTGGGCGCCATGGCCTGAATATCATTTTGAAGAACCCCAGCGCCAGCAGGGTACGGACGGCGGCGAAATCGCTGCAGTGAAGGTCATAGACCGACTGGCGAACGCCGCTGGCGTTGAACCGTCGCCGTCCGATCATTTCATTCTCGAAGACGTTGGCGGTGGCGCATGACCACCCCGAAAGCAAAGCTACGAGAAATCCTATTCGACCTCTCTGTCCAGCATCAGATCGAGGGATACGAGAAATCCGAACCGAAGCGGCCGGTCGAAATTCGTGAGGGGAAATCGTCATGATGCAAACAGTTGAGGATGCTTTCGACGCCATAGGCGATGCGATGAAGTCATTGGAAAATCACCATGAAGGAATGATGGTGATCGACGCGGTTAACTCGGCGCCGGCGGATCATGAAGTTCATAAGCTCATCGCCCTTGCTTATCGCTGCACCGCTTGCGGGGAATCCGGATTTGTCTGCGAGGTTCTTTTGAACCGGAATACCGGTTACGCCGCGTGCCCTGACTGCTTCACCGAGCAGCAAATGGTTCTTCTTGAAGGGGGCAGGGCATGATCGCCTCTATGCACCCTGATCAACAGAAACTCCTAGTATGGGCATCTGTGGCTTTCTCGACGTTTGTTGCATCGCTGGTGGTGGCTGCCGTGATGGCCCACCTGGCCGCGACGAGGAAGAAATAACCTTCAACAATCTGAGCGGCACGTCCCCCTGACGCTCAGCGCTGGTCGCTTTCATCCCGTTCCCGATGGGCGGCCAGCACTCTTACCAAAGTCCTCCCCCGCAGCCTTGCGATGACTGCGGCGAGGGGGACTTCAAAGGGAACAAACCCGTCGAGTGCGGCGGACAGGGAGACATCAGACTGATTGGCGTCAGTTCCGTTGTCTCCCTCGATTTCAGTGCCTCTGTGCATGTGCATAGGCCTCCGTTGAACGAGGTCAACTTCGCACAGAGGAACGACAAGGTGTTGGGACATTACGACAAGGATTTGGGAACTCACCCCAAGAGAGTTTCGAGCAGGAAGAAAGTAATGAGTGCCGTTTTCGAAGCCAGAGACACGTTCAGAGCCGCATGGCCGATCAGTCACTACGGGAAGCTGGACAATGTTTTCTATCACGCGGTCAGGTTCGTAGCTCCCCGCGTCTCCAAAGAGTTCACGCAACGCCGTGCCCGATCAATCTACGAGGGAACGGCGAGGCGCATCGATAGCGAGGAAATGGATGCCCTTCGAGAAGCCGAACAACAGCAAGCAAGGATCGAGGCAACGGAACTCCGCGCCCGTCTGGCTTTGCTGGATGAAAAAATTGCCTCGTTCAGCACGGCTGTACCTGGCGAAACGATGGAGAGCTAAGGCCGGAGACCGCGTCGTCTGGGCCGAAAAAATTCTGGAGGATGACAATTGAAAACCGCAGAAATCTTTCTCCCGTGGCCAGACAAACGCCTATCGCCAAACGCTCGATACCATTGGGCGCAGGTAGCACGCGCCAAGAAGGCAGCGAAGCGAACCGCCCATTACCTCGTTCTGGAAGCTGGCATTGGTAAAATCAACGCCACCGCCATCAATGTGAAGCTGTCGTTCTATCCGCCGAGCAAGCGCCACTACGACGCCGACAACCTCATAGCGTCCCACAAGGCGGCGCTGGACGGCATTTCGGATGCCATCGGCATTGACGACAGCAAATTTATCATCAGCGCCACGCCCCATGGCCCGGTCGAAAAGAACGGCATGGTGAAGGTGTCTTTGTCTTGGGAAGACGTGAGCCAGGTGGCGGCATGAGCCAGAACACTTCATCCGCAGTCATGCAGCAGCGTTCCGAACCTAAGCGCTCTCTCGATGACTTCCCAACGCCGCCGTGGGCTACAAGAGCGCTTTGCGATGCACTCAAGCAGTATGGACATGATCTTTCGAGCCTGACAGTTCGCGAACCGGCCGCTAATCGCGGATTTATGGTTCGTCCCCTGAAAGAGTATTTCGCAGACGTGCGGGCAAGCGACATAGCAGACTACGGCTTTGGTTGGCCCATCGAAGATTTTCTTTTTCCTTATGAGATCGAGGAGGTTGATTGGACGATAACCAATCCTCCATTCACCCTTGCCGATCGCTTCGTTGAACGTGCGCTTGAAACCAGCCGCATCGGTTGCGCCATCATCGTCCGCTCTGCTTTCCTCGAAGGCGTTGGGCGGTATGACCAGCTATTCCGCGATAACCCACCGGCTTTAGTCCTGCAATTCTGTGAGCGAGTTGCCATGGTCAAGGGTCGCGTTGACCCCGACGCATCAAGCGCCACCGCCTATTCGTGGGTCGTCTGGGTCAAAGGCGAAACAGATACTCGCCAAAGATGGATTCCGCCGTGCCGGAAGAAGCTGGAGCGCAAGGACGATTACGCAGATTATTCGGAGGTGGCAGCATGACCCCGCACCAAATCGAGCAATTCGAACAGTTCTGGAAATCCTACCCGCGCCGGATCGGCAAGGGAGCGGCCCGCAAGGCCTTCGAAAAAGCCCTGAAGCTCGCCAGCTTTGAAGAGGTCATGACCGGGCTTCAGCGCCAGATCCCATACTATCAGAGCCGTGAACAGCAATTCATCCCGCACCCGACAACGTGGCTCAATCAAGAGCGATGGGCAGACGACCCGCAGCCAATGCGAGAGCGCCAGCGCGGCAATATGGCCGACTTCGGACGTGAAGTGATGGAGATGTACTATGACCGCACAAACACAATTCCGTCCTCAAGTCATTGAAGCCCTCACGGTCCTGTGGCGTGCGCTGCCGCCAAGAGGCGTGACCGACGAGCGCGGAACCATGGTGGATTACTGCTTCGCTCTGGCCGACTGCTCGGCGGAGGCGGTCTACAACACGGTCAACAACCTGCGCGCCGGCAAGATTGAGGAAGCCAGCAAGAGCTTCTGCCCGAAGGCTCCAGAGCTTGCAGTGTTGGTTCGCAGCGAGCAGGCGAGGATTGATGCGGTCAACCGGCCGAAGTCGATACCGTATCAGGCCCCGCCACGCGATTACCTCGTGCATGTGGTCAAGCAGAGGCAGAAAGCCAACGAGCTGGCCGCACAAGGCTTCCGCTGCATAGCTACCGGCGTCGATCACCCCATGTCCCTGAACATGACAAAGAAGAAAGAGCGTGGTGTCGGCTCAATCTGGTTCGCTTCCCTCCAAGAAGTATGGGAGCCGCCGCATGTGTGATTGCCCGCTCTCCGAAACAGAACTGCGCGTCGTGCGCTGGCTTTCCGATGGGAAGGACTGTCAGGACATCGCCATCATCCTTGAGCGCAGCAAGATGACGGTTACCCGGCATATCGCTTCGGCCTACGACAAAACCGGCACCCACAACATGCAAGGCCTCGTTGCCTTTGTTCTTCGTAAGGGGTGGCTGGAATGACGTGCCCGCTTACCGAAAACGAGCTTGAGTGCGTGCGGCTTCTGGCCATCGGCAAGACCTACGAAGAGCAGGCCATCATTCTCGACCTAACCCGGGTTGCCGTCATGTCCCGCCTTGATGACGCCCGCCGGAAGGCAAACGTCCACAAAAGCACCGCGCTCGTCGCCAAGGCGCTTCGGGAAGGATGGATCGCATGAACCCCATCCAATGGAACGGCTCAAGCATCTCGAGGAGGTTGGTGTGATGGAACAGCTCTCCATGTTCGACCTGATGATGCCGCCAGCGCCTCCGGTGGTCGTCAAACCATACCAGCCGCCGCCGCGCCGAGAGTTCATGACCCGCGCCTATGGTGTCTGGGAGCCTATGGAAATCAACGAGCACCATCGAGACCCTATCGAGATAGAAGTTCGCGGCATTCCTACGCTCATTAGGTTCTCTTCTGTCTTCCAGACCTATGCCGTCGAGCCTGCTGGTTCTTTTTACTGGTCAGAGACAGGGTTTCGTAGCTTCGCTGGCTATTATCAGGTCGGAGGCAACAACGAATATACCCCCGATGAAATCCGCCAGATCATCGAAGGCATGATCGACAGCAAGCACGGATGCAACGGCAAACTCACGAAGTGGTGGCCGGATTACTGCCTGCGGTGGCGCTGGGAGAAATGGTTCGAATCCCGTTGTGAAAGAGAAATCACATGGGCGCAATGGGGGCCGGAGAAGCATGCCGAGTGTTGGGCGAAACACGATGCTGAACAAGCTGCGGCCCTTGCAAGGATGGAAGCCGAAGGCATCGACCCGAAAGAGGTTTGGAGAACGTATCGATGACGAACAAATACGATTCCGGCGCACAGATGACGCCCCGCGGCTGGATAGCCTGGTATCGCGATCCGGTCTGGCCAGAGAACCGGGTTCTCCGAGACGGCAAGTACGACATCATCTTCCCGAGCAAAGAGGAAGCCAAGGATGCTGGCCACGACGCGCTCATGAACCATCTGAACGGGAACATGACCGCAGACACTAACGTCGCTCCACGCCCAACCTCGAAGGAAGTGGAGTTTGCTGCTGCCACGAAGCAGCTTTTCCTCAAGGGCGGCAAGACGCTGATTGTCGAGAAGGCACGACGCAAGAGCAAAGATATCAGCGTGGAAAGGATTCCGGCATGACGGAAAACCTCAAAATCATCGACCTTCCGCCTGATCAATGGGCAAGAGCCGCAAAGTGCGCGGCTAAAACCCTTGCGTCCGGGAAAGACAGTGAAACCCATCCGCCGAAGTATTGGCGCGATCCGACTATCCGCGTGATCAACTGGGAAGGTGACGTGATTGCAAGGCCTGTCGAGCCAAGTGGAGACGTAGCATGAACCAGATGGTGACAATCTCCTACGAGGACCAACTGAAGGCACAAACCAGAGCCCGCCGTCTGCGATTGATGGGCAAGCCGAAGGTCGTCAACGTCGCGAAGGAAGTGATCAAGGAAGCAGAGGCCCGAAAATACGCGACCCGCCGGAGGCCAAGAGCGTACGCTGATGCTCATGTACGTGCATGGGAGGCTTATCACTCTCGTCCTGCAAATCGGATGACGATTGAGGAATGTCAGAAGCAGATTTGTGAGCGCGAAGGCTTCGACTTTGATCTCATCATGAGCCACAACAGGCAGGAACACGTCGTAGATCAGCGGGACTTTGTGATCTTCGAGGTGCGCGAGATGTTCCCGAACGTCTCAAAGTCGGAACTGGCGCGCCGGTTTGGCAAGGATCATTCGTGCATTCATCACTCCCTCAACAGGGAGGCAGAGCGCCGCGGAATTGATGAGAAAGACCTAACATCGGTCGATCGCGCCTATCCGACGCTGAGAGAGGACATCGCCAATGGTCTTTCCCTTCGCGAGATTGCCAACAAATACGGGGTCGGTTCGGCAACGATAGGCAGGAAGGTTCGCCTGCTTGGGCTGTCTGATCAACTGGGAGGCAGGAAGACAAGGCTTCCACAGCATGTGATTGATGCAATCGAAGACGAGTATCTCTCCGGCAAGACCGGACGGGATATCTGCCGGCGCTATCATATCAGTCAAGGCCATATGCGGGATATGGTGCGGCGTTACGGCTGGTCAGAATTGCGAGAGAAGGCGAGGGCGCAATGACCAGCCACCCGAGGGCCGAAGCAATATTTGCAGAGCATGGCATTGCAGTTGTGCCGGCGCATGTAATGCCGGCCGTCGGGCAGACACGGGCAATCGTCACGCTGGAACGCATCATAAACCGCCATGGAGACGACCACGCGCGCTTCGTGGTCATGACGCTGGCAGAGACCGCCAACAACAAAGGCTTCATTGACGAGACGTCTCTGTGGGTGGTTTCGGATATGATCCGGGCGGCCGAAAAGAACTTCCCCGATTTGGTGACGAACAACGTCACTGCCTGGTTCGAATTCTTTGACGACTTGCCTTTGGGTTGGTTGCAGTTCCTTACAATCGATCTTGATGGCGTGGTGTCGAAGCGACACGCCCTCGTCGGGATGCTGTGGGAGCGCATGAAAAGAAGGTTTGGCGGTCTGTATCGCCAACCTGATTTGCTTGATGACCGAAACAGGAGGGCAGTCAGTGGCTAACGCACGGAAACACGAGGCAGATCTGTCTCAGGAAATAATTCGTTCGATTTTTGACTTCTGCCCGATAACCGGCTCCTTGATATGGAGAGCAAAGGACAGGAGTGAGTTCACGTCCGAGCAGCAGTTCAAGCGATGGAACACTTCTTTCGCCGGGAAGAAAGCCGGATCCATCGGTTCGACTGGCTATGTGCGTATCCGTATCGGCAAAGCCGAATACATGGCTCATCGATTGATTTGGCTTTGGGTCTACGGCAAAATGCCTGCAGAGGAAATCGATCACGTCAATGGCGTAAAGAACGACAATCGCATTGAAAACTTGCGATGCGTGAGCGGTTCCGAAAACTGCCGAAACCGACCCATCCCGAAGCACAATACCTCTGGTGTGATAGGAGTTGCGCCGGCACGCTCAAAAAACAAATGGATTGCACACATCATGGTTCGTCCAGGTGAAAACGTGTATCTTGGCACATATGCTTCGGTAGAGCTCGCAGCCGCCGCCAGACGGGGCGCAGAGCGGGCAATCGGCTACCACGTCAACCACGGACGGAGATCGGCATGAACGAAGGACAGATCACAGAGCTTTTCATCCGCGCCGCTGAGGTCGATCGCAAGCTGCCGGATACCGCGCGGCCGGCGCAGGACAAAGCCATCAACTATGGCTACATCCACGACACCGCCGATATCAATGGCTGGTCGGCCGAGGATAAGCACGCAAACAACTGGTCATGGCTCGATCCGAAGAAGCTCCGCAACACGACCAACGACATGGGTCTGTGGGAAGCTGCCATGGAGGTGATCAAGCTTGTGCCATGCGAGAAGAAGCGGCGCGCACTGTGGGCATGGGCTATCTCCGAAGCAGGAGGAAAGGCGTTCGCAAAGTGGTGCCGGAACGTCGAAGGCATATCCCGACAGGCAGGCGATTGGCGAAAAAACGCTGCAATCAAACAGATTGTATTAGCTTTCGACCGCAAGCCATTGCAGCATAACGATTTTGGTGATGAAGGCGACTTGCCAAATCACCCTGAAATCGGAGATAAAAAGTCCAACATCGGAGTTTGGCGTGCAGATGACGCAAGGCCTTCTCTGGACTTCGATGCTGACCTTCGAGACTTCAGTTGGGCAGACGCGCAGAACGCCAGACGGCGGGAACGTGAGGCTCGAAAGCGCGAGGCGGCATAAAGCATATGTCGGTGTAGAGCAGTCCGGTAGCTCGCTTGGCTCATAACCAAGAGGCCGCAGGTTCAAATCCTGCCACCGCAACCAGTTTAGCGTCTCTCCCGTTAGGGAGAGTGGATTGAAACGCCCAACAGGGCAACGGAATGCGAGGCGGCGCTGAAGGAAGCGCTCATGGGATGCGCAGGGTTCCCAGCCATTGCCCCTGCCGAAGCCGAAAGGCGGGTTGCCGACAACAGCCGGAATCAAGCCCGGCCCTCGCAGCAAATCAGATCGTCAGTGAGAGCCGAGAAGGCGAAGCGATGATAGCAGCGTAGGAAAGTTACGGATCGGAGAGCCTGCGCCTCGTTGATGATCCAGCCATTATCCGTAAGCCTGTAGGCAGGCATGTTTCACCAGCCCCGCCCGTAACAAGGTGGGGCTGGTGGAATTTTATCACCTCGGCTAAATCCTCGTCATTGATTAGAATCGGACTTTCGGGAATCATCCTCCATTCAACTGGGGGATGTGCATGTCCGAAGATCATCTCAGCAATGAAACATCTGTGTCTGCCGAGCTAACCGAAACAGGCATCAAGGCCTCAGCAAAGAGCCGAACAGTATCTTCGATGGATCGACTTCTTGGTGGGACTATCGATGCCGGTAGCGCTTGGCTAGAAGGTGTTGCCATGAGGCGCAGAGCGAAAAACGAAGGCGAACGTCAGCTTATCGAAGCCACCGTTAAATATGGATTGGACAAGATGAATATTGACGATCAGTTCGCCCAACGCACTTTCGAGGGGCATTTCGCGAAAATCGCACGTCATCAACTAAATAAGGATGCCGTCGTTGCAGAAGCTCTAGATGATCTAAAGCAAATGCCACCCTCGGATCAAGAAGCGGCTCATGGGCCTTCGACAGTAAGTGAAGGTTTTATGGGGCCGTTCGAACGTTATGCCGAAACAGCCTCTTCCGAAGAACTTCGGCAGCGATGGGGCAGAATTCTGTCTGCCGAAATACGGAGGCCGGGAACGTTTTCATCCAAAGTGCTCAGGGCTACAGATGAGCTAGATAGTAGCACCGCGAAACTATTCGAAAACCTGATGCGGTATCATTCTCGCGGGATGCTGGTGAACGCTATAATGCCCGAAATCGAGTACACTGATCGACTACGCCTGATCGAGGCTGGATTGTTAGTAGACCCTGGTATCGGTGGCCAATCGTTAACGTTCGGCGAAGGAGATGGGTGGGGAGTCCCCTTCTGGGGCACGCAATTCGGACAAATCACAGTATGTTTCGCAAAGTCCGTCGCTTTGCCTGTCAAGGGAAATGATATCTTGAAAATCAGGGATCAGAGACCTGCTTTCGGCGTGCACATACTTACGGAAACAGGACGAGCGTTAAGCTCGATCCTCCCATCTTATGAGTACAAGATTGGACTAGAATACGCGCGCAAGCTGCAGACAGTTGTTGGCGCAAATGAGGTTTTTCTGATTGTACCCGCAGGCGATGGCAAATTTGGTAAGTCATCAGTGCCGCCAGCCCCATGACCACCACCGAGCAAGAGCGGGAGAGAACGCTAGTCGATCGTAGCGCCAGTAGTCTCAAGCTTTATCTCTTTGCCAGATTTTGTGAGCTTTGAGCGCTTAATCTGCGCCATAATAAAAAAGGCGGCAAATATTAGGAATGTAAGCGCTGTGATCACACCAAACGGCGTAGCCAACCCGCTGTTGCTTTTCGACTCCTGAATTGTCGCTACTGCCAGACCGCAGAAGGCGCCGAAAGCGAGCGACGAGATGTAGAGGTTCACTTCGTAATCGGACAGGCCACTGGCATCGACCATCTTAATGGTAATCTGTTCTGGCACCGATACGGTGATGTTAAATGCTTGCCTTGCCGGGTTGGCAACGACGGGCGACTGCGGATTTGGCTCGATCTGTTCGGGTTGGTCGCTGGTGAATTTTATCATGACGACCTCGCGTTAAGCTCAGGCCACAAATTTTGAGGAAGGACGCCGTCGTACTGGCCGCCCACCATCGCCGGTGTGACTACGATATGTATGTATCCACTGTGTTGCCGTGACACCGCTTGCAGGCCGTTGATGATGTTTCGGCGGACGAATTCGTTTGGTACTTCGATCACGTACACCGTGTTTAATGGGCGGACCCACGAGTACGATTTGATTACCTCTTTCAGCCGTTCATTCCACATATTCCAAGCGCCAGGCTCTGACGCGTTTGTAATGTCCCAAGATACCAGTATGTGCACGCCAGCCACCTCATAAGGTTTGATCATGCCAGTTTTGAAAAATACGAGGCATGAAATGTTCGCCCAGGCGCTCGCCAAAGGCATGAGTTCAACTGACTCATATTCGGCGGCGGGTTACAAGGGGGACAGGACTGCCGCCTCTAGGTTGTCAACAAATGTCAACATCACCCGCAGAGTTGATGAGATCAAGAACAGGGTGGCCGAGAAAGCCGAATGGAGCGCCGCTGACAGGCTTATGAGCCTCAAGGCTATTCATAATGCGTCCACCAAGGATGACCGCCGTACGGCCATTGCAGCCATCGCAGAGGCAAACAAGATGCAGGGCAGTTATGCCCCGACCAAGACAGAGAATGGTGAGCCAGGAGGCTGGAAGCAGGCGGAAGACAAGACATGGCGTCAAGTGTTGCGCGGCGAAAAGCACTAGAGGGATCGAGCTACCTTACCAACCCGGCACTGTTCGACTTCTGGGAGAGTGTATTCTTCGGGGAGAATGACATTGCCGTTCTCCACGGTGGTCGCTCAAGCTCGAAGACAAGAGATACTGCCTGCCAACTCGTCCGCCTCGTTGATCATGTCCGGGTCAAGATGCGCATCATGTGCATCCGGCGATTTCAGAACCGCATTCAGGAATCGGTCTACACCGAGCTGAAATGGGCTATCGGTCATCTCGGGCTACAGCATGCCTTCGATGTTCAGAAGACGACGATCATCCACATCGCGACCGGCGCGGAGTTCATATTCTACGGGATCGAGCGCAACCTTGAGGAAATCAAGGGTACATCCGATATCGACATTCTGTGGGTTGAAGAGGCTGAAAAGCTTACCGCCGACCAGTGGGCCGTCATTGCCCCGACGATCCGCAAGGAAGACAGCCTTGCGATCCTCCTATTCAACCCGAAGATGGTCACGGACTACGTCTGGAAGAATTTCGTCATCAATCCGCCGCCGCACTGTGTGGTGCACAAGATTGATTATACCGAGAACCCGTTCCTTTCGGAGAAGGCCAAGCGCGACATTGCATCGATGCAAGAGCGCGACCCGGAGCTATTCGAGCACATCTATGGCGGCGTGCCGCTGGGTGACAGCGAACTATCGATATTCAAGCGCCGCTGGCTTGATGCCTGCGTGGATGCTCACAAAGTGCTCAAGATCGAACTGACCGGCCGAAATATCATCGGCTTCGACCCAGCCGACGATGGCGAGGACAAGAGCGCCACTGTTGACAAGATCGATGGCGTGTTCACTGACGCGGAAGACTGGTCATCAGGCAAGGATCAGCTTGTTCAGAATGCCAAGCGTGTATGGGCAAAAGCAAAGCATGCCGGCGCCACGGTTTCATACGATACCATCGGCGTTGGCGCCTTCGTCGGCGGCTATATCGATGAGCAGAACGAAGAGAACGCGGCGAGTGTTGAGCATTTCGCCTTCCATGCCGGCGGCGCTGTCATGGACCCAGATGAGCCGAGCGACACGCTTAACAGCAACAGCCCGCTCAACAAGCACGAATATCTGAACCTGAAGGCGCAGGCATGGGCGAACACAGCCCGCCGTGCCATGCTGACATTCAATGCCGTCACCAGAGGGCAGGCGATACGCACAGAGGACGTTTTGTCGTTCTCCTCGGGCATGGGCAAGGAAAAGATAGACGCGCTCTTCACAGAGCTTTGCGTGCCTTGGTGGGTCGAGACAGAAGGCAAGAAGCGCGTGGTTCCAAAGGTGAAGCTCAAGAAGGATCTGGGCGTCAAATCGCATAACCTGGCTGACGCACTGATCGCAGCCGATAACGTAAATGTTGGCGGTTTCCGCTACGGAATGTTGGATGTTGTCTAATGCTGTTTTTTGACCGCCTGCAGAACTTCGTGAGCGGCCTTGGGACAGCCAAGGACAAGCGAGTCGGCAATGCCTTCGTGTTCCAGCAGATCGACCCTGCCCAGCTTGTGGCCATGCACCGGTCTGACTGGATGGCCCGTAAGGTGGTGGATATCATCCCCGATGACATGACGAGGGAGTGGCGCGAGTGGAAGGCGGATGAGGCCGTTGTAGAAGCCATCGAGAAGGTGGAACGCGCGCCGCAGATCAACATCCAAGCCAAAGTCAACGAAGCGCTACAGCTTGCCCGGTTGCGTGGTGGTGCACTTCTCGTCCTCGGCGTTGATTCCGGCAAGCCTGAAGACGAGCTTGTTATTGATCGCGTTGGCAAGGATGCACTCAAATACGTCCACGTCCTCGGACGCGATCAGGTCAGCTACACGGAAATCAATCGAGATATCACGTCGGCTTACTACGGAGAGCCGACTATGTGGACATTCACCAGTAAGACCGGTGGAGTGGTCAATATCCACCCGTCGCGCGTGATTAAGTTCATCGGCGCCCCTATCCTTGACAAGTCGGCATCCCCGGACGAAATCTGGGGCGATAGTATTCTGCAGGTCGTCTACGACGCAATCCAGAACGCGGCGGCATCGCAGGAGCACACGGCATCCTTGATCCCGGAGGCGAAGACAGACGTTCTCTATATCCCGAGCTTGTCGAAGTATCTGGAAAACGAGAAGACCACACAGAAGCTCACCGAGCGCTTCACCTACGCCAACACCATGAAGAGCATGTTCAACATGCTGCTGCTTGAAGGCGACGGGAATGGTGCGGGCGAGAAGTGGGAACAGAAGACGATCAGCTTCGCGCAATATCCCGAGTTGCTCCGGCAGTACCTCCAGGTAGCATCCGGCGCGGCTGATATACCGATGGTCCGATTTCTTCAGGACGCACCCTCGGGCCTCGGTTCGAATGGCGAGGTGACGCTGAAGAACTATTACGACCGCATCGGCGCCGACCAGCGCAATGATCTGTCGCCGGCACTGTGGCGCTTCGATGAGATTGCCATCCGGTCGGCAACCGGCGGCCGCGACCCGAAGATTTACTACGAGTGGGCGCCGCTCTACAGCCAGACGGAAAAGGAACGGGCCGAGGTGTTCAAGCTGAACGCCGAAGCAGCCCGCGCTATTGTCGGCAGTGGGGCAGGGCAGGAGCTAATCACCCGCGAGGCTGTGTCTAAGGCGCTCATCTCTCGCATCGAGGAAGATGGCAATCTGCCTGGTCTTGCCGCAGCCGTCGAAGAATACGGCGCCGTCGAAGAGCAAGACCCTGATGAACAAGAGCTAGTCGCTGCAGTAGGACAGTTAGACCAGACGGGTGACCTTGGCTGAGGCGCCTATTTCAATTCCTGCTCAGCCCTCTGACGCCGAGCCTCGTAGACCGTTGGCCTGAAAGGCACTTCAAACCCAAAATCTAGAAACATATTCATGACAATCCCAGTGATGTGTAGAAGGATGATTGCTCCGGCGAATGGCCACCAAAGGCAACTCTCACCTACGGAATTCCAGACGCCAACTGCGACAACGACTAGATGCATGAATATTATACTGATCCAAGACAAGGCAAGCAGAGCAGTTACAAAGCCGTAAAATCGCCTATATGCCTTCTTGGGGTGGAAAAAATCACTGCCCCAGGTGTTCATTTGCCCGCGAAATGCTTTGAGATACACCTGCGAAAAAACGTTTCCATATGTGATGTAGTCTGGGTCGATGCCACGTCTGAGGGCTTTTCGAATAGAAAACTGCTCGATTATCGCAAGATAGCACTGGTTGTTCGCAAATGTTTGAAAAAGCACTAAAAAGAAGAACGAAGCAATGACGGTCAAAACCTCCGTCGCAGCCGGGATGTCCTGCAACCCGAAATCTGTTCCCGGGATTTTCACGTTCTTCCCGAATAGGAGCAAGCATAATCCGATGTCAGCGTACACAGCGCCTTTCAGCGCTGTCTGAAGCTGCCTGTCTGCTTCTTGCTGCATAGAAATGTATCTAGCATGCAGCTCTTCGGTGAAGACTTCATCGTTTTCGTCCAGCCTCATCTCTTCCGAGACTGTCATTCGAAGACGGACGTGTGGGTTAAGTTCTAGGTCAAATTTTCCATCGGCAATCGACATGGGCACCCGCTACTTCCGAGACTATTGTCAAGAAATTCAAAGCTAACGCTAACTTAAAGCACAAGCTGGGGATTAATAAAAATGCAATTCACCGACGCTGTAACGGTGTCCGGCACTCGTCGGACGGCCGACGGGTATCTTATTGCCGAAGCCAAGTCTGTTCGCACCGGCATCCAGCTTTATTCCGGCGATGAAGTGGGCAAGCCAGAGATGCATGTGGTCCGGGTTTACCGTCCCGCTGAGCAGGTATTTGCCGACGCCAGCCTTCAGAGCTTCACTCACGCTCCGGTGACAATGAACCACCCAGATGAGGCGGTGACTGCCGAGAATTGGAAAGACCTGGCCATTGGTGAGGTTAGCACGGCTGCGAAGAAGGACGGTGATTGGGTCCACCTGCCGCTGATCCTCAAGGATGCAAAGGCGATTGCAGAGGTCGAGGCTGGCAAGCGCGAGCTTTCCGCCGGCTATACCTGCGAATTGGTTTGGGGCGACGGCGTAACGCCCGATGGGCAGCAGTTCGACGCCACCCAGACCAACATCAAGATCAACCATCTCGCCGTGGTGACACGTGCTCGGGCTGGTTCTCAAGCTCGCATCGGTGACGGTGCGTCGTGGGGCGCTGCCCCTTTCATCCCTGATCACAATCCAAAGAAGGAAACGATCATGACCCTGAAGACGGTTACCGTCGATGGCATCCCGGTTGAAGTAACCGATCAGGGTGCCGTGGTTATCAGCACGCTGCAAACGCGGCTCGCTGATGCCAATGCGAAGGCTGAAAAGGCCGAGGCAGCCCACACCGCAGCGATTGCGGCCAAGGATGCTGAACTTGCCAAGAAGGATGCCGAACTCGACGCCATCAAGGCCAAGGTTCTCTCCGACGCCGATCTCGACAAGCGTGTGCAGGCGCGCGCCGATCTCATCGCCGTGGCGAACGTGATCGCCAAGGACGTGAAGACGGAAGGCCTGACGGACGCAGCCATTCGCAAGGCTGTTGTCGCCGCCAAGCTCGGTGATGCTGCGATGTCCGGCAAGGCTGATGCCTACATCGATGCTCGCTTCGACATCTTGGCAGAAGACGCCAAGAAGGAAGCCGGCGCCGATCCGTTTGCTCGTGTCGTCTCCGACGGCCTCAAGCCCACCGGTGACGCGGCGCTCGCCAACGACGCTTATTCCAAGAGCGTCTCCGATCTCAACGCCTGGCGCAAGGAGGCTTAATCCATGGCCATCACCTATCGCGATACACTCACCGCCTATGCGGTCGGCCGCCGTGCCAACATGGAAGAGTGGAATACCATCACTCGCACCCTTGAAGGCACCACGGCACTCGGCTTCGGCGTCCCTGCCATCGCAGGCACTGGCGCTCACACCTGCGCACCACTGACCGCAGCGGCTCAGAACGTCCTCGGCATTACCGAGGCGAGCCTGACTCTTCCCCGGCCCGGTGACCAGTACGCGCAGTACGACAATGTCGGCATCTGCGAAAGCGGCGTCATCGGCGTGCTGCTCGGCGCCAACGTCACCAAGGGCGCTCAGGCCCGCTACGACCTGACAAACAAGGTTTGGACCGGTGCGGCTGCATCGGCAACCGTCCTCACCATCCCCGGCGCTCAGTTTGATGAAGCCGGTTCGTCCGGCGCGGTCGGCATTGTCCGCTACCGTCGCCCCGTTCCCTCTGTCTCGGCAGGAGCATAACCTATGAATATGATCGTCAACGACGCTCAGGCCTTGGCATTCGTCACAGGTCAGGCGTACCGCATCAACCAGACCGTCTACGAGACGCGGTTCCCGGATTGGGATTTCTCTCGCCTCATTTACGTGGACACGACGGGGCCGGCATGGTCGCCTGGCATCCTCACCTACACCTCCGACCTGACCGGCGCTGCAAAGTTCCAGTCCGGCTATGCCAAGGATATTCCGCTGGCCGACGTGTCGCAGGACATGCAGACCAAGAACTTCCATTTGGCAGCCATCGGCTACCAGTACAACATCGAGGAAATCAACACCGCCATCCAGATTGGTGCGTCTCTTCCGAACCGTCGCGCTCGTGCCGCTCGCTTGGCCTACACCAAGTTCATGTACGATCTGACGCTGCAGGGTAATACCGAGAAGGGCCTGGGCGGCCTGATCAACTACCCCGGTGTTGTCACTGCGGTTGTGCCGGGTGACGGCACGGGCTCCGCCACGTTCTGGGTGGATGAAGATGGCGTAGGCGTGAAAACGCCTGCACAGATTGTTCGCGACATCAATCTCGGCCTGCAGGGTGTGAACCTCGCAACGTTCGAAGTCGAGATGGCAGACACCATTCTCCTGCCGGTCGAAGCCTACAACTACATCGCTGCCACGCCGTACAGCGCGACGACGATGGAAACCATTCTGTCCTTCGTCATGCGAACCAACATCTACACGATGACCACTGGCCGCCCGCTGACGATCCGCACGGTGCGCGAGCTTGGCTCGGCCGGTGTGGGCGCTGCTGCCGGAACGGGCCGCATGGTCGTCTACAAGAACGATCAGGACTACGTGAAGCTTCACCTCCCGATGCCTCACCAGTTCCTGCCGGTTTATCAGGACGGCCCGCTCAACTGGCAGGTTCCTGGCATCTTCCGCACCGGCGGTGTGGAGCTGCTTACCACGGTCGCATTCCGGTATCTCGACGGCATCAGCCAGCCGCCGACAGCGTAACAACTAAAACAAAAGCGGGCGGCATTTGTGCCGCCCGCCTCTCATCCACGAGGATTTTCAGATGATCACCGTAAAGAACCTCACGAACAGCCCATTTGACCTTCAGTCTCCCAAGGGAACGGTAAGGCTCCCAGCTTTCGGGCAGGTCTCTGGCGAATTCACCGGTGAATATCTGCAACTCCTCAAGGCCAGTCTCTCCGTCGAAGTGATCGAGAAGACGGAAGATAGCGGCGACGCTTTGGGAAAACTTCGAACCGACTATCAGGAGGTGTTCGGCAAGCGCCCCTTCCACGGCTGGAGCGCCAAAGAGCTTCAGGAAAAAATCGACGCCAAGCTGGCAGAATGAGACCCTACGGAGATCTACATGGCAACGAACCCCTTCAATCGAGGCTTGAACGTCGCCTCCGATCTTGTTCCGGTAACACCGAACGATAATACCGACCTGACGGAACCTGGCCGAGCCATTCGTTGCCGCCCTGATGGCGCAGCGGGAACGCTCCGGTTCAGCACCAATACTGGTGTCGTGCGCAACACCTATATCGACGCTGGCGAAACCATCCTTGTGGCGGTTACCCGTGTTCACGCAGCCGGCACCACTGCCACGAACCTTGAGGTTCTTGTCTGATGGAAGGCTACGGCACCAACGAGGGTTTCACGGCTTATGCTGAAGCCGCTGGGTATGTCTTCCCCGATGGAACGACTGAGCCGCAGAAGACAGCAGCCCGTCAGCGAGGTTCGCTGTTCATTGATCGCTACGAATCCCGTTTCAGTGGTTCTCGCACCGGCGGATACGCTCAGGAGCGTGCTTGGCCACGTACAGGGGCATCAACCTACTACGGAGAGCCTGTCCCCTCTGACATCGTTCCTGTGGCGATAGAGAACGCATCATATGAGGCGGCCTATCTCGAATTGACCAACCCCGGCAGCTTGTCTCCTGTGGTGACAGGATCGTCTACGGTGAAGCGTGAGAAGGTGGGAAGCCTCGAAATCGAATACGCTACCTCATCGTCAACAGACATCGCAGACATAGTTGCCATGGCAACGCCAGTTGTAACGGCAATCGAGGGCATGCTTTGGATGTTTATGTGTCCAGCTATCCCCGGTGTTTTGGTGGTCTGAACTGCAAAGCTTCCCTATCCCCGTTCAGGGAAGGTTTGGTCGACAAAATGGACTCGCTTTCTAGGCAATTTATGGTTTGATTGTTCCGTTTCCACACGGGAAGGGGGATAATATGCCAGGTGCATCAGACGATGTTGAAATTGTGTATGAGCCTGATCCGAAAGACCCAACCAACAAGATAGTTCTTCTGGTAAATAATAACCGGAATAAGACGGTAGCCGCCAACTTCCGGGTAGAAGGAAGCAAGCCCGTTGCCGTTCTAACTTTGGATAGAATACACGCCAACTTGTTTCCGCATGAGTTCAAAGTGGTTGTCGAGGCTGGCGCTCGTCAGCTAATTGGTCGCGTGAGGCTTGACCGCCTAACCTCAGTTGAACCACGAGTCACCGAGCAAATTTCTATAAGCTACAAGGTGCAGGGTGCTGTCTACGTAGAGGATGAACCCCAACCGCCGCCTCAATCAGAAGTGTCGAGGTACTTGGTATTTTACGAAGTAGATATCGCGCCTAAACTGACGGGCGACGAGCTAAGACAAGAGAAAAAAGACAAAGGCCAGACGTTGATCTATGCGATCAACACGAACCACCAATTTCGTCTCCAGGCATTCATCGTCTCAAAGAACACCACAAACGAATGGTTTAGCCCGGATTTGGGCGTCTTTGAATGCCGTCTGAGCCACAGTTGTTACGACTTGTCGATAAGACGCGGGTGGTCTGTCCAGAACGGGAAATTTGTTCCAGAGTATCCACCTTTCGCATGATTGGGAAAACGCAGTCTTAGACCCGCTTCGGCGGGTCTTTCTTTAGGTGCACGATGGCAAGCTTCGACTACTCCCGCGCAAGGGCCACGGCTGAACGCCTGATCGCCAAGTTCGGCACGACCGGTGCCATCCGCCGCATTGTTAAGACCGGGCCCGACTACGATCCAGAGATCACCGAGACGGACTATGTGTGCACGCTGGTAACGCTGGAGTATGACGATACCAAGGTCGACGGGACGCTGATCCGCAAGACGGACAAGCTGATCTACGTTTCGACTGCCGGTCTCGGCATCACGTTGGCCGAGAGCGACAAGGTGATTGCCGGCGGCGATGTCTACGCCATCGAGAACCTGAAGCCGCTGTCACCGGCTGGTATTGTGGTGTTCTGGGAAGTACAGGGCAGGCATTAGCCACTAACGATCGAACCATAGTGTTGCGTCAATAGTATCAATTGCGCAGGGGCTTAAGAGGTGGCCATTTTAACCGGAAAAGTATCATATCCTCATCCGTTGGGAAGTTACACAGCGCATTAAATGAGGCCCCACCCGTTTCGTGGCTTGGGGGCTTCCGAATGTGTCTGCCGCCATGCTCGATAAGCAGGGTCGACAAAGCTGCTGATGACTTGTATGGCACGTTTTCAATTAAGCATTCGGGTCTCATAGTCGTTCTTCTGTGGCTTCTCACTGGTACTTAATCATCGCCAAACCGGTCGCGAAAAGTGCGAGGGAAAAAATGCCGGAGACCACCATCACAATCTTTGCTGCTTTTCGCGCCTCGGCACCCTTGGTCTCTCCGGTCCAAAATATTGCAAGTAACGCCGCCGTGCATGTGAAAATGGTGTAAATCGAGAAATTGCTAAGCCAGTTCGCCGTATATTCTATGGTTGTCATCATGTGCCTTTCTGGGTTGAAGCGCAGATAATCCACGACGATCTAACTTCTGGTTGCAGATTCCTGTAAATGTTTAGGCATCATCGATGAACGACAACGTGCCGCCATCGATCGCAGCCCGCATCCTAGTGCGCGGCGTGATCATCGGCTTTCTCATTGCATGCGCCGCAAGGCTTGGCTGGGCAGCTGGTGGCTGGATAATCGGGTGAGGCATGACGTTTGACGAACTGTTCGACCGGTACGCGCCACCGCTTGCGGCTGCATTCCGAGAGGCTATAGACGCCATCAAGTCGAGCATCGTGCTTGCACGGGTCGTGGAACGGCTGGAGCGCGGCGATGTGAATGGCGCGCTGGAAGCCTTGCAGATCGACCGAGAGGCGTTCAGCGCCCTTGAGTTGGCGATTGGTGACGCATTCAATGCCGGCGGCGTCAACTTTACGCAAAGCCTGCCATCGCTGATGGACCCGCAGGGCATGCGAGTTATCTGGCGCTTCGGTGTCCGTGATCTGGAGAGTGAAAGACTGTTGCGTGAGATTTCGTCCACGGCGGTTACGCATATCACAGAAGACCAGCGCGAAGGACTGCGCTACGCATTCGAACAGGGGCTTGCCAGAGGGCAGAACCCGACACGGACGGCTCTTGATGTGGCTGGGCGTGTAAATCGCGTTACAGGGCGTCGTGAAGGCGGGCTGATAGGCCTTACCAAGCCGCAGATAGAATTCATCTACGGCGAGAACGGGGCGAGAGTTAAGCTGCTGTCGGGCGATCCGGCCTTGATGCGCGATTACCTGAAGCTCAAGACGCGTGATAAGCGATTTGACCGAACTGTGACCATGGCCATCCGAGATCGTAAGCCGGTCCCAGTTGATGTGGTCGACAAGATCATCAGACGGTTGGCTGACAAGAACCTTCTGTATCGCAGCGAGGTTATCGCCCTTGAAGAGACCCGCACGGCGTTGATGACCTCGCGGTCAGAGGCCATGAGGCAGCAGATCGCTTCTGGCAAGATTGCAGCGCAGGACGTGACGAAGAAATGGAAGCATTCGGGGTCTGAACACCCTCGTTTGCAGCACATCATTATGTCCGGTCAGACGGTGGCATTTGACCAGCCGTTCGTAGCCCCTGATGGCACGCTGATCCCATATCCACACGCGCCAAGCGTTCCAGCTCGCCACAAGATCGGCTGCAAGTGCCGTGTTGAGTACGACGTGGATTACATCGCAGCCGGGCTGCGCAAATACCGTGCGAGGGTTGGTGCCTGATGGCTACTCTTACATTCGCTGCTGCTGTGGCTGGTTGGGCTGATAAGGTTCCAGAAGCCATTGATGCGGTCTGGAAGGAAAGCACAAAGGAAGTCGTGCGGGACATGCAGACGCTCACCAGCGAAGGCGGGCGGATGCGGTTCGATACTGGCTTCCTGCAAGCATCACTGCTGGCATCGACTACGGCCATGCCTCGTATCATCGACAGTTCAGCGCCGGCTGAGGGTGGAAAATACTCATTCGACTTCGATCAGGTCGAAGCGGTGATCAACGCCGCTGATCTTGGCCAGTCGTTGTTCTTCGGCTACACGGCCGGATACGCAGCATATCGAGAGTATGGCGCCAATGGGCAGCCGCCAGATGGCTTTGTACGTGGCGCTGTCCAGAACTGGCAGCCAATCGTCGCACGCAACGCGGCAAGGGTTAAGAAGGCGTTTGGTCTTTGATGGCTTTGTTGCCGTCGCTGTTCGCCTCTGACGCCATAAGCAAACCAAGGGATAGTAACGTTAAAGCCTGCTCTGCCGCACGCAGGGAGGTTTCGGCGCGCACTGTCTCACCCTTCTGACCCTTTACTTGGGACAATGCATTCAGCAGCGCGTCATGCGCCTGATTGTCGGTGAGCGGTGACTTTTCGGACATATGAATTGGAGTATCACATGCGGCTTTCATCCGACAAGGGCGATGCTGGATACGAGGCTTGGTGTATCCTCAATGGCGACGGCAAAGTGGCTGACGTCTACCTCGATGGAGAAATTCAAAAGCACGCCAGCATGGCCGACACTGACGCCGGTGAGATTCGGCGTTGCGTGATGACCCCCGCAGGAAATATTGCCTTCGATAAACATGTCGGAGAAGTGCTTACCGAAACCATCAAAGGCAAGGTCGAAATAGTCATCAGGGACCGTAAGTGATGGCGACGGGAACGGACGCAACAATCCTTGCTGCGCTGATCGAGCATCTTAAAACGCTCTCTTTCTCGCCCGCACTCCAGATCGCAATGCCTGGTGTCGATTTCCCGGCCGCCAACCAGACGAAGCCCGACAATTACCTTGCTGCGTTCTTCATGCCAAACCAGACCACCAACAGTGAGGTTGGGGCAGGGCAGGAACAGCACCGCGGCGTGTTTCAAGTCTCTGTGTTCTGGAAGAAGGGCGCCGGCCACATCAAGCCTCTCGAAGCCGCAGACAAGATCATCGCCCACTTCGCCAAGGGCACCACGATTTACGCCAGCGGGCTCAAGATCATCATCGATCGCAAGCCTTACGCTGCCTCACCACTCCAAGAAACCGACCGTGTGCAGGTGCCTGTGACGGTCCGATACCACGCCTTCGCATAGGAAAGGATATCCCCATGGCAGGCATCAAAACCACACTGGCCGGCACGAAGGTGTCGATCAGCACGGCGGCTGTAACGCTCCCGCTCAATGCAGCAGCGTTTGCGGCCCTGACATTCACCGAAATCAAATCGGTCGGCAATCTCGGCGACTACGGCTCGGCGCCCAATATCGTGAATTACGACACGTTGGACACGGACGTTCGCTCCAAGGCCAAGGGCGTGGAAGACGCCGGCGAACTGTCCATCGAGGTCGCGCGCATCTTCGATGATCCCGGCCAGATCGCCATTCGCGCCGCCGCCCAGACCAAATTCTATTATGCGGTCAAGGTCGAATATGCCGACGCTCCGTCCGAAGACTGGTCGAACACCATCATGTACGCCGCCGGCCCGGTAACAGGCCCGCAGCTTCTCGGCGGTGGCACAGATGATTTCGTGCGTGAGAGCTATACCGTCGCCTTCACGGATCAGCGCCCGCTCTTCATCGCCCCCGTTAACACGCCATAAGGTGAAAAATGGACCTTCTGAAACTCGTACCGAACACCATCACTGTCGATCTGAAGCACCCCGGCACTGATGCGCCGCTTGGCGTCAAGGTCGAACTGCAGAGCCTCGAAAGCGACGCGGTGAAGGCGGTTGAGCGCACCTTGAAGAACAAGGCGCTTCGGGGCGGCCGCAACAATGTCACCGCTGAGAGGATTGACGATAACACCGTCGCGATTCTTTCGGCCGCCATCGTCGGCTGGGAGTTCACCGGTGACGCTAACCTGGCTGGTGACAAGAAGCCCCCCTGCAACGCCGCCAACAAGCGAAAACTTCTTCAGGTGCCTGCGCTGGCGAAGCAGATCGATCTCGCTCTGGGGAATGAAGCCGCTTTTTTCGAGCCGTCGGCGACGAGTTAGTCGCCGCTGTCTCCCAGATCGCAAAGTGGGAGACACCCGGGTACGAACTCAACGACGGGCCGAAGACGAAAGTCATTCTCACCCGTCGGGAGTTCAATGAGCGCTTCGATAAGGCTGAGGAGAACCCCGACGAGTCGGAAATCCGCGAGGATATAGAGCATATCTGGGCTTGGTTCTGGCAATTGCACGCCAGACGCCAGCACGGCGCCAATGGGCCACAGGCGATCAGCTATCCAGAGATTGATGCATGGTCTCGCATCACCGGGGAACTGCTTCTGCGTGAGGAGGTCGCCATCCTGATTCGCATGGATGACGGATATCGGAACGCTTTAGCAGAAGAGATGGAAGCGCAGCGGAAGGCGAGGGCGGCGGGTTAGAGGAAAATCAACCTTTGACCACTAGCTTTCAACCATGGCTAGTGAACGCGATGAAATAATCCAGTTTCTTACAGAGAGGGGCGTCAAGGGCAATTGTCCGCGATGCGACTCCATCAATTGGAATCTATCGGATGTGCCGTCCCCTTGGGGCGGCCTTTGGGGGGCAAACCCAGACGGCAGTTACAATCTGAATTCTCCAATTCATGGATGTGCGATGCTGACCTGCACGAACTGCGGGTACATCTCACTCCACTCTAAATACTTCTTCGAAATGTGGAAGAAGAGTAAGGCAGAGTCAAAGTGACACCTCTGCCGCAAATTCTTGCATCAGTTGCCATGCCTGCGGCCAAAATTTCCGCACCTCAACACGTACAGTGGCACATGATTATGGATAGCGAGCTCGATATGTTGGCAGACCATGAAACGGGCGTTATCGGCGCTCTCGGATTTACCGCTATAGGCGGTGTTTTGGGTGGCGCAATTCCCTTTCTGGCGGCCGTAGACAAGATCGGCGTTTCGAAGGCCGAGAAAGCCGACTTTGTCGCGGTAGCGATTTTTGTTGGCTGTGCTGTTGCCGCCATCATCTGCATCAGCATATTTTTCGTCAAAATATACCGGAACGAAAGCCTGAAAACGAAAATCAGAAACCGAGGCCTAGCCGAACCTGCGCAATCGCCGTTCACAGGGCCCGGCTTCACGTTTGAAGGGCATGTTTCACAAGGCTGAACAGTGAGTTAGGCGGCTTGCGCCGCCTTTCTTATGCCAAGTCATCAAGATCAACGTCGAGAGCGTCGGCAATCTTCCGCATGACGGAAAGGCTGCCGTCCTTCTTGCCGCTTTCTATCTCGGACACGTAGGGTGCACTGATTGCAGCTTTGGCGGCAAGGTCTTTCGCAGACATGCCGCGATGCTCACGCCAAACCTTTACGGGGTTCTCACCGGCAAGAAGTCGATTGACGACAGCGGCAGGAACAAGTTCGTCACGGCCGGAAGCGATATCGGCCCTGACCTTTTCGGCGGATGCGATATCTGCCTTGTCGATAAGGCTTTCATATTCGGACAGGGGAAGGACGACAAGCGTTTCCCCGCTCGGGGTGGTTATGGTCTGCATGATCTGTCTCCTACTCGTAGACGCTGCCGCGTGGCCCGATCTTGAGGACTTCGAGCACATTGCCCTGATCGTCCATGATGATGCGCCAGTCGGCAACGCGAAGGCGAATGTAAGGTGAGCCAACCAGTGCCTTGATGTTGTTGGCAAGTGATTTCGGATCGCTGGCATATTGTTCGATTTTCGAGGTGATGCGCTTGGCCTCGTTCGATGGGAGGCGGCGGAGAACCTTGAGAGCGGATTTGCTGTAAGCGATCTGTTTCATGTGGAGAAGATAGCATTTAGCGAATTATTGTCAAGCCATGTTAGCTAATGGCGAACCTGAAAAGATGCGCAATCGGCGCAAGCCGCCTTTCTTATTCGAAGTCTTCGGGCGAAAAGAAAATCGTTGCTACTCCGTCAACCAATATGGGCAGCTCGTCATAGTCAGGCACCGGAAGAGGTGTCGAGTCTGGTACCCCCGGGATATCGATGCCTATCTTGACGGCCCTCTGGCCCAGCTTTGTGTCCGTGGAGCTACCTCTTTCTGACCAAAAGTGCCTAAAGTAGGAGGCCAAAAAGGCCGCCTCCAAATCGAGTCTTTTGACCCGCCGCAAGATCACTGTTATCCGCCATGATATATTGGGTGGCGGCCATTCAGCCCGCAACAAGTAATCAGTGAAACGGGCATTGAAGAGATCAACTTGCCAATCGAGATCATCTTTGGCGTTGGCTGGTTCGCCACGCCCGACGGGGGTCGGCTTGTGGGCTTCGAGATAGGCGGCTATCTCGTCCTCAGAATAACGTCTCGTGAAGTCAATCTGGGTAGAGGACTTCCGCAAATCTAACTGGTATTTTGAAAGTGGATGCGTTTCATCCAGCCGCCTTATCAAACGTCTCAATCGTTGGATCGAGATGTCATTGACGGTCATTTTTTCACGCCTTCTGCCTTCAGTTGCTGATCATAGGTGATGTATCCATTCTGTCGGCACCAATCTCTCAGCCGCTTGGCTTTTCCGAGCTGCCAACCGTGAAAATCACTAATGGACGCCGAGCATCGCTCTAAGCGGACCGATTCCTTGTCTTTGGCCGTCGGAATATCCGGCGCCTCTCGTACCTGAGCCTGCGCGATTGCAGCGAAGGCAACAGCGAATACCGCACACATCAAAATCTTATTCATGGGCTTCCTCTCTCCGATTTGGAGACGGGAACATACGCCTGCTCGACTAGGAAGGTAAATAGATGGACATCGCACAACTCGGCATTGAAGTTCAGTCCGGTGGTGTGAAGTCCGCGACGAATGATCTTGCCAAGTTCAGTAATGCCGCTCGCGTGGCCGAGCGCGCTACATCTGACCTTTCCGGTTCCTCAAACAAATTCTCATCTGCCGAGATCACAGCAATGGCCGCCGCGATGGGTGGTGTCGAACGAGCATCGACGGCTGCCGGCAAAGCGCTTGCTGCTGCCTCTCTGGCGGCGCAGCGTGCCGGTTCGGTCGGCGCATCAGGCGTGAAGGCATTGGGCCAGGCATCGGGCGCGGCTCGGGCGCAGGTTCAAAACCTATCCTACCAGATGCAGGACATCATCACGATGCTCCTTTCTGGACAGGCTCCATTTATGCTTTTGGCCCAGCAGCTTCCGCAGGTGACCCAGAACGGCGGCCAGCTTAATGGCGTATTCTCCGCCATCAAGCAGACGATCACCGGCCTGATAAGCCCTCTCGGCTTGGCGACGACCGCTTTTGTCCTCATTGGCAGCGCAGCTGTTTCTTACTTCAGCGAGTGGATGTCCAAGGGATCGGAATCCAACAAGATTGCAGAGGAACAAGCCCGCCTTATCCAGACCGTTGCGGACAGATGGGGTGATGCCATACCGGCCCTGCGCGAATATGCGGATCAGCTCAAGCGAGCGAAAGATTTGGCTGATCTGAAGCAGGGGCTTGGCATCATCAACGAAGACACACTTGAGGGAGTGCGGGCCAAGATTGCCGAAACAGTTGTTTCCCTTGCCGACATGACTTCGCAGCTTAATGCCGCAGGTGAAGAGTCCACCATCATCAAGGAAATTGAAAACTCGTTCACGGCTTTCTCGAAGGCCGCCGATCAAGGCGCAGTCACGCTGTCAGAAGTCGAGCGCGTTCAAAATGCTCTGGCCGCAGCAATAAACAGCACGGGCCT
The DNA here is from genome assembly GCF_002005205.3 of Rhizobium rhizogenes. The sequence continues at coordinate 1,210,257 of NZ_CP019701.2, read as the reverse complement.
GCCGGCAGTGTCCTCCTTTGCCGCCTTCTTTGAAAAGATGGGGAACTCAGCGCTTATAGCTAGTCAGAAGGTCAACGAAGCCACGAAGGCTGCAATGATCGCTCAGATAGCGTCTTACCCGTCACAGGGCGCGTATTCGAACGTAGAGCGCTCATCCGACGGCCCTATACAGAACCCAGGCTTTGCAACGCCAGAGTTTGGCCCTCGGCCCGAAAGCCGGCCGCTGATCGAGCTTGAAGGGCTTCCAAAGGTCAAAGGCTCCGGCGGCGCGAGGCAGAAGGCTTACGAGACAGCTACAGCTTCGATCAGCGAGCAGACGCGAGCGCTACAGGCACAGACGGCCGCGCAGGCCACGTTAAACCCGCTGGTGAGCGATTACGGCTATGCCGTCGCAAAGGCGAAGGTGGAAACGGATCTGCTGCTTGCGGCCGAGAAGGACAAGAAGGCGATAACGCCAGAGCTAACTGCCCAGATCAGCGCACAAGCCGAAAGCTACGCACAGGCTGTTGTCGAGCAAAACAAGCTCACGGAGGCGACGAAGAAGGCTCAGGAAAGTATGCAGTTCGCAAAATCAACAGCGGCTGGCTTCGTGAACGAGCTTCGCAATGGGCTAAGAAACGGAGAGAGCTTCTGGGAAGCTTTCGGTAATGCAGCTATCTCTGTCTTGGATAGGATCACCGATCGCCTTTTAAACGAGGTTTTGGACGCTGTTTTCCAAGTCTCCAATGCAGGCTCCTCCTCTGGCGGCGGGCTGCTTTCAAGCCTCTTTGGTGGGTTGTTCGGCGGCGGCAAGAGCTCGTTCCCGTCTCTGCCCGCTATCGGGCCTATCCCGAGCACTCGCTATGCTACGGGCACGGCGTCAGCGCGGGCTGGACTTGCACTCGTGGGTGAAGAAGGACCTGAGGTCGTCCGCTTCGGCGGTGGGGAATCGGTGATTCCTAACCATCGTCTTGGAAGCGGAGTAACTGGACAGGCTATGCAGGCCGCAAATCAGAATGTCACCTTCGCGCCAACGTACCAGATCGACGCCAGAGGCGCTGATGCTGCCGCTGTGGCGCGTATTCAGGCGGGTCTTGATAAGACCAACCAGAATATGAAGGCGACGATTGTCGACACTGTACGCAAGGCCCAGAAGGGCAACGTGAAGCTCGGTTGAGGGAGGGATAAATGGTACACGTCCCAGACCTCATCCGAGACAAGCTGATCGTCCCTGATGGGTACAGGTTCGCGCTGCTTTACCGGCAGGAGTATTCGCGCCAGGCAAACGGCATCACCATTCCGAAGGATATGGGGCGGCCGATCTGGACGATGGATGCAACGACAAAGCCGATGCCTCATGACGAGGCGTTGGCCTTTGAAGCGAAGATGGAAACGCTTGACGGCGGCCTTGGAACTTTCAACGCCTGGGATGTCCGAAAGCCCTATCCATCGGCTTACCGGAATGGTGATTTCGCGGACACGGGAAAGATTGGGACGATTGGATCGAACCGGAAGTCACTGTCTCTCTACAATCTGCCGGGAAACTTTGCCCTGTCGATGGGTGATTATCTGTCGTTTCAGGGGCACGGCTGGGCATCTCTGCACCGTATTGTGCAGGCTGTAACGGCCAATGGCAGCGGCGTGACAGCTCAGTTTGAGATCAGGCCGCATCTATGGTTCACAGTGGATGTGGACACGCCGGTCGTTCTTAAGAAGCCTTATACGGTCATGTCGGTTATTCCCGGCTCGATCGCGCCGTCACAGCACGACGCTTTGCATAGCGTGGTCACGTTCCAAGCCTATCAAGTGCCTTATTCGGGGTCGTGATGAGAAACATTTCCGCTGAGAACCTTGCGGCGCTTGAGGCGCGGCAACTGGTGTCGCGCGACTTCCTGTGGTTCGTTGCGCGGGACCGGTCAAGTGGCGCTCCCGTCACGGATGGCATGTGGTCAGACGTCGGGAACATTTCGGCTACTGTCGTCCACCCCGATACAGGGATTCCCGTCACACGGGACTGGTACGGATCAGGCACTCTTGTGCAGATAGATGACATTCCACTCGTCTCTAATCTATCAGTTCAGGATATCAACATCAGCCTGTCCCAAGTCAGTGAACATGTGCAGACGCTTGTTCGCCTCTATGACTGCAAGCAGGCGAGGGTGGAGATTTTCCGGGGGTTGTTCAACCCTGATACAAGGGAGATGGTGGCGCCTGCCGAATGCCGATTTGTCGGATTCATTGATACGATAAACATCCACACTCCGGGTGAGAACGAGGAAGGCTCTGTCACGATGGTGTGCAAGAGCTACACCCAAGAGATGACACGCTCGAATCCATCGACACGCAGCCATGCAACGCAAATTCTGCGGCAGGTTGGCGATGCTTTTTACACAGATGCCGACACCTCTTCTGAGTGGGAATTCTTCTGGGGTTCGGAAAAGGGCAAGGTTGCGACGCAGCCCAAGCGCAAGAAATTCCTAGGGATATTCTGATGGATGTTCGTTTCGCCACTGCCAGTAACCGCGATCGGGTGGTTTCCCTTCTGCGGGAGAGCCACGCAGAGCGCGGATATCAATACCCTTTTCAGGCGGCCTACGCAGTGAAGCTCTTTGAGCAACATCTTGCGCACAGTTGCGCATGTGTTTTGCTTCTTGGTGAGCCAGCGATAGGCGTTTTGATGGCGGTTGCCATTGAGCATCCGTTTGGGATGGGGCGCGTGTCCAGCGAAACTCTCTGGTACATCTCTCAATCATCGCGTGGCCGTGGTGGCTTCAAGATGCTTGATGCCTATGAGGAATGGGCAAGAAGTCAGCGGTGCAAATACGCTGGCATTGTGTCTCTGAAAGACAATGACGTCTCGAAGCTCTACGAACGGCGCGGCTATAGTGCTGTTGAAACTCATTTCATGAAGCCGCTTTAGCGGTCGACGCGAATCCCAAGGAAAATCGATGGCTATTTTCACGTCGGCAGGCATAGCTGCGGCGCTCAGTACCACGGCTGGGTTCTTCACGGCGGCCACTGCCTTTGTGCTCAACACGGCGGTTGGACTAGGTTTAAGTCTGCTCGGGCAAGCTCTTTCCGGCAAGACCAAAGACCCGACGTTCTCCATCAACGGCACGCTACAGGGCGGCGGCGATGTCTCTCGCTCTTTCATTCTCGGGAAAACCGCAACCGCCGGCTCGCTCGTCTTCGTCAACACATGGGGGCAGGACGGCGACACGCCGAACGCCTATCTGACGCAGGTTATTGCACTGTCGGATATGCCGGTGCGTGGCCTTGCTGAAGTCTGGGTGAACGGTGAGCGCGTCACGCTCGGCGGGCTGACGGATCGCGGCTACGCGGTCAACGAATATCCGGACAGCCTCTGGGTCAAATTCTACGACGGAACGCAGACGACTGCCGACAGCTTCCTGTTCACGTCGGTTTCGAACGGCAACAGATGGTGGAACCCGGATCGCATCGGGCGCGGCATTGCTTATGCGATCGTCACGGCTCGCGTCTCGAAGAACATGTTCTCCGGCGTGCCTTCCTTCAAGTTTGTTCTTGAAGGTATGCGCCTCTACGATATCTCGCGTGACAGCACGCAAGGCGGCGTAGGTCCGCAGCGTTATGCCGATCCCGCGACATGGGGCGGCGATGGCGACTTCCTGCCGGCGGTGCAGATTTACAACCTGCTGCGCGGCATCACCTATAGCGGCCAGTGGTTCTACGGCCTGCAGAACCTTTCATCTGCCCGTCTGCCTGCTGCCGCGTGGATCGCGCAGATCGAGAAGCACCGCGCCGGTATTCAGGAATCCACCGGCATCGTAAACACCTATCGGAGCGGCGGCGAAATTCAGGTCGAAGCGCCGCTAACCTCTGCTGTCGAGGCGTTGCTTACGGCGTGCCAAGGCAAGATTTCGGAAGTGGGTGGTGTCTATTATCTCCACTCAGGTGCGCCAGACGCGCCTATCATCGCCTTCACTGATAACGACATCCTGTCCACCGAAGAGCAGGAGTTTACGCCGTTCCTCGGTCTGGCTGACACGATCAACGGCGTTTCGGCCAACTATCCCTCTCCGGATGACGGGTGGGTGGTCAAGACTGCACCTCCGCTCTACCGGACGGACCTTGAAGCGATCGACGGCAACCGCCGCCTGATGGCCGACGTCGATCTGAACTTCGTTCCGTACGCGGAGCAAGTGCAGCGCTTGATGAAGTCGGCACTGGAGGAGGCTCGACGCTTCCGCAGGCACACGATTGTGCTGCCGCCGAGGTTCTGGGCCTACGCGACGCCTGGCACGGTGTTCTCTTGGACGTCAGAGCGCAACGGCTACGTCGCCAAGCTGATGCGGATCGATGGCGTTGCCGATCGTGCCAACCTTGACGTGATGATTGACATCACCGAGGTGGATCCGGCCGATTATGATTGGAATACGGGGGCGGACTTCCATCCTCCCGTGGATGGTCAGTTGGGCGTCATTCGTCCGACGCCGCAGGCGATTGTTGATTGGTTCGCTGAGCCGGCCACAATCAAGGACGCAGCTGGTGACGATCGCCGTCCAGCGATCAGACTGACATGGGACAACAGCGACGGTCGCCTCGATGATGTCATTGGCATCGAATACGAGGTGCGGCTTCAGGCCACGATTGAAAAAGTAAGTGAGGGGCGCACCGACCAGCCGCAGGTTGGATCGATGCTCATCTCGCAGAGCCTGCTGCCAAATGAAAGCTATGTCGTTCGCGGCCGGTACATCCCTGGCGGTGACAGGCCGGTCTTGTGGTCTGGATTCATCCCGGTCACAACGCCGAACATCCTGCTTTCCGACAAGGACGTCTTCGTTGACGTCGACTTCTCCGGCGTCGATAAGCAGCTATCCTGGCTCTACGACAACGCGAGAACGTCAAGGGACCGCATACAGGCGCTCATCGCTGCGCAGCTCGAAATGTCGACCGCCGGCATGGAGCATAGCGAGTCCATCCGGCGTGATCTGTCGGTTGCGCTTGGAAACGCCAGAGCTGACTACCGGGAGAGGATCGAGGTAGCTGTAAGCGAAACGGCTGCAGTCGCAACAAAGGTTGAAGAGCTTACAGTCTCCTTCAACGGCTCCATAGCCAGCCTCACTAGCCAAGTCATCGCTGTTGCCAACGCCAATGAGGCGCTTGTCGGCAGGGTTGACGAGATTGAGGTTGAATTCGGTGCTGCTACGGCTGGATTGTCGTCAGATATCCTTGCGGTAGCCAACGCTACATCAGCGCTGGCTACGAGGACGGATACGCTCACTGCGGCCTTGGGCGGAAACACCGCTGAGGTCAATGTGAAGTGGGAAGCAAGCGCCGGGCCGGCCGGGTATGCTGCTCGATACGCTATTGTTGCCGCGGTGAACGATGCATCGTTCCGGTCGGCAGCGTTGATGTTGGATGTTCCGTCTAGCACTTCGAGCCCGACCCGCATCATCATGCAGGCCGCGCAAATCCTGATGTACGGGACAGACCCTTCTTCGCTGAAGCGTCCTTTCGTCTTTCAGGACGGCGTCCTCTATCTCGATGACGTTCGGGTTAACAGCTTGTCGGCGCTGTCTGGCGAGCTTGGCAATGTCAATATCTCGAATGCCAACATCGGCACCTTGTTGGTTGGCACCTCTAATATTCCGCCGGGAGCAATTACAGTGATCGCGTCTAATTCTCAGGGTGGGAGTGAAAACGTCATCGAGGTGACGTTGAACCACGGATCTGGCGCCCCAACCCTTCGGATCGATTATCAGGCATCCATCAGCACCACCACTGCCTTTGGCGATGAAATCAAGAAAACCTTCACCCTCACGTCTGTGAACGATGGAGCCACCCTTGATGCCATGATCATCAACAACCGCAGTGCGGCTCAGGGAACGATTGGCGATTCCTCTTGGGCACTGTTCACGCCGCCCTCTGGCCGATCCCAAACGACATTTCGTGTCAGCCCATCGTTCAACGGGGCATTGCCGACGCAGTCCATGCGCATCGTCGCTCAGGCATTCAAAAGGTAAATCACCATGACAACCGGAAACACGATGCAGGTCGATCCGATCGTCGCCCTGCAAGAAGCGAACGCGCGTGAAGAATTCTTCAGGCAGCGCAACTTGTTCCTTGCTCAGTCCTATGCGTCGGCGACGTCTGAAATCGCTCGGCTGAACGCGAGGGTCGATGGCTTGGAGGCAGACCTTCGCCTCGCTCGCGGCGAAGTGGACGATACGCTTAATGGAGGCGCCGAATAATGGCAGGCGTTGCTTATTACAACACCGGCACGGCCACCGTTGCTGCGAATTCGAAGACTGTAACCGGGACCGGCACAAACTGGCTGTCCACGGTCGGCGGGCTTACGGCGATCAAGGCCGGTGATAAGTTTGGCATTCATGTCGGCCGCCCGATAATTATCGCTTCGGTCGACAGCAACACGCAGTTGACCCTTGAGGACAACTGGCCTGGCCCGGCACAGACCAATGCGGCGTACCGGATTGAACTGACGAGTCCCGACGTCATCGCCGTGGAAGCCCTGCGCCGGATGCTCGGCTCTTTGAGTTCTGGCGTGCTCTATGGGCTGTCGCAGCTGCCATCCACGCCAAGTAAGGCGCTGACGATTGATGAGGTTGGATCGGCCGCGCTCGCTGATATGGGGGCGACCGGCAAGTCCCTGCTTGCTTCGCTGAATAGCTCGGCGGCTTATGGCGTCCTTGGAATAATCCCTGATACGTCCCTTCCATCGGAAATTTCATCGTTCCCCGGAACGGCAACAAGACCAACAGATGCGGATAACTTCCGCAGGTTTGGCGTCGTTCAGGTGACAAGTTCTATTCTGAATATTCCCGTGGCAACTGCGGGCGTACTGTTCAACGTTCCGTATGATAATGGTACGTTGCGACAAATTTTCTGGCCAAATAATGCTGATACGGCATATTACCGGCGTCGAGCAGGAAGCTGGCTAGCTTGGAAGAGATTTGACGGCGATCTATCCGGCCCCGGCGCTGCTGTCGCCAACAACGCCCTTGTCGGATTTAATGGTACATCGGGGTATCTGACAAAGGCCCTGACCACGCTTGAGGCTCTTGCCAACCTTGGCCCTGTAGCCGGTGGCGTGGCTCCGGAACCTGCCGCAGCCGGCGTCGGTATGGCCAATGGCGATTTCGATACCGTGACTTACCCGGGCGAATATACCATCGCAGGTTCGTGGACGAACGGCCCGAATGGAGCGGCGGCAGCTAACTATGTTGGCGTCCTTAAGGTTCAGGCTCGATCATACAACAATCTGTATATTCACACACTGAGGCTTAACAACGGTGTGGTTTACAAACGCTACGGGTCATCTGGCCCGGCCTGGAATGCGTGGGAACGAACGGAAGATGCCTCAACTGCCGCATCTAGGGCATTGCTGGCGTTAACGCCTGCCGCAAACCAGCTTCCGTATTTCACAAGCGGGACCGCCGCAGCCCTTACGACGCTCTCCGCATTCGCCAGAACTGTCATTGATGACGCCAATGGCGCTGCAATGTTTGCCACCATGGGGGCAGATCAACTGCTTTCAGCAAATGGATGGGTGAAGCTCCCTAATGGATTGATTATCCAATGGGGGCAAGGATCGGCAGGTAGCGGAACAGCAACAATTGCTTTCCCGATGGCGTTTCCAAACGCATGCTACGGTGTCACCCTTGGAACCGAAATATCGAACACTACAGCAGCAGAGCTTTACACCACACACGTAAGCTCGAAGACACTGACGAACTTCGTTCTGAACGGACGGTTTGTTGTTGGTGGAAGCGTTGGCGCCGGTGGTGTTCCTGCAAACTTTATCGCGATTGGGAGATAAGAAATGTCAGGTTTCCAAGAACTGATCGATGCAGAATTCGAGCACAACAATGACGGCGAAGAATTCGTCGCCAATGTTTATTATGGCGTTTTCGACGCCGATGGCTTCCCGACGGCGTTCTATTGCAGCAGTTTGCACGGCGCCACCGTCCCGGCAGATGCGACAATCATCACTGATGAGCAGTGGAAAGAATTTGTCGATAACGCTGGTTTTCGAAAGTGGGTTGATGGGGAAGTGGTTGAATACGCGCCCCCGGTCGCCCCTGAGCCGGCCACGGTCGTTTACAGCGTTGATCTCTGGTCTCGCATGACGGACGCCGAGGCCAATCAGGTCGGCGCGGAAATGGAGCAGCAGCCTTTCCGCATCCGTCGAATCTTCGAAAGCGCCGGCTCTTACCGGAGCAACCATGAACTGTGGCCGCTCCTTCAGCAGATCGCCACGACGCTCTTCGGTGCGGAGCGTGCGGGGGAAATTCTGGCGCCTTCCGCTGTCGCGCCGTGACGGCGTTAAATAACTGAGTATTCGCGGCCACGCCTCGATGATTTTTGGAAAACGGCGATGGATGGCTTTTTCGAACGTCGAACCTTAATCATGTGTGGCGACACCTCAAAGCTTTCCATTGAGGTGCTAAGAGCCATCTCTTCCATCAAGTCAATCGCGAGATTGGCCAGTGATCCATGTTCTGCCCACGGATGGTCTGGCGCTTGGTAACTATCGAAAAAGCTCCAGCTCCAATCCTCAATAATATACAGCCCACCGGGCCGCAGTTTCGGGAAAAGCGTCCTGAAGCTCGCCTTGGTCTGATCATAAAAGTGCGAGGCATCGTCAACAACCAGATCCAGTTCGCCGCCAAAGTCAGTTTCCACAATCTCGGCAAGCTTTGCCTCATCGTCCTGAGACGTCCCGTAATATAGTTTGGCACGGCCCTGTCGAGCTTCAATGTACGTGTTGAGCGCGGGGATCGGAACCTCCGACAGTTCGACCGCGGCAATCTTCCTGGGTTTGAAGACCTCGTTCAGAAAGACGAACGAGCCTCCCTGGTAAACGCCGAGTTCGAGAATCCGCTTAAAGTCCTCACCCTCGTGGACGAGGTATTGGTCAAGGAATGAGCGAGATTTCATCATTGTGAAATCGGACTGCTGCGACTTCCGTTTGCTGCCGCCATACTCGTAATCCATCGTGATGCGATGGCCGCCGACTGAAAAAGTCGCCCTGTCGTGCCAAGTCACCTTTGATTTGGATTTGCCAGTAAGCCGTCGCAGCCAGTCCATTATTCCCTCCTCGTGTAGCGTGATTGGGATACCCACAATCGCTCCATGAAAATGGTAATACCTGCAACTTGAAAATGTTCCGGCCATCGCCGGCAATTCTAAAATCACCCGCAATCGTGACAAAAACAAAAGAGGCCCGGCGAAATAGGAATCGCAGCGGGCCTCTATGCTGAAGAAGATTTGGAACACCCACAGCCCGTAGACAATCTGTCAGAATTTGCAGATCGTCAAGCTAGGGACAGCGAAAGAGGCCCGACACCCTACCACAAATGTCAGGCCTCTGCGCCGCGCTACCGTCCACAGAGCACGACTATTCAAGGCTAACGCCGCTGGGCAGGACCGGCAACCTTAAGAAATCGCCCACAATCAGGAGAACACTATGGCTCGGGAAACACTTCCCGTCGCTCTCGACCTTATGTTTGGTCACGAGGGCGGCTACGTGAATGCCAAGACGGATCGGGGCGGCCCGACCAAATATGGCATTACCCATAAGACACTCGCTGCACATCGCGGCGTTGCTTCCGTCACGGCCGAACAGGTCAAGGCAATGACGAGGGAAGAGGCCACCGAAATCTATCGCCGATCGTATTGGGTGCAGAGCGGCGGCGACTTGCTGCCAAAGGGCCTCGATTACGCAGCGTTCGATTTCGGCGTGAATTCTGGCCCGGCAACCGCAGTGCGTCGCCTTCAACGCGTCCTTGGTGTGCGAGAAGATGGCGTTGTCGGAGAGCAGACTGTGGCTGCCGTCAAATCCTATCATGGCGGCATCTCAAAACTCATCCGCGACTATTGTGACGAGCGCATGGCCTATCTGCGTAGCCTCACGAACGCCAAGACCGGCTTCCCTGTCAATGGCCGTGGCTGGACGATCCGGGTGACTGGTAAGGATCCGAAAGGTCAGTGGGCGGATCAGCTCGGCGTCGTCGGTAACGCCCTCCGTCTGGCTACGCTCAGCGCTGATATGGTCAAAGAGGTCAATGTCCCAGAAGAAGGTCAGGCGAAAGCCGATGTTCGCGACACAGGCATCATCGAGGTCATCAAGAAGCCTGAGGCATGGGGACCGCTCGGCGGTTTCCTGTCGGCGGCCGGCGCCATCTTCGCGGGATCGGGCCCGGTGCAGTGGGCGCTTGCCGCGCTGATGATTGGCGGAGGCATCCTCGGCTTCATTTATCTGGTCAAGCGCGTGAGGGCGGCCTGATGTGGGCGCTTATTCCGAACTGGCTCAAGATCGCAGCGGTGACCATTGCTGGCGCCGCAGTTCTTTCCATCGCGTCGTTTCAGATCGGCAAGCGCGAGGGCAGGTCTGCCACCCAGATCGAGGCCGCCAAGGAAGCGCTCGACCGCATCAACAATCTGGAGAAAAACAATGCGTCTTTCCGCAATCTTACGGATCGTGGCCGTTGCCTCGTGTTCATGCGCGATAGCGGCTTGCCAGACAGCGCCTGCGACTAATGGGGCTGGTTACAGCTTCATCAGGTTTTCGGACCCGCAGGCGGCGCGCCTGGCATCTCAGGATGAGACGGCCGGTCCCGCCATTAATTCGAACAATCGCCAGTGTGCGGCTGATGCTGCCTGCCGGAAATAGGACGTCATTGACGTGTCGAGGAGAGACAACGGTATCAGTGCTTTTGGATAGCTCATCCAACTTCCATCGTCCCGGAGACACCAAAAGAAGGATATGTCATCGCCCCTGCCGCAACTGTCGCCGCCGGCTCGTGAATTCGTATAAGTTCACGCAGATTTTTTTGGGCTTCGGTTTGGTTCGCCTTGGTCGGTAGCCACTGCTTTATTGCCTCGCACATCGCCTTAGCGAAGAGATCGACCGGGATATATAGAATATTCATGATCTCAGTTATGTGCGGATCTGAATCATCAGTTGGTGGCTTTACGAAGTGGTACGTCTCTATTGCCACCTTGGCCTTCTGGTCAGAAGTATTGGCTCGACCCTCGTGGGTGATCGCGCACCTGAGTGCGTAACAATCTTCACCTGCCAATGTGTGGTTGGTTTTTTCGATTTTGAACCAGGCATCGAACCATTTGGCGTATCTGTCTCCTGAGTTCTTGTTCGAAGGTTCGTCGATGCGGCCACAGATATCTGGCATCAACAGCGAGAGCGATAATGCGGCGAGCCAGTTTTCTTGGCGAATTGCGTCTTCAATTGCATTTATAAAGTCTTCCACGATGACTCCGTGCTTGTTTCAGAGAGTTCAAGCAAATGCGGATGAGTACGTCGAGAACTTCGTTCCACAATGATTAACTATCGATTGATCGGCCCTTTGTGGGCTTTTCTTTACTCGCATCGCAAGGGCGGACAATGACACCCACGACAGAAGATAGCGATCTGCGCACCAGAGTTGTGAGCGTGGAGCATGGCATTACGGCCATGCAGGCGCGCTTGGATGCTATTGAAAAATGGCAGCGCCAGGTGGAGATTGCCGATGCCCGAGCTGATGAAAGATGGAAACACGTGGACAACAGGTTCAACGACCTCGACAAGAAGATCGAGAAAATCAGCGGCATTCTCTCAAAGCTGATGTGGTTGGTCATCACCGGGATAGGGGCGGCCTTTATTGCCTTCGTCATCAACGGTGGGATGCGGGTTCCTTGAACATATCCCGGTGCGGATAATGTTCCCAGCAATGCCATGTTGACTTCTCAGCCTTCGACCGACTGAATCCAAACCCGCCCCAAGCCTTACACCCGGGATGCTCGCAATAGTGATTCTCGTGGACGCCGTCTCCGACTTTGTTGTTTTGGTCGCTCATTCTTCAATGGCCTTTATGCGGTGTTCTCGGTGGGTCGAAGGCGGCAACCGGGGAAGGGCCACGGGCATGCATTTCCTTCGTCCATTCGTGGAGGGCATCAGCTGGAGAATCAGCCTTCACCCATGAAATGAGAGGGCCTGATAATGCCGGATCGATGTAAAGAACAGCAGCAAGCTTTAACGCATCGCTGAACATCATTTGCATTGTGGCGCCTGATGTTCGGTTGTCATCGCTCCAGAACCTTTCAGGACCAGCGTAGGCGTAAACCTCAAGGAACCCGGGTTTGGTTTTGATGGCATCAATCAGCCGGTCATCAATGTTCGATAGAGCCACTTCATCCAGATCCATGTAATCGCCGTCGGCTTGCTTCCTAATGATGAGGATGCCACGCGCCTTTAGGGCTTCTGGCTTTATAAGCATCTGCCATCTCCTACCCGAATAGATCGGCCGACTTCTTCTCATCCTCGACGGGCAACAACACGAGCCCGGCATCAGGCAATGGCCGCTGAAGCTCTTTCGCTACTTCCCATGGCGCCGTTAGCCAAAGCTCCACCTCATCCTTGTTTGTCAGGATAACCGGCATCGCCTTCGGGTGGATCGGCTTCACGACGCTGTTCGGGGCGGTCGTTAGGAAACCGAAAAGCTGGTGATCGCCCTCGCGCGGGTTTTTCATCGAACCGCGGACGCCATGCCAGTCTGTCCAGATGCCGGCGAAGAAGGCGAGGGGCGCTTCCTCGTTCAGCGCAAACCAGCGTTTCGTCTTTCGGGGCTTGGTGTCTTCCCATTCGCAAAAAGTGGTCCACGGCACCACGCAGCGGTTTTCTGGCCGAAGCCATCGGCGCCAATGCGGGGAGGTGACATTGCGGATGTTGGTTACGCCGGTATCAGGCTTACCCTGTGTGACGAACTGCGGCGACGGCATGCCCCACGTCAGCCCGACCAACTCCCGGCCTTTCTCTCCGTTGCGAACCACTGGCGCCGGTCGGTCTGGATAGACCTCAACGTCAGGCTCCAGGTTAAGGCGCTCCTCCATGATCCCCACGATATCGCGGATGGACTCTTGATTTGTTTTCACGCGGTACAGATTGCACATGTGCTTCTCCTCAAGGCGAAACGCCAACACTTCCTTCCTGCGTTCAATCTCAATATCACGTTGTTTGGCTGCGGGTGAATCGCGCGGCGAATGATCGGGGCTTAAATTCGCCTGTCCCGGTCTGTTGCAATGGGTGCATGCCCAGCGCCAGTTGAGATAGCTTTTCAACGGCGGCAGTTTCTCCAGATCAATTTTGACCGCGCGGTTACATGGCACACAATAGACCGTCACGGTGTAACAGTTTACCCACAAATAACCGTAGGTGCCGGGAGTTGGTTTAAAACTCATGGCCAATCTCTTTTTGCGCGGGCCAGTACGAAGCTGTTTTTCTCTTGGTTCTGGCAACCGAGACACCGCAGCAGCGGTTCCATTGAGATGATTGATCGGACTTTTCCGAACCGACGTTGCAACGCCCACCTGTCCAGCATGCCGACCCGTTTACAGCGCCAGCATTGAGCGCCGAGAACATACCATTGAGGCAGATCGGCCAAGGTGGCGGAGTGGTCGCGCTGGGGAACAAAAATGCCGGTGGGTTTTGGGGGCAGGTTATCGTTGCTGCCGCCGGTAAGGTCGATGCCGCGACGATGGCGCATTTTATTTTCGCTCGGCGTCCGGCTTCCAGCCTCGTGTAAATCCCTTGCCCATTGCGGCCGTAGCCAAGGCCAACTGCAGCCGCAAATGCTGGATGTCTTCCATCAGCGTCTCTATGGCAGCGCGGCTGTCTCCGTCGTGCCATGCAATGATGTGGTCCACCGGATCGGCTTCCGGTTCTCTTCTCTCTGGGCGCACGTTCTCATTCTCCGGTTCAAGAGTTCAAATCGTCCCTGATTTTTCCGATAGGCACACGCCGCCGTGCCAAGCGATGTTCTAATTATGTTCTCGTTTGGGGAGGAGTCAAGCTGGCTTATCCACAATGGCTAAAATGCGTGGATAAGTGTGGCTGTGGATGGCTCAAAGAGGTTGGGGAAACCCCATCAAAATGTTGGACCACCATTCTCTAACCAGTTGTTTTCTAATGCCTGTAATGCGTCCGCATTGGACCATTTACATATAATAAAATCATATACTTAGGTTGCTTTTACTAGTCTTCTCGACCGCACCAAAGAAACTCGCTTCGGCGGGTTTTTTCTTTTTCAGGCAATTGGTTAGCCTTGAATTCCGTGAAACGGAAAATCCCACTGGCGTAAATTATTCGCACTTTCGACGGTGCCCCGCCTTTTATCTTTCTGCCGGAGCGCTGCAATTTGACAGCGGCAAATTATGGGCTTGCCGCCGTCCGCATCGAGCCTTTCCAGGCCTAGCGTCGAATAATATTCGAAGCGGTACCGTTTTCCTGATGGTTTCCATCACCAACGCGATACGGGTCGCCATCCATGACCTGATCCATCCGCCACCCGCTTCCGCGATATGGGCTTTCCCAGGTCTGGCATCCTGCCAGAACGACGGTTGCGGTCAGCAGTCCAAAAGTAAGGGCGGTTCGCAGCATATTGAGCTCCTTCGAAATGGTATCTCAAGTCATGTAGGTGCCGGATGGCTGTTTTGCGACGTCTCTTCGGAATTTATCGTTGCTTCCAGACCGATAACGGAATTTGACCATCAGGAAATTTCGGTGGATATCGATGCACGCTGCGGTAGCCGGGTGGTCTACCCTGCAAAAACGAGGGGTGGAATATTAGAGGTCTGATGTTAGCTTTTGTCAGGAAAAAATGTCCGGGGGTTTTCGTGCTGGGGGACAAGACGGATTCAGACAAAGCGCTCGGTTATTATATGTGGAGCATTTCCGACAACAGGCTGATCATGGATGCGGTTACCGCTGAATGCCATGGATTTTCCGAGCCGGTGGCATCGCGTGGTGTGACGATCGAAGCGGTTCTTGAGAAAATCGACGTTGAAATGCGCGACCGGGTGGCGCAGGCCATTTTTGACAGCATCACCACCGGTGTGTTCTTCGACCAGCGTTACAAGGTCAACCTGCCGGACGGTTCGGTGCGCTGGATCGTGGCGAAGGGCAGGGCGATCTTTGATGCGGACAATACGCCGTTTCTCGGTATTGGCAGCGTTCGGGATATAACCCTGAGGAAGCCCTATCAGTTCGAGCCGCGCCAATAGGGACCGGGCTCTGGACATATTATAAAAAGAGGCGGCTTTCGCCGCCTTTTTCCGTTCGCGTGTCACCGGGACATCAGAAAACCGCGAGATATTTCAGCAGCGAAATGATGCCGATGATGATGACGATCACTTGGGCGATCTGTTTCGCGCCGCCGCCCACGGGCAGTCGTGCGATGAGCCACAAGACGAGCACAATCACCAGGAAGGTGATCAGAATGCTGACGAGCGTAGATGTAACCATATGTCCCAGCTCCCTTTTTAATCAATCTTCAACGGTCGTTCACCGTTGCGTGAGTAAAAGCGCGAGGCTAGTTTTGGTTCCATCGGCTGGAATCGAGATACGAGGCGGGATGTGAATCAGTTCAGGGTCAAGAAGCGGCCGACGGGTGCTGCGGTCACGCTTGGCCGTCTCGGCCATCCCGATATCGTCACCGCGACCGGTGGCGCACTCACCGTGGTGACGGCGGCTTCGGAGCCGGGTTTCAACCCGCTTGATCTTCTCTATTCATCTCTCGCCGCCTGTCTGGCGCTGAGCGCCCGGATAGCAGCGAGCCGCATGGGAGTTCTCGACCGGTTCGAAAAGGTCACGGTGCATGTTTCCGGCGAAAAGGCGGAAGAGGAACCATCGCGTATTGTCCGCTTCGATATCCGCATCGCGATTGAGGGCGGTTTCGACGGGCCGACCCGCGATGCAATTGCCCATGCCGCCGAGGATATATGCACCGTCAGCAACACGCTGAGGGGTGACGCGGAATTCATCCTGTCGATCGCCGGCTGAGCATCAGGGTTTGCGGGATTTCTCCCATTTTTTCACCAGCCGGTCGCGTTTCAGCCTGGAGAGGCGTTTAAGCCAGAAGACGCCGTCCAGCTGGTCGATCTCGTGCTGGATACAGACGGCATGGAACCCTTCGGCGGTCTGCCGGTGCTCCGCGCCGGATACATCGTGAAACCTCACCTCGACCCTGGACGGACGTTCCACCTCTTCCGTGAAGCCCGGCATGGAGACGCTGCCCTCCACATGCCGCATGGTCGGGGCGGATTGGCTGATGATTTCAGGATTGACGTAGGTCAGGACGGTTCCCGGTGTGAGTTCCAGCACAAAAACGCGTTGTTGCACGCCGATATGGGCAGCGGTAATGCCGACGCCCGGCGCGGCGCGCATGGTGTCTATGAGGTCGGTCACCAGAGACTGCAGTTGCGTGTCAAAAACCGTGACCGGCGCGCAGATATCGGAAAGGCCGGCATGGGGGTAGGGAAGGATCGGCCTGATTGCCAAGGAATGCTCCGTTCGTTTCAAATCCGGCAGGTGGCGGCGAGTGCCTGTCCTTCCGCCGTTGCCTCCAGAAAGCTGCGCTGGGTGCGGGCGTCGCGTTTTGTCACCCGCACGTAGCGGGGCGACAGGGCAGCGATTTCGCGCAGAACGAGGGCATGTGCAAGCCCCAGCCGGTTGGCGATGCTGCGGCTGTCGGTGGCTATATCCAGATGAATCGCCAGAAGGATCGCGGCGCCCGTGGCCGTCAGTTCCTGCGATGTCGCTTGCCGGATCTGCTCCACCGCCGCCATGAAGGCGGCAGCAGACTGTTCCTCATCCATCAGGAAGCATCCGGGCGCAGGCGGACGGAAACCAGCACTGATTTCGATGTCGGTGTGAAGCTGCCCTCGCCATAGCTCGACAGCGGCACCAGCACGTTCAGTTCCGGGTAATAACCGCCGATGCTGCCCTGCGGGATATTGTAGGGTACCAGCCGGAAATTTTCCGCGACGCGCTCCACGCCGTCACCATATTCGCCGATGACATCGACACGCTGGCGCGAGTGGGCACCGAGCGTTTCCATGTCCTTCGGGTTCATGAAGATGACCTGGCGTTCGCCATAGACGCCGCGATAGCGGTCATCCATGCCGTAGATGGTGGTGTTGTACTGATCATGGCTGCGGAAGGTCTGCAGCACGAACAGATCGTCACGCAGCAGCGCCTGCTGGTGTTCGGTCTGTTCGGGCAACGGGCCGCTATAGAAGGTCGCCTTTTTCGCCGCCGTGTTCCATTGCCGTTCCGCCGCTGCATTGCGCAGGTGAAAACCGCGCGGCACGCGGACACGCTCGTTGAAATTGTCGAAGCCCGGAATGACCCGCTCGATCATGTCGCGGATGAGATCGTAGTCATCGGCGAGCGCCTTCCAGTTCACGGTGACGTTGCCCAGCGTCGCTTCGGCTATGCCCGCGATGATGGCGACTTCCGAGCGCAGTTCGTCCGAAGCGGGCGGGTTGATGCCGCCCGAACCATGCACCATGCTCATGGAATCCTCGACGGTGACGATCTGCGCCCTGCCGGCCGAATTCAGGTCGATTTCCGTTCGTCCGAGACAGGGCAGTATGAAGGAGGTTTCGCCCGGCACCAGATGGGAATGATTGAGCTTGGTGGCGATGTTGACGGTGAGCTTCTGCTTTTCGAAAGCCTTGATGATCAGCGGGCTGTCAGGCGTCGCCCGCATGAAATTGCCGCCGAGCGCGATAAAGGTCTGAGCCTTGCCGTCCAGCATGGCGGCCACCGCTTCCACCGTATTATGGCCGCGCCTGCGTGGCATGGAAACGCCGAGTTCCTTTTCCAGCGCGTCGAGAAGTGCCGGCGGCGCTTTTTCGTCGATGCCGACGGTGCGGTCGCCCTGAACGTTGGAATGGCCGCGCACCGGGCAAAGGCCGGCGCCGGGACGGCCGATATTGCCGCGCAGCAGCATGAAATTGGTGATCTCGCGCACGATGATGACCGAGTGGCGGTGCTGGGTGACGCCCATGGCCCATGTGGCGATGACGGAGCCGGCATTCATGTAGATGCGGGCGGCTTCCTCGATGTCGGCACGGGTGAGGCCCGACTGATCGAGGATTGTTTCCCAGCTCGTCGCATCGACAGCGGCGCGATAGGCCTCGAATTCCGCCGCATGTTCGGCAATGAAGTCGTAATCGATGATGGCGGGTTCGCCCGCGGCCCGCGCGGCATCATCGGCCGCGAAGACCGCCTTGCTCATGCCGCGCACGGCCGCCATGTCGCCGCCCTGACGAGGCTGGTAATAATTGGTGGCGATGCGGGTGCTGCCGCCGGTGATCATCTCGATCTTGTCCTGCGGGTCGGCGAAGCGCTCCAGCCCCTTTTCCCGGATGGGGTTGAGGACGGCGATGCGGGCGCCGCGAAGGGCGGCCCGGCGCAGGTCGCCCAACATGCGAGGATGATTGGTGCCGGGATTTTGGCCGATCACGAAGATGGCGTCCGTCTTTTCGAAATCCTCGAGCAGTACCGTGCCTTTGCCGACGCCGATCGACGCCTGCAGGCCAACACCGCTTGCCTCATGGCACATGTTGGAACAGTCGGGAAAATTGTTGGTGCCATAAAGCCGCACCATCAATTGATAGATGAAGGCGGCCTCGTTGGAGGCGCGGCCGGAAGTGTAGAATTCCGCCCGGTCCGGGCTGTCGAGGCTGTTGAGGATGCGACCGATCTCGGCAAAGGCCTCGTCCCAGGAGACCGGCAGATATTTGTCGCTCGTCCTGTCATAACGCATCGGATGGGTGAGGCGGCCCTGTTTTTCCAGATCGTAGTCGGACCAGCCGCGCAGTTCGGAGACCGAGCGGGTGGCGAAAAAGTCCGGCGGCACGCGGGCCTCCGTCGCTTCCCAGGCGACAGCCTTGACGCCGTTTTCGCAGAATTCGAAGGAGGAGCCGTGTTCGGGGTCGCCCCAGGCGCAGCCCGGGCAGTCGAAGCCGTCCGGCTGGTTGGTCTTCAGCAGGACGCGGGCGCCGGAAATCGGCGCACCCGATTCCATGAGCCGTTTGCCCACACTTTTAAGCGCGCCCCAGCCGCCGGCTGCGGTGGATGCCTTGCCTATGAAGTCCGTCTTGCTCATTTTTCTGGTTTCCCGGAATTTGCCTGCCTGACGCTGAAATGGGAGGCGGCTTGCCGTTTGTCAAAGTCATATTCACAAGCGCCGATGTGCGCTTTATGTCAACGCCTTTGTTGTGCATTGCGATAAAACCGCAATGTCGGCGCCATCTGCGAATTTGGGAACGGCTCGGAGGTTGCGGACGTTGTCGTAAAATAGGCCGCAGAGATTGGCTATTCATCTCCGGGAGCCAGTCACGGCGGTGTCGGATTCGCGCTGAAGAGGAATGACGAATGGAATTTTCGCCGCAGTCGCGGAGCTTGTGGTTTTGCAGCTATCCGGTTGTTGACAATACGCTTTTTAACGCCATTCTGCCTGCGCATCCGTGCACTGCCGCATTTGACTACAAGGGGACGCAAGATTGACAGACCGTGACCACGATCCTGCCGCGCCCGAGGAGTTGAAGCCTGCGGATGCGCCCTCCGATATCTATGCCGAGGACGGGTCGGTCCGCTCCGACTTTCTGACGATGGTGGGCGCGGCAATCGCTGACCGCGACCTGCTTTTCCTGCGCAAGAACGTGGCGCGGCTGCATGAGTCGGAACTTGGCGACGTGCTGGAATCCATCCTGCCGGAACAGCGCCATGCGCTCGTGCGGCTTCTTGGTTCCGATTTCGACATGACGGCGCTGACCGAGGTGGATGAGGGTATCCGCCTCGATATCGTCGACCAGATGTCGAACGAGCAGATCGCCGCCGGTATCGGCGAACTGGATTCCGACGACGCCGTCTATATTCTCGAGGACCTCGACGACGAGGACCGCGAGGATATTCTCTCGCAGCTGCCGTTTACCGAACGCGTGCGGCTGATGCGGGCGCTGGATTATCCGGAAAGCTCGGCCGGTCGACGCATGCAGACGGAATTCGTCGCCGTGCCGCCGTTCTGGACCGTGGGGCAGACCATCGACTATCTGCGGGAAGAGGAAGAGCTGCCTGACTCCTTCACGCAGATCTTCGTCATCGATCCCACCTTCAAGCTTGTCGGTGCGCTCGATCTCGACAAGGTGCTGCGCGCCAAGCGTCAGGTGAAGATCGAAACGATCATGCACGAGACCAACCACTCCATTCCGGCCGAAATGGACCAGGAAGAGGCGGCGCAGCTTTTCGAGCAATATGACCTTCTGTCCGCCGCCGTGGTCGACAATAATGGCCGTCTGGTCGGTGTGCTGACCATCGATGACGTCGTCGACGTCATTCAGGAAGAAGCGGAAGAGGATCTGCTGCGCCTTGGCGGCGTGGGTGACGAAGAACTGTCGGACAGTATCGCCAGCACCTCGCGTTCACGCGTGCCCTGGCTTGCGGTCAATCTCATCACCGCCTTTCTGTCCGCCTCGGTCATCAGCCTGTTCGATGCGACGATCCAGCAGATCGTGGCACTGGCGATCCTGATGCCGGCGGTCGCCGGCATGGGCGGCAATGCCGGATCGCAGACCATGACCGTATCCGTGCGGGCGCTGGCGACCAAAAGTCTCGATATTCATAACGCCGCCCGCATTATCCGGCGCGAAGCGGGTGTAGGCATCCTGAACGGCATGTTGTTCGGCTGCGCCATCGGCGTTGTCGCCGGACTGTGGTTTCAGGACGTGCATATCGGCGGCATCATCGCCACCGCCATGTGTCTCAACATGCTGGCGGCGGCGCTGGCAGGCATCCTCATTCCGCTTGTCCTCGACAAATTCGGCGCTGACCCGGCGGTTTCCTCGGCCGTCTTCGTGACGGCAGTGACCGACATTGTCGGGTTTTTCGCCTTTCTGGGCATTGCGACCTGGTGGTATGGTATTTCAGGATAGGCGAGGGCGGCTGGCAAAAATTGACTTTTACGTGAAGGTCAAATAATATTTTCCGGTTATGAATCGGATAGGCCCGTGAACAAATATTATAGCATAACCGAACTGACCCGAGAATTCGGTGTTTCCACCCGTACCCTCAGATTTTACGAGGATGAGGGGTTGATCCATCCTGAGCGTCGCGGGCGCACACGGCTTTTCCGGGCCGCGGACCGCCGCCTCATTCAGGAAATCCTGCGTGGTCGCCGTATCGGTTTCACGATTGCTGAAATTCGCGAGATTATTCAGGTCTACAAGGAGCCGCCGGGCGAATCGGGCCAGCTTGTGCTTCTGATGAAGAAGGTTGATGAAAAGCGTGCCGACCTGCGGCAGAAGCGCAAGGATATCGAGGAGACGCTGGCGGAACTCGACAATGTCGAAGAGGCCTGTCTGACGCGACTCGCCGAAATCGGCGTCGGGACTTGAACATAGCCCGATAGCGCTGCCGTTTCATAAATGCTGAAACATCTGCGCCTCTGGTTTCGCTTGTGAGACAGCAAATTGCGAGGTGATATCTTCGCGGGCGATCGCCGCTTTTTTCTTCTCCCCGCCGGGAAGAAGAAAAAAGGGGCAATGTCGCCGCCTTTATCGAGCGTCCGGCAAAGCGGCGGCAATACCTGATTGTTCCCCTTACTGCGCCTCAACCGTACACTGCTGCGCCACTTCACTGACCTTCGTCTGCTGATCGGCGCTGAGCTTGCCTTCCATCATGATGTCGAACAGGCTTTCCGCCTGCAGTTTTTCCAGCGTGCAGCCGCAGAAACGCTGGCACAGTTCCAGCTCGTTCGCCTGCTCGACACAGCTTTTTTCGCAGCTGGATTTGTAAAGCTCCACCTGATCTACGGGAGGAGGCGGTGCCACGACCGACAGGACATAAACGAGGCCGATCAGCACTGGCTGATGAATGAGGTAGAAGGCCAGGCTGTGCCGGCCGGCGCTGGCAACCAGATTGCGCGGTGAGCTGGGGTTGCGAAAACGATCCAGCCAGCCGCGAGGGGTGACGAATTGCGAAACGCCAAGTCCGGCAAGGAATGGGGCAAGCCAGGGCAGCAACGGCACATAGTCGTTGGAGCGGGGCGGCATGGTGGAAAAGCCGATCCAGGCCAGCCATTTCGCATTAAAGAGATCGGATTGCAGGTAGTGCGGTAGCGCGAAGGCGATCACCGCGAAAAGCAGCGTCACCAGCGCTGGTGCGCGCAGGAACAGCAGCCCGACGAGGCTTGCGGCGGCGATATTATGCAGGATGCCGAAGAAGATGAAACTGTCGGGAAAGGCGAAATAGGTAGCGACGGTAATCAGCAACGCCGAACCTGCCACCATGGCGAAACGCTTGCCGAAGGACGGCCAGTTCAGGCCTTTGCCATGGGCGAGAAACAGGCTGAAACCGGCCAGAAACAGGAATGAGGTGGCGATGCCGCGGGCATAGAGCTTCCACAGGCCCGTGGTTGCCGTGCCGGGTTCGAGATAACCGAAATATTCCAGGTTCCACGTGAAGTGGTAGGATGCCATGGCGAGAAGCGCCAGCCCGCGTAGGGTATCAAGACCGCCTATACGGCCCCTGCGGCTGGTTTCGGTGGTGGCTGCGTTTTTATCCATGTTTTCCGCTTTTCACGAGACCGGTATTCATTCGGGCTTGGCCCTTGAAGTGCGGCTATTTCAAGGCCTGTTGTCTTCCATGATGGCGCGACGCGCCTCGGAAAAGAACTGCCGGCGCAAGAGCGCCACGATGATGATGACGGTGCTGGCGATGAAGACATAGGGGCTGATGAACCAGCCGAGATAACCGATGGATAGAAAGATCGTCCGCAGGCCATCATTGAAGTTCTTAGCAGCGATGATGTTCATCTTTATGACGTTTTCGGCGGCGCGCTCGGCCGCCTCGCGGTCCGCACCGGCATCGTGGACCATGGGAATGGCGCCGAACAGGATCGTGCAATAGTTGAACAGGCGGTAGGACCAGCCGAATTTGAAGAAGGAATAACCGAACAGACAGGTCAGCCCGATGACCTTCAGCTCGAAGGCCGTGCGCCCGGCATAATGCACGAACGGCATGTCGCGAAACACCGATTCGACCTGTTCGGTGGCGCCCAGCAGGGCAAAACAGCCGCCGATGGCGAAGATGGAGGTGGAGGCGAAGAAGGCCGTGCCGTTCTGCAGACCGGCCATGATCTGCGTGTCGATCATCTTCAGATCGCGTTTGAGCGAATTCATGATCCAGTCGCGCCGGCGCTCGGCCATGGCCTGGTTGAGGCTGGCGCGCGCAAACAGCCGCGATCCCGTCGTGATATGCGTATAGGCAGCCCACAGCACGACGAAAATGACGATCGATATATAGTCCATGACGGTCATCACGGGCAGGTCACCTTGCTGTTTGCGAATCTTCGAAAGCATATTGATTTGAAGGCCATGGCAAGGCAATGGCGGCGGCCCCGTCGCGCGAATATTCTGCCGCCGCGTTGCAGCTTCGTCATGGCGTGGTTTCGCTAACCTTCCGGTAACCCTATGGCTTTATCAATCCCTTCGCGGACGGAAAGTCTGCCGGTTCCGGGTAAGGTTTTGCGTACCGGTTCCGTGTAAATTCCCGGCACTATCCCCGGCCGATTGACAGAACAGCCATTCGCACCTAGCCTTTCATGAGGACCGGTGTTTCCGGTATCCGGAATTGCCAAGGCTGATATGTCCCGCATCCCGCAGGCAGGTTTTGGTCTCTCCGGTCCGGTATCAGCGGCAGTCCGGCGTGAACAACCGGGGGACGCCTTTTTCTACGAATCGTTCCCTTCATGGCCGCCTGTTTCTGGCTTGCGACATCGCGAAGACGCCGGTCCGTTTCATTTTCCTCATTCAGGTTTCCGATGACAGATAAAAACCGCTCCGTTTTCATTCTTGGCGGCGCGCGCTCCGGCAAGTCGCGTTTTGCGGAAGGGCTTGCGGTAAATGCCGGCGGAAGCCTGCATTATCTGGCCACCGGCAGGCCATGGGATGAGGAGATGCGTGACCGTATCGGCCATCATCAGGCGCGGCGTGGCGGCGAGTGGACGACTCATGAAGCGCCGGTCGACATAGTCCCGGTGCTCGCGCGCCTCGACCGGCCGGAGAATGTCATCCTCATCGACTGCCTGACATTGTGGCTTACCAATCTGATGATGGAAAATGCCGATATCGATGCCGCCTTCGACGTTTTG
Source organism: Rhizobium rhizogenes (assembly GCF_002005205.3). The sequence continues at coordinate 1,186,285 of NZ_CP019701.2, read as the reverse complement.
GCGGCGGCCATGGCGCCGGCAAAAGCGAAACTGATTCTCGTCTCCAATGAGGTTGGTCTTGGCATCGTGCCTGAAAATCGCATGGCGCGTGAATTCCGCGATCATGCCGGCCGGCTGCACCAGCGTATCGCGGCCATTGCCGACGACGTCTTTTTCGTCGCCGCCGGGCTGCCCCTCAAGATGAAGGGCTGACGCGACACCTGCAAAAGCAGGTTCGCCGTGACCGCGCACTTTTGCTCTTCCGCAAATTCCCCTCATAAAGCCGCGCCCTGTTTTATCGGGGCTGCGACAGCTTTGCTTTCTTGATCTGGATCAAGGTGGCGTTGCCCTGCCGGTGGCAATGCTCCAACCGACGCAAAGGCGCGTTTCCGCTCTCCCAGGCGCACAACCTGCCTTTCGTCGGTCGGCTTGCACGTTGGGGGAAACCAACAATGAATTACACGTTAGAAACCGCGATCGTGGCCCTTGGGGCCTTTCTCGCGTTGCTTGGGGCAGCTTTTGCCCATGACAGTCTTTTCGCCGCCCATATGTGGGTGCTGTTCTTTACACTGCTGGTCAGCACGGTGCTTCTGTTGCGCCGTGTCTCCTTCGCGCCTGTCGATCCGGCCGCGCTCGCCCGCCGCAAGTCGGAATATTTCGACGAGGTGGTGAAATACGGCGTCATCGCCACCGTGTTCTGGGGTGTCGTCGGTTTTCTGGTCGGGGTCGTGGTGGCGCTTCAGCTTGCCTTTCCCGACCTCAACATCGCACCCTATTTCAATTTCGGCCGCATGCGGCCGCTGCACACCTCGGCGGTGATCTTCGCTTTCGGCGGAAATGCGCTGATCGCCACTTCCTTTTACGTGGTGCAGAGAACCTGTCGCGCGCGCCTGTTCGGCGGCAATCTCGGCTGGTTCGTGTTCTGGGGTTATAACCTCTTCATCATCATGGCCGCCACCGGTTACCTGCTCGGCATCACCCAGGGCCGCGAATATGCGGAGCCGGAATGGTATGTCGATATCTGGCTGACCATCGTCTGGGTCGCCTATCTCGTGACCTTCCTCGGCACGATCTTCATGCGTAAGGAGCCACATATCTATGTGGCGAACTGGTTCTATCTCGGCTTCATCGTCACCATCGCCATGTTGCACATCGTCAATAATCTGGCGGTGCCCGTGTCGTTCCTGGGCGTCAAGAGCTATTCGGCGTTCTCCGGCGTGCAGGATGCGCTGACGCAATGGTGGTACGGCCATAACGCCGTCGGCTTCTTCCTGACGGCCGGCTTCCTCGGCATGATGTATTATTTCATTCCGAAGCAGGTGAATCGCCCGGTCTATTCCTATCGCCTGTCGATCATCCACTTCTGGGCGCTGATCTTCATGTATATCTGGGCTGGTCCGCACCATCTGCACTATACCGCGCTGCCCGACTGGGCGCAGACGCTCGGCATGGTGTTCTCGGTCATGCTGTGGATGCCGTCGTGGGGCGGCATGATCAACGGCCTGATGACGCTTTCGGGCGCATGGGACAAGATCCGCACCGATCCCGTCGTGCGCATGATGGTAATGGCGGTGGCCTTCTACGGCATGGCGACCTTCGAAGGTCCGATGATGTCGATCAAGGCCGTCAACTCGCTCAGCCACTATACCGACTGGACCATCGGCCACGTTCATTCCGGCGCGCTTGGCTGGAACGGCATGATCACCTTCGGCGCGATCTATTACCTGACGCCGAAACTCTGGGGCAGGGACCGTCTCTACAGCCTGCAACTGGTCAATTGGCACTTCTGGCTCGCCACGCTCGGCATCGTCGTTTACGCCGCCGTCATGTGGGTGGCCGGCATCCAGCAGGCTCTGATGTGGCGCGAATATGATGCCCAAGGCTTCCTCGTCTATTCCTTCGCGGAATCGGTCGCAGCTTTGTTCCCCTATTACGTGATGCGTGCACTGGGTGGCCTGATGTTCCTCAGCGGCGCGCTGATCATGGCCTACAACGTCACGATGACCATCCTCGGTCATCAACGCGAGGAGGGCGCCCGCAAGGACGCGGCTCCTTCGCTGCAGCCCGCTGAATAAGGAGAGGCCGATGTCCATACTTGACAAACACGGCGTCATCGAACGCAACGCCACGCTGCTGCTGGTCGGCTCCCTGCTGGTCGTCTCCATCGGCGGTATCGTGGAAATCGCACCGCTCTTTTATCTCGAAAACACCATCGAGAAGGTGGAGGGCATGCGGCCCTACACGCCGCTGGAACTGGCCGGGCGCAACATCTACATCCGCGAGGGATGTTACGTCTGCCACAGCCAGATGATCCGGCCGTTCCGCGACGAGGTGGAACGTTACGGGCATTACAGCCTGGCGGCGGAATCCATGTACGACCATCCGTTCCAGTGGGGTTCCAAGCGCACGGGGCCGGACCTCGCGCGCGTCGGCGATCGTTATTCGAACGAATGGCACGTGCAGCATCTGGCCGATCCGCGCTCCGTGGTGCCGGAATCGATCATGCCGTCTTACGCGTTCCTCAAGACGACGCCGCTGAAGATCACCGATATCTCGATGGAGCTGAAGGCCAACCGCGCCGTCGGCGTTCCCTATAGCGATGAGATGATCGAGAAGTCCGCAGCCGATCTGGCCGCCCAGGCCGATCCGAATGCGGATTCGTCGGAACTTCTGGCGCGTTACCCGAAGGCGAAGGTCGGCGATTTCGACGGCGATCCGGCCAAGCTTACCGAAATGGATGCTCTGGTCGCCTATCTGCAGATGCTCGGCACGCTGGTCGATTTCTCGACCTACGACGATGCCGCCGGATACCGGTGAGGAGGCGAAACGATGGAAACCTACACGGCCATGCGCCACTTCGCCGACAGCTGGGGCCTGCTTGCCATGACCCTGTTCTTCGCCGGCGTCGTCGTTTTTACCCTTCGCCCCGGCTCCAAGAAGGCCGCGGACGATGCCGCCAGCATTCCGCTCAAGGAGGACTAGGATATGTCCGAAAAACACATTGATGACATCAGCGGCGTCGAAACCACCGGCCACGAATGGGACGGTATCCGAGAGCTGAACAATCCCATGCCCCGCTGGTGGGTCTGGACCTTTTATTTCACGATCCTCTGGGCCATCGGTTATACCATCGCCTATCCGGCTTACCCGCTGATATCAGGCGCAACAAAAGGCTTGCTCGGCTGGAGCAGCCGCGGCGAAATCGCCACCGAAATCGCCGATGCGAAACAGGCGCAGAGCGTCTATGTCGACAGGATCGCCAATTCCTCGCTTGCCGAAATCCAGGCGGACCCGACCCTGATGCAGTTTGCCCTTTCCGGCGGTGCAGCGGCTTTCAAGGTCAATTGCATTCAGTGTCACGGTTCGGGCGCGGAAGGCGGGCAGGGTTATCCCAACCTCAATGACGATGACTGGATGTGGGGCGGCAGTGCCGACGATATCTACACGACGGTGAAGCACGGCATCCGTTTTGCCGATGATCCTGATACGCGCGCTTCGGAAATGCCGGCCTTCGGCGACATCCTCCAGTCGGGCGAAATCCGCGAGGTCGCCGCCTATGTCGTCAGCCTTACCGGCACGCCTTCCAACCCGGCGCTGGTGGAACCCGGCAAGCAGCTCTTTGCCGACAATTGCGCCTCGTGCCACGGGGAAGACGCCAAGGGCAATCGCGAATTCGGCGCGCCCAATCTGGCCGACGCGATCTGGCTGAAGTCGCATGGGGAGGAAGGCATCGTCTCGCAGATCCGTTCGCCGAAGCACGGCGTCATGCCCGCCTGGGGTGAGCGTCTCGGTGACACGACCGTCAAGCAGCTGGCGATCTTCGTGCATTCGCTTGGTGGGGGCGAATGAGGCAAGTAGAATGTAAAAAAGGGCGCCGGGAGGCGCCCTTTTTTATTGTTCAGATCAGGCGTTTTCCGCCCTTCCATCCGGATATTCGGCCGGTCCCTTCAACTCGATCTTGTTGCCGAAGGGATCACGGAAATAGAACGAATGTCCCATCCCTCTCGCGCCGCCGTGAAAGGCTTCCTGTTCTATCGTGACGTTAAATTTCGCCAGATGGGCGCGAAGCGCATCATGGTTCAGGGGACCGGTCGCTATGCAGATGTGATCGACATTACGACCTCCGGCGACGGGCGGAGCGGCCTTTGTACCACCGGGGTGCGTGACATCCCACAGCACGATCAGGGCATTGCCGCACCAGACTTGTTCCATCCCGAGAGCAGGGTAAGAGTAACCATCCCTGCACCCCAGCACGTTCCTGTAAAAATCGAGCGCCCGCGTCATGTCGTCGACGATGAATACGATATGATCGATACCGACCAACGAAAAAGGCGGTGTTGTCAAAGTCATGGCGGGCTCCTGCCGATCAGTTTGTCGACCAGACGGCCAGTTCGTATCCGTCCGGATCGGTGAAATGGAAACGCCGGCCGCCGGGAAAGGCGAAGATCGCGACGCTGATCTGGCCGCCGGCGGCTTCGACGCGCCGCTGCACGTCCTCGATATCGGCGGCGTAGAGAATGACGAGCGGTCCGCCCCTGGCCGAAACCGGCGCGGTGGTGGTGAAGCCGCCCGTCAGGCGGCCGTCGGAAAACTCGCAATACTGCGGACCGTAATCCTTGAAGGTCCAGCCGAATGCGCCGCCGTAAAATTCCTTGCTGCGTTCGATGTCGGCGACGTTGAATTCGACATAGTCGATGCGCCGGTCATTGGCATTTTCTGTCATCACTTACTCCATCAATCCGCTTCAAGCAGCGATTTCAGCGTTTCGAGATCGGCCGTGATCGCGCTCGCGTCCTGCTCGAAATCCTCGTCCGTCATGCCGTCAAGCCGAAGCAGTGTGAAGCTCACTTCCGCGCCGCTGCCATTCGGCGTTACCCGAAGCGCGTTATAGACCTTCAGCCCATCAGGCAATGTAACGACATGATCTATGACGCCGAATTCGTTGGCCGGGGCAAAATTCACCCGCACCTCGCCAAGCGGCCCGCCATCGGCGATCCAGTCGTTGCCATCCGGCTTCAGCCCGCCGCCCAGACCTGCCGCCCAGCGCGGCATGTTCTTAGGGTCGGCGGCGAAACCATAGACCTGTGCCCACGGCTTTTCGACTGACAGGTGAATGATTCTCGACTGCATGACAGGCATCTCGTCCTCCCTCTGCGGCGCATGGCTCCGGCTGCGCCACTTTGTCGTCACTTGATGTAAGTCAAGGATGTTTCACCGGGGAGATGGGAGAAAGCAAGGAGATAAAAATGGACTCCTATCATGAACATCTATCGCGCCGGACAGGATCGCCCGCAACAGCCCGTCGAAAGGCTGGAGGCAGAAGCCGTCAATTCCGCAAAAACGCGCAAACCGCTTTACGAAGCGCGCAAGAAGATTTTTCCGAAGCGCGCCGAAGGCAGGTTCCGGCGGTTCAAATGGCTGGTGATGCTGGTCACGCTCGGCATCTATTATCTGACGCCTTTCCTGCGCTGGGACCGCGGTCCCTATGCGCCGGATCAGGCGGTATTGATCGATATCGCCAACCGGCGCTTTTATTTCTTCTTCATCGAAATCTGGCCGCAGGAGTTCTTTTTTGTTGCCGGCCTTTTGGTCATGGCGGGGCTGGGGCTGTTTCTCGTCACATCGGCCGTCGGGCGTGCATGGTGCGGTTACACCTGTCCGCAGACCGTCTGGGTCGACCTGTTTCTGGTGGTCGAACGGGCGATCGAGGGCGACAGGAACGCCCGCATGAAACTGGATGCGGCGCCCTTCACATTTGGCAAATTGCGCAAGCGGGTGCTGAAACATGCGATCTGGCTGGTGATCGGCGTTCTGACCGGCGGCGCCTGGATTTTCTATTTTGCCGATGCGCCGACGCTGGCGATGCAGTTCATGACCGGGCAGGCGCCGATGATTGCCTACTCGACCGTCGCCACGCTGACCGCCACCACCTATGTCTTCGGCGGGCTGATGCGGGAACAGGTGTGCACCTACATGTGTCCCTGGCCGCGCATCCAGGCGGCGATGCTGGATGAGAATTCGCTTGTCGTTACCTATAATGACTGGCGCGGTGAACCGCGCTCGCGGCACGCCAAGAAGGCTGCGGCAGCTGGGGAGAGTATCGGCGATTGCGTCGATTGCAATGCCTGTGTCGCGGTCTGTCCCATGGGCATCGACATCAGGGACGGGCAGCAGCTGGAATGCATCACCTGTGCGCTCTGCATCGATGCCTGTGACGGGGTGATGGACAAGATCGGCAAGCCGCGCGGGCTGATCGCCTATGCGACGCTGTCCGAATATCAGTCCAACATGGCGCTGGCGACCGGCAATGGCGACTACGCGATCCGCCCCGCCAATGTGCGTGAGGAGGACGGCAGCTTCAGCAAGCGCGTCCGCCACTTCAACTGGCGCATCATCTTCCGGCCGCGCACGCTGCTTTATACCGCCATCTGGGCTGCCGTTGGCATCGGCATGCTGTTTGCGCTGGTGACGCGCGAGCGGCTGGCGCTCAATGTCCTGCATGACCGCAATCCGCAATATGTGCTGGAATCGAACGGTTCGATCCGTAACGGCTATACCGTGCGCATTCTCAACATGGTGCCGCAACCGCGCGTGATGAGCCTGACGATAGAAGGCCTTCCCAATGCGGTGATGAAGATAAACGGCATGCCGGATACGGCCGCGCGCGCCTTCGAGGTGACGGTGGAGCCGGATGAGGCGACGACGCTGAAGGTCTTCGTCACCCTGCCGGGCAAGGATATTGCGCGGGCGGCGGAAAACTTCGAATTCATCGTCAGCGATACGGCCGGCCACGAAACGGCCCGCTACGATGCGGTCTTCAATGCTCCGGGAGTGAAAAAATGACAGTCAACAATCGCCAGACATCCGGCTTCGTTTTCACCGGCTGGCACATGCTCGGCGTCATGGTGCTGTTCTTCGGCACCATCATCACCGTCAACATGATCATGGCCTGGAATGCGGTCCACAGCTGGAGCGGGCTCGTCGTACCCAACACCTATGTCGCCAGCCAGCAGTTCAACGCGAAGGCGGAAGCCGCCAAGGCACGGGCTGCAACCGGCATCAAGGGCAGGCTCGTGGTGGATGAGAAGACCGTGCGTTACGAGGTTTTCCATCCGGATAAAGGCCCGATCGATACGGACACGGTGACGGCGCATTTTCGCCGGCCTGTGGGTGAAAGCCAGAATTTCGACATGGAACTGACCCCGGCCACCACCGGCGTCTTTACCGGCGCACATGACATGCTACCGGGGCAATGGATCGTCGAGGTTACCGCTGTCAAGGACGGCCGGATCATCGTGCATGAGGGCACGCGGATTGCCGTTATCAGGGGACGTCAATGAGCTGCTGCGCACCGGGAACGGAAGGCTCGCTTCAACTCGGCGAGCCGGTCAATCCACCATCGTCGGAGGAATTGCTGCTGGCGAGCCGCGATCTGGGGCAGGGGCTGCGTCAGACCGATCTCAGCGTGCCGGATGTTTATTGCGGCGCCTGCATCACAACCATCGAGACTGCGCTTAACCGTTTGCCACAGGTGGAACGGGCACGGGTGAACCTGTCGTCCAAACGTGTCGCGGTTGTCTGGAGGGAAGAGGTCAATGGCGTCAGGACCGATCCCGCCGAGATTGCCCGTGCAATTCTGTCGACGGGATACCGCACTCATCTTTTCGCCAGCGGGCAGGATGCTTCCGACGCGTTGCGCTCGCAGCTGATCAGGGCGGTGGCGCTGTGCGGTTTTGCCTCCGCCAATATCATGCTTCTGTCCGTCTCCGTCTGGTCGGGGGCGGATGCGGCGACGCGCGACATGTTCCACTGGATTTCGGCGATGATTGCCGCGCCGGCGCTGATCTATGGCGGGCGCTTCTTCTATCAATCTGCCTGGAACGCGCTGAAACACGGCCGCACCAACATGGATGTGCCGATCGCGCTTGCCATCACGCTCTCTTATGCCGTTTCGCTGTGGGAAACGATCCATCACGGTGAACATGCCTGGTTCGACGCGACCGTATCGCTGCTGTTCTTCCTGCTGATCGGCCGCACGCTGGACCATATCATGCGCGACAAGGCGCGCTCGGCCATTGCCGGATTGGCCCGGCTTTCGCCGCGCGGCGCGACCGTCATCGGTGAGGATGGAACGCGGGAATACCGCCAGCTTGCCGATGTCCAACCCGGAATGTCGATTGCGATTGCGGCAGGTGATCGTGTGGCCGTGGATGCGATCGTCGTCTCCGGCAGTAGCGATCTCGACATGTCCATCGTCAATGGTGAAAGCGCGCCGCGCCGCGTTGCGGCAGGCGATAGCCTGCAGGCCGGCACGCTCAACCTCACCGGTTCGCTCACCGCCCGGGTGACCGCCTCGGCCAGGGATTCCTTCCTGTCGGAAGTGATCGGGTTGATGGAGGCGGCCGAAGGGGGGCGGGCGCGTTACCGCCGTATCGCCGACCGCGCTGCAAGCTATTATTCACCCGTGGTGCATCTTCTGGCGCTGGTTACATTCCTCGGCTGGGGCATTTTGGGCGGGGACTGGAAACAGGCGATGCTGATTGCCATTGCGGTTCTCATCATCACCTGCCCCTGTGCGCTGGGCCTTGCCGTTCCCGTCGTGCAGGTGGTGGCCGCTGGACGGCTCTTCCGGCACGGCATTATGGTCAAGGAAGGCTCGGCCATGGAGCGGCTGGCCGAAATCGACACCGTGCTGTTCGACAAGACCGGCACGCTGACCGTTGGTAAACCGAGACTGGTCGAGACAGGTGATGTGAAGCCGGCCACCATGGCAATTGCGGCGGGACTTGCCGCGCATTCGCGTCATCCTCTCTCGAAAGCCCTGGATGCCGCTTATAGCGGTGCCTTGCCGGCTTATGAGGTGGTGCGGGAAATTCCGGGCTCGGGTGTCGAGGCCGAGACGGAAGCCGGCATCTACCGGCTCGGCAATCGCCGTTTCGCCTGCCCGGATGAGGCACGGACCGACAATGGCGATGCGCGGTCGGAAGTGGTGCTGTCGCTCGATGGCCACCAACTGGCAAGCTTCGGCTTCGAGGATAATCCGCGCGCGGGTGCGGTTGCGGCTTTGCGTAGCCTGTCTGCGCGGGGCCTTGTGCAGGAAATCGTTTCGGGTGACCGGGCCGCCGCCGTCAGCGCCATGGCGCAGCGACTGGGGATTGGCAACTGGCGTGCGGACCTGTCGCCGAAGGACAAGGCGGCGCGCTGCGCCGAACTTGCCAGCGAGGGTCGCAGGGTGCTGATGGTGGGAGACGGTATCAACGATGCGCCGGCGCTTGCCGCGGCCCATGTTTCCATGGCGCCCGCCACTGCCGCCGATATTGGCCGTCAAGCCGCGGATTTCGTGTTCATGCAGGAGGATCTCGATGCCGTGCCTTTTGCGATCGAGACATCGCAGCGGGCAGGAAGGCTTATCCGGCAGAACTTCGCGCTTGCAATCGGTTACAATATCATCGCCGTGCCGATTGCGATTGCCGGTTATGCGACGCCGATGATCGCGGCCATTGCGATGTCGACATCTTCATTGATCGTCGTTGCCAATGCGTTGCGCCTTGCCGGTGCGGCTGAAACCATCCGTCCCCGGAACGACATAAAAACAGGATTTGCGGGCGAGGGGGCGCAACTGGCATGAACATGCTGATCTATCTCATTCCCGTCGCGCTGTTTCTGGGCGCGCTCGGGCTTTTCGCCTTCCTCTGGTCGGTTCGATCAGGGCAGTATGACGATATGGACGGGGCTGCCTGGCGGGTAATCGATGATGGGGATGACCGGCCACGGCCCTCTTGAAGGAGAAGCAAAAGGTCGGTTTCGAACTGGCCCTGACCTGTCGCAAATATGCAAAGCTGATTTGCGTCATCAAAATTTAATCGTTTCAGTCGCGCCTAGCCTTGCCGTTTGGTGATTACAGTGCCACAACACGACCACCTAAAAGCAAGATGGAGGCACATCCGTGGAACAGGCAGAAATCGGTTTGATCGGTCTCGGCGTCATGGGCTCGAACCTGGCGTTGAACATCGCGGAAAAGGGCAACAAGATTGCCGTATTCAACCGAACCCCGGAAGTTACACGAAAATTCTACGCCGATGCGGGCGAACTGCAGAGCCAGATCATTCCCTGCGAAACCATCGAGGAATTCGTCGCTGCAATTCGTCCTCCGCGCCCGATCATCATCATGATCAAGGCCGGCGATCCTGTTGACCAGCAGATGGAAATCCTGAAGCCCCATCTCGCCAATGGCGACATCATGATCGATGCCGGCAATGCCAATTTCCGCGATACGATCCGCCGTTTCGACAATCTGAAGGATAGCGGCCTGACCTTTATCGGCATGGGCGTTTCCGGCGGTGAAGAAGGCGCGCGTCACGGACCGTCGATCATGGTCGGCGGCACCGAGGACAGCTGGAAGCGCGTCGAGAAGGTGCTGACCTCCATTTCCGCCAAATATAATGACGATCCGTGCGTGGCATGGCTCGGCAATGACGGCGCCGGCCACTTCGTCAAGACCATCCATAACGGCATCGAATATGCCGACATGCAGATGATCGCCGAAATCTACGGCATCCTGCGTGATGGCCTTGGCATGAGCGCCGTCGAAATCGCCGATGTGTTCGCCGAATGGAACAAGGGCCGCCTGAATTCCTACCTGATCGAAATCACCGAGAAGGTTCTGCGCGCCGCCGATCCGATCACCGGCAAGCCGATGGTCGATCTGATCCTCGACAAGGCCGGCCAGAAGGGCACCGGCAAGTGGTCGGTCATCGAGGCGCAGAACATGGGCGTCGCCGCAACCGCCATCGAGGCGGCCGTGGCTGCCCGTATTCTCTCCTCGCAGAAGGATGAGCGCGAAGCTGCCGAGAAGATTTTCGGGCTGCCGACCCTCGCGGCGGCACCGGCTGACAGAAAGGCCTTCATCGCCGATCTGGAAAGCGCGCTTCTGGCCGCCAAGGTCGGTGCTTATGCGCAGGGCTTCGCCATCATGTCGGCCGCTTCGAAGGAGTTTAACTGGAACCTGCCGATGCCGACGATCGCCCGCATCTGGCGCGCCGGTTGCATCATCCGCTCGGAATTCCTCGATGAGATCACCTCGGCCTTCACCAAGGACCCGCATGTGGCCAATCTTATCGTGACACCTGCCTTCTCCGCCATCGTCAAGGATACCGATGCGCCGCTGCGCCGCGTGGTTTCCTATGCCGTCCTGTCGGGCCTGCCGGTTTCGGCGCTGGCTTCGGCACTCGGCTATTTCGACGCCTATCGCCGCGGTCGTGGCAGCGCCAACCTCATTCAGGCGCAGCGCGACTTCTTCGGCGCGCATGGTTTCGAACGCACCGACGGTGTGGACAAGCCGCATGGCCCATGGGGCAGCGGCGCCGACATTTTCTGATCGGCTTAAACGACAAACAAAAAGGCCCGCGCAAGCGGGCCTTTTTCATTTCGGTTGCTGGTTCAACTCAGCGGGCGGCGGCGAGGCCGACGATGAGGCCGCTAACGGCGTTGATCAGCAGGAACTGGTTGTCGACGCGCACCCAGCGCTGGTCGCGGCGCGGTTCTGCGAGGTGGTAACGGCGGTAGTCACGGCGATCCACCATGTTGCGGCGCTCACGGGCCGAGAGGCGCTGGCCGCGATCCCAGCGGTGCTTCTTGACGATGACTTTCTTGGTGGTGACCTGACGCTCGACGGTGACGCCGCGATGGCGATCGTCGTGGCGGCTTTGGGCCTGTGCCATCGGAGCTGCAAGAACGGTGGCTGCCAGAAGAATGGTGACGAACTTTTTCATGGAAGTTTCCTCTCGGGTTTCGATGAGAAGAACTTACGAATAAACGCATGAACGGAAACTGAATTTAAAATTACATTTATGTAATGGTTATTAATGGTTATGGGTGGGAGTTAATCTTTTGTTTTGAGGTTTTCGGCCCAGCTTTTGCAGTGTGCAGACCGCCCGGCAGAACCGGGCGGTCTCTCCTCAATCAGACGCGTTCGGCGGATTTTGCCCAGAGGTTGATATCCGCTTCCTTGGCGTAACGGTCGATTTCGGCAAGCTCTTCGGCTGTGAAGTCCGATTTTTCAAGTGCCTTCACGCAGTCTTCAACCTGTTCGACACGGCTTGCGCCGATAAGCGCCGAGGTGATGCGACCGCCGCGCAGAACCCAGGCAATCGCCATCTGCGCCAGCGTCTGGCCACGCCGCTCGGCAATGCTGTTGAGGGAGCGGATGTTTTCAACATTGCGCTCGTTGAGGAAAGCCGGGTTCAGCGACTTGCTCTGCGATGCACGGCTTCCCTGCGGCACGCCGCCGAGATATTTCGTCGTCAACATGCCCTGCGCCAGCGGCGAAAAGACGATAGAGCCGATGCCCAGTTCTTCCAGCGTATCGACGAGACCGTCTTCCTCGATCCAGCGGTTGATCATCGAATAGCTCGGCTGATGGATGATGCAGGGCGTGCCGAGGTCCTTGAGGATGGCGGCGGCCTCACGGGTGCGCTTCGAATTGTAGGAGGAAATGCCGACGTAAAGCGCCTTGCCCGAGCGCACGATCTGGTCCAGCGCGCCGCAGGTTTCCTCAAGCGGCGTGTTGGGGTCGAAACGGTGGGAATAGAAAATATCGACGTAGTCCAGCCCCATGCGCTTCAGGCTCTGGTCGCAGGAAGAGATCAGATATTTGCGGCTGCCCCATTCGCCATAGGGGCCGGGCCACATGTTGTAACCGGCCTTGGAGGAAATGATCATCTCGTCGCGATAGCCGGCGAAATCCGACTTCAGGATTTCACCGAAGGCGGTTTCAGCGCTGCCGGGCGGCGGGCCGTAATTGTTGGCGAGATCGAAATGGGTGATGCCGAGATCGAAGGCACGGCGGCAAATGGCCTGTTTCGTCTGGTGCGGCGTATCGTTGCCGAAATTGTGCCAGAGCCCCAGCGAGATTGCCGGCAGTTTCAGGCCGGTCTTGCCGCAATGATTGTATTTCATGGACGCGTATCGGTTTTCGGCCGGTTGCCAAACCATGGGTCTTCCTCCACTTGCTGATGACTGGCTGCCGGAGAACCCGGCAACCCTTTGAACCGATGAAAACAGGTGCGGGCGCACCTGTCATTCCCCAGAGGGATGGTTATGCCTTTCTCCACTTGGTTTCAATGCCGGGATTGGCCCGAGATTGGGCGGGGATTGGCAGGTATGAAGATCGAAGATGCGGAAATGTGGCTGGGGGCCATCCGCCTTCGGGGTGAAGATGATGCGGCGCGTTTCGCCGGCGGAAAGATCGAACAGATTGTCCGAATATCGACCCGGCTGGTCCGCCTCCAGCATGACGAAGAGGGCGAGACCGGCGGCGGTGACATCGATTTCAAACTGGCCGTTTTTCAGCGGGCCGACTGACAGATCCAACCCGGCGGGCTGAAGCTCCAGCGCCTTGTAGGTGTCGCGCACGTGATGGCCTTCGCCGGTCATGCCGTTGGAGGCAATGAAGCTCCACGCAAGGAGGGCGCCATCCGGCAGGCTGTCCATGTCGATTTCTGTCAGCGTCGCGGCCTTATCCGTCGCGCATGTGCCGTTGGCGGATTTCAGCGGCACGCGGTTGCCGTCCATGGTCAGCGCAACGATGTTCATGTCGATCTCGACGTCCTCCGCTGTGTCGTTGACCATGGAAAAGCTCACCTGTCGTCCATCCCTGGAGGGAATGGCCGAGACCGTGACCTGCTGGAAGAACCGTCGGGCGGCATAATGCAGCGCCTTCCAGCCGCCGCCATAATCGAGGCTCGACCATGAGGCGACCGGCCATGTGTCGTTCAACTGCCAATAAAGCGTGCCCATGCAATGGGGTTTCAGCGAGCGCCAGTAATCGACAGCCGTGCGGATGGCCAGTGCCTGCTGGACCTGGCTCAGATAGACGAAGTTCTCGAAATCCCTGGGGAAGCGGAAATAACGGAACATGGTGCCGGCGATCCGTTCATTGCCGCCGACATTCTTCTGGTGCAGCTCGATGACCGGGGAGGCGATGTTCATGTCCTTGTCTTCCGCATAGGTGCGGATGACGGGCATGGATGTATAGGACTGGAAGCCGAATTCGGAGCAGAAACGCGGTTTGACCGACCGGTAATTGTCGAACGACTTATTCTCGTGCCAGACGGACCAGTAATGCATGTCGCCGGAGCCATCTGCGTGCCATGCATCGCCGTAATCGAGATAACCCGACGCGGGACTCGATGGCCACCAGAGCGCTTCGGGGGCGGCTTTTTTCAGCGCCCGTTCGATGGTGCGGTTCAGACGATCATAGGCCACGAGATAGCGGTCGCGATTGTTGCGGGATTCATCGAACCAGGTCAGCGCGCCCACCAGCTCGTTATCGCCGCACCACAGCGCGATGGAGGCATGCGAGGACAGGCGTTTCACCTGGTAATCGACCTCGTGTTCGACATTGTCGAGAAAGTCCTCGCTGCAGGGATAAAGATTGCAGGCGAACATGAAATCCTGCCAGACCAGCAGGCCAAGACGATCGCAGAGATCGTAGAACCAGTCTTCTTCATAAAATCCGCCGCCCCAGACGCGGATCATGTTCATGTTGGCCTCGACCGCGGAGCAGAGAAGGTCCTCGGTCTTTTCCCGGCTGGTCAGCGAATAAAGCGCATCTGCCGGAATCCAGTTGGCGCCGCGGCAGAAAATTTCCCGGCCGTTGATGCGGAAAGCGAAACGGCTGCCCGCTTCATCCTTGTCCGTCAGTAGTTCTATGGTCCTGAAGCCGATCTGCCGGGTGACGGTCTCGTCGGGCAATTCCACCGTCAGCCGGTAGAGTGTCTGCTCACCACTGCCGGCCGGCCACCAGAGTTGCGGATTTTCCACGAAGAAAACGTGGTGCACGACGGTTTCGCCCGCGCCGACGCCACAATCGAGCCGCAGTCTTTCATCGTTGAGGGAGAGGTAGACCGGCAGGCTTGCCGGGCCTTCGGCAAACAGCGTGATCGCCACATGCAGTTCGACGCCGCCTTCGACATGGTGCTGCGAGGTGACGACATGCTCGATGCGGGCCGTATCGAGGCGTTTCAGCAGGATTTTGCCGTAAAGCCCAAGCGGCGCAATGGCGATGTTCCAGTCCCAGCCGAAATGGCATTGTGGCTTGCGTAGCATGTTGCCATTGGCGATCGGCGAATTGCCGGGGTGATAGGGAATATAAAAGGGCTGCCGCGCCTGACGCTCCGCACCGGCCACGATGTTGGAATGGAAATGGATGCGGATGGTGTTTTCACCCGGTCGCACGGCGCGCGAAATATCGGGGCGGTAACGGCGGAAGCAATTGTCGGCGCTCAGGACCGGGACATCGTTGACGAAGACGATGGCGACGGTATCGAGATAATCGATATCGAGATACCAGCTGGCATCGGCCTCATCGAGGATGAATGTGCGCTCAATGATCCAGTCCCGCTGCGCCACCCATTGCACCGCGTTTTCATTGGCACCGTGATAGGGATCGGGAATGATGCCCGCGTTTTTGAGCGCAGTGTGAATATCGCCTGGGACGGAAAGCTCGGTGGCATGGTCTCCCTCCACCGAACTCAGGCGCCAGAGCCCGGCCAGATCGATGGTGGTTTCGGGCGTGGAAGAAGAGATCATGGTGGGATCCTGCATAATATGAATTCAACAAAGACGGCCCGGCATTGTGAAGCAGGCTTGTGTCAGAATCTGGGGGAACCGCATGCCGGCAAAACGGCTTTTGCCGGTTCGCTCCACGTCACGATCTTCTCCCTTCGGCAACGTTACCGTAAAACAAACGTGCCGTCATGCCTTTGATCGCCGACTGGCGAGGTTAAATGCGTCTGTCATCAATGTCACGCGGTGAAGAAGTGGTCTTGTTTTATTCTTTTGGAAATTGTTTGATATATATCAATATATTATGTTTATTTTTTAATTTAAATTATTAATTTTTGTATGTTCACGCGGCGTGGGTTTCCTGGTTGCAGGAGCGGTCTCATGGGCGGAAATATTTTCTGCACCTGCATCGTTATAGCTGAATTGAGGCGTGACCGGATAAGGCCGAACGGCGCCAGGGGACGTTTGCCTTTGCAACAGCGCAAAAGCTATCTATGATTATCGTTCGGTAAAGCGTGGCGAAATGACATGAACGATACTGGTAAATCCGGCGGGGGCGAAGCACCCGCGACGACGGGCGAGCGCCCGACCTTGAAGACCATCGCCTATATGACGGGTCTTGGCATCACCACAGTTTCGCGTGCATTGAAGGATGCGCCCGATATCGGCGCCGAGACCAAGGAGCGCGTGCGGCTGATCGCCCGGCAGATCGGCTACCAGCCGAACCGGGCCGGCGTGCGGCTTCGCACCGGCAAGACCAATGTCATCGCGCTGGTGCTGAGTGTCGACGAAGAGCTGATGGGTTTCACCAGCCAGATGGTGTTCGGCATCACCGAGGTTCTCTCCACCACGCAATATCACCTCGTCGTCACGCCACATATCCACGCCAAGGATTCCATGGTGCCGATCCGCTACATTCTCGAGACCGGTTCAGCGGATGGGGTCATCATTTCGAAGATCGAGCCGAACGATCCGCGCGTCCGTTTCATGACCGAGCGCAACATGCCCTTCGTCACCCATGGGCGGTCCGATATGGGCATCGAACATGCCTTTCACGATTTCGACAATGAGGCCTACGCCTACGAGGCAGTCCAGCGTCTGGCGCAATGCGGGCGCAAAAGGATTGCCGTGATAATGCCGCCATCGCGATTTTCCTACCACGATCATGCGCGCAAGGGGTTCAATCGCGGGATAAGGGATTTCGGCCTTACCGAATTTCCCATCGATGTCGTCACCATCGAGACGCCGCTCGAAAAAATCCGCGATTTCGGAGAGAGGCTGATGCAATCGGATGATCGCCCCGATGGCATCGTCTCGATCAGCGGCAGCAGCACCATCGCGCTGCTGGCGGGCTTCGAAGCGGCGGGTGTGAAGATCGGCGAGGATATCGATATCGTCTCGAAACAGTCGGCCGAGTTCCTGAACTGGATCAAGCCGCAAATCCATATCGTCAACGAGGATATCAAGCTGGCGGGCAGGGAGCTTGCGAAAGCCCTACTGGCACGTATCAACGGCGCTGCGCCGGAAACCCTGCAAAGCGTCAGCGAGCCGGTCTGGTCTTCCATGGCGCCGAAGCCGTAAAGAGCAGCGTCGGAATCGATGCTTCGTACCCGCCTCTGTTGCGGGCTGCCACTTACTCGCCGTCATGCCGGCCTCGAGCCGGCATCCAGCAAGCCCAAGTCCTTGGGCCGAAACGAGTCTTCCCGTCGCGCGGACGCGCATCTGCTGGATTCCGGCTCAAGGCCGGAATGACGGAAAAGAAGCGTTATCGCTCACGGCTGTGCCAGGCAATCCTTCAGCGAGCCGGCAATGCCGCGCATCAGCTTGAAATAGAGGTCGGGACCGGGCTCCAGCGTGGCCGCTTCGGGATCGAGCGTCGCGGACTTTGCCGTCGTGCCTTCAGTGATGACCGAGATCAATTTCGGCTCGAATTGCGGTTCGGCGAAAACGCAGGTTGCGCCCAGCTGGCGAACCTTTTCCTGCATCTGCTTGACGCGGTCCGCACCGGGCAGGGTCTCGGGGCTGACGGTGATCGACCCCGCCGTCTTCACGCCATAACGGTGCTCGAAATATTGATAGGCGTCGTGAAAGACGATGAAAGGCTTGTCCTTGATCGGCTTGACCGTTTCAGCCAGTTCCGTGTCGAGTGCGTCGAGATCGTCGATCAGCTTTTTGGTGTTGGCCTGATAGGTCGCGGCATTGCCGGCATCGGCCGCAATCAGTGCGGTTTCGATCGTCTGCGCCATGGCCTTGGCATTGGCCGGATCGAGCCAGAGGTGGGTATCATAGGCGCCGTGCCCATGATCATGGTCGCCGTGGTCATGGCCATGATCGTGTGCCGCCTCGCCATCCGCATGGTCTTCATGACCCTCTTCGCCGTGGTCATGCGCCTCGAAGGGGCCGCCTTCACGGAAAGGCAGCTTTTCCAAACCCTTGGCGTCTTCCAGTTCCACGACCGTCGCCTTGCTGGCCAGTGCCTCCAGCGGTTTTTCCAGGAAAGCTTCCAGCCCCGGCCCAACCCAGAACACCACATCCGCGTTTTCCAGCTTGCGCGCATTGGAGGGCCGCAGGTTATAGGTATGCGGCGAGGCGGCACCCTCTACGATGAGCTGCGGCTCACCAACACCGCGCATGATGGCCGCCACGAGTGAGTGGACAGGCTTGATCGAGACCACGACATCGGGCGCGGCTGTGGCGCCCGAAGCGGCGGCCGCTATTGCCACCGACGCCATGAGCGGGATCAGGATCGATTTCATGCAATGCACTCCACTTGAAGAAGTATAGTTATGTTATTACATTTATTGCGTAACTCTATAACGTATGCAATAGCGGTAGGCAACATCGCCGAACGGACAATCCCATGCTTCATTCTGCCCGTCAGGGTAACGATATACTGGTTTCCCTTGCCAATGCCGGCGTGCAGCGCAATGGCCGCTGGCTGGTGCGCGGCGTGGAGTTTTCCGTCAGCAAGGGCGAGATCGTGACGCTGATCGGCCCGAACGGTTCCGGCAAATCCACAAGCGCGAAAATGGCGATCGGCGTAATGAAACCGACCGAGGGTGAAGTCTCGCGCATTGCCGGCCTGCGTGTCGGTTATGTGCCGCAGAAGCTTTCGGTGGACTGGACCATGCCGCTTTCGGTACGCCGGCTGATGACGCTGACCGGGCCGCTGCCCGCCCGCGAGATCGATGCGGCGTTGAATGCGACTGGCATCGCACATCTGGCGAACGCCGAAGTTCAACACCTTTCCGGCGGCGAGTTCCAGCGTGCGCTTCTGGCTCGCGCCATCGCCCGCAAGCCCGATCTGCTGGTTCTTGACGAGCCTGTGCAGGGTGTGGATTTCTCCGGCGAGATCGCGCTGTACGATCTGATAAAAAACATCAGAAATTCAAGTAATTGCGGGATTCTGTTAATCTCGCATGACCTGCATGTGGTGATGGCGGAAACCGATACCGTGATCTGCCTGAACGGCCATGTCTGCTGCCGGGGAACACCGCAGGCGGTCAGCCAGAGCCCGGAATATATGCGACTGTTCGGCGGTTCTGCCGCAAGGGCGCTTGCCGTCTACAGCCACCACCACGACCACACCCATCTGCCCGATGGCCGGGTGCAGCACGCGGATGGTTCGGTGACGGATCATTGCCATCCTGAAGACGGCCACCACCATGCCCATGATCATGGCCACCATCATGATGACCATGGCGACGAATGCGGTTGCGGCCATGAACATGGGGAGCAAGCGCCCTCGAAACACGCGCAGGGAGAACGGCATGTTTGACGATTTCTTCGTTCGCGCCATGGTCGCCGGCGTCGGCGTTGCTCTAACCGCCGGGCCTCTCGGCTGTTTCGTGGTCTGGCGGCGCATGGCCTATTTCGGGGATACGATGGCCCATTCGGCGCTGCTTGGTGTCGCGCTCTCGCTGCTGTTGCAGCTCAACCTCATCATCAGCGTCTTTCTGGTGGCGTCCGCCGTTTCGATCCTGCTGATTTTTCTGCAGCGGCGACAGGCACTGTCGTCCGACGCATTGCTTGGCATCCTGTCCCATTCGGCTCTCGCCATTGGCCTCGTCATCGTCGCTTTCATGAGCTGGGTGCGTATCGACCTCGTCTCGTTCCTGTTCGGCGATATTCTTGCCGTCACCCGCAGCGATATCGCGCTGATCTGGGGCGGCGGGCTGGTGGTCATCGTCTCCATGGTCTTCTTGTGGCGGTCGCTGCTCGCCTCCACCGTCAACACCGAACTGGCTGAAGCCGAGGGGCTGAATCCGGAGCGGGCGAAGCTCATCTTCACGCTGCTGATGGCGCTGGTGATCGCCATTGCGATGAAGGTGGTCGGCATCATGCTCATCACCTCGCTGCTGATCATACCGGCTGCCACCGCCAGACGTTTTTCCGCCACGCCGGAAGTAATGGCGGTGGTCGCGTCGCTGATTGGCGCCATTGCCGTTATCGGCGGCCTGTTCGGCTCGCTGACCTATGATACGCCGTCCGGCCCCTCCATCGTGGTTGCCGCGGTGATCCTGTTCGTTATAAGCCTGTTGCCGGCGCCGGGTTTCTCCCGCTCCGCGGATGAAGGAGGCAGATCATGAATGCTCAAACCCAGCAGAACCTCACCAAGAACCAGTCGCTGGTCATGAATGCCCTGTCAAACGCGCATCAGCCGCTCAGCGCCTATATGATCCTCGACAAGCTGCGGGATGACGGGTTCCGCGCGCCGCTGCAGGTGTACCGGGCGCTGGAAAAGCTGGTGGAATTCGGTCTCGTGCACCGGCTGGAAAGCCTCAACGCTTTCGTTGCCTGCACGCACACGCAGGCCGAATGCTGCTCGCACCACCATGGCACCGTGGCTTTCGCCATCTGCGAATCCTGCGGGCAGGTGACCGAGTTCCATGATCACGAAATAGACCACCGTCTTGAGCGCTGGGTGAAGGACAGCAAGTTCAAGGCGGAAAAGACCACCATCGAGATTCGCGGTCTCTGCGCCAACTGCGCGTCATAGGCTTTGTTTGCGGGGTGGGCATGGCTGCCCACCGTTACTCATCCTTCGATAATCACCAGATCTTTCGAAAAACGCTTCCAGTTCTCAATGTATTTTTCCGCGGAACGACGCAGGCCGGCGACGGCTTCGTCATCCAGTGTTCGGATGGCCCGCGCCGGCGAGCCGACGATTAGCGAATTATCCGGGAATTCCTTGCCTTCCGTCACCAGCGCATTGGCGCCAACGAGGCAGTTGCGGCCGATCTTCGCGCCGTTCAGGATCGTTGCGCCCATGCCGATCAGCGAATTGTCGCCGATGCTGCAGCCATGCACGATGGCGTGGTGGCCGATTGTGCACATTTCGCCGATGGTCGCGGCAAAGCCGGGATCGCTGTGCACCATCGCGCCTTCCTGAATATTGGTGCCGCGCCCGACGCTGATCGGCTCGTTATCACCGCGCAATGTCGCGCCGAACCAGATGCCGACGTCTTCGCCGAGCGTCACCGAACCGATGACATTGGCATCGGGGGCGACCCAGTAACGATCCGGGGCAGGGGTTTGCGGCACCCGTTCGGCGAGGCGGTAAAGCGGCATTTGGTTTCTCCCTCTGGATTATGCGCCGGCAGCGATCAGGCGACCGTGACCGACAGCGTGCCGACACCATCGACGCCGCAGTCGATGCGGTCACCACGCAGGATCGGGCCAACCCCGGCCGGCGTGCCGGTCATGATCACGTCGCCGGCGGCAAGCGTGAAGAGCTTGGAAAGCTCGGCGATCACTTCCGGCACCTTCCAGATCATCTGTGCGAGATCGCCCGTCTGCTTGCGCTCGCCATTGACATCAAGCCAGATCGCGCCGGTGGCGGGATGGCCGATCTTGTCCGCGGGAACGATGGCGGAAACCGGTGCGGAATATTCAAACGCCTTGGCGCCTTCCCAGGAACGGCCCATCTTCTTCAGCCCGTCCTGCAGGTCGCGGCGGGTCATGTCGATACCGACGGCATAACCCCAGACATGGTTCAGGGCCTCGTCCGCCGGAATATCCGCGCCGCCGCTTTTCAGCACCACGACGCATTCAACCTCGTAATGCACGTTCGAGGACAGGGACGGATAGGGGAAATCATTGCCGGCGGGCAGAAGATTGTCCGGGTTCTTCTGGAAATAAAAGGGCGGCTCGCGCGAGGGATCATGGCCCATCTCAATGGCGTGATCGGCATAATTGCGACCGACGCAATAGACCCGCCGCACGGGGAACATCTCATCCGTGCCCTCAACGGGCAGAAGAACGGGTTTCGGGGCGGGGATGACGGTGGCGGCCATGAGAATTTCCTGTCGTCTCTTTAAGGTGCAATTCTTGTCCCGCGATTCCGGGCTGATTTCCAGTTGAAAATGCTGTCGAGCGCAAAACTGGCTTTTTACGGTCCTTTGCTGTAGAAGCCGGCGCAAAGAGGTTAATCCATGTACAGACAAGCGCTTGCCAGCGGCGAAAAAATCTTCGCCGTGGCCCCCATGATCGACTGGACCGACACAAGGTGCAGATTTCTGCACCGGCAATTGTCGAAGCGCGCCCTGCTGTTTACCGAAATGATCGTTGCCGATGCCATCATCCATGGCCAGCGCGACAGGCTGCTCGGTTATCATCCGCAGGAACATCCTGTCGCGCTGCAGCTTGGCGGATCGGACCCGGCCAAGCTTGCCGAGGCGGTGCGGATTGCCGGCGATTACGGTTATGACGAAATCAACCTCAATGTCGGCTGCCCTTCGGATCGGGTGCAATCCGGCACCTTCGGCGCCTGCCTGATGCGCGAGCCCGAAGTCGTGGCGCAGTGCGTTTCGGCGATGAAGGCGGTTGCGACTGTGCCGGTGACTGTCAAATGCCGTATCGGGGTGGACGATCAGGAGCCGGAAACCGTGTTGCCGGATTTTCTGACGCATGTTGTCGCGGCCGGCGCGGATGCCGTGTGGATCCATGCGCGCAAGGCCTGGCTGCAGGGGCTCTCGCCGAAGGAAAACCGCGAGGTGCCGCCGCTCGATTATGATCTCGTCTATCGTATGAAACGGGAAAATCCCGATGTCTTCGTCGGCATCAATGGCGGTATCGCCGATCTCGATCAGGCGTGTGACCATCTGAAACATATGGATGGCGTCATGCTCGGCCGTGCCGCCTATCACAACACCTCCATTCTCGCCGATGTCGATCACCGCATCTACGGTGACGAGGCCCGGCAAGCCGACTGGATGGGGGTGCGCGACGCGATGATGGCCTATGCCGCCGATTATATTGCTGCGGGTGGGCGTCTCAACCACGTCACCCGCCATATGGTCGGTCTGTTTCAGGGCATGCCGGGCGCGCGCCGTTTCCGGCAAATCCTCTCCAGCGACGCCAGCCGTCCGGGTGCAGGGACGGAGGTGATTGAGGCGGCTTTCGCAGCGATCGATTTCAACCCGACGAAGGAACTGGCGGGCTGAAGGCTGGAAACGGCATTCTTGCGATTTTATGCCGTCGGCGACCAGGGCGTTGCGGAGAGTTCCGCAGCCTCAATCGGGGGATATCCTGGAGCATTTCGAGTAAAACTGCGTAGTGGTTTTACGTCCGGAACGTGCGGAAAAACAAAGGGCCGGAGCAGATCCGGCTGTTCTATTTAGACCGGACTGCTCTAGGGAGCGACCCAAACTAGCCCCCGCCATTCCCTGTCCGTATGACCGGGCATGGAGAAATCGCGCGATGGTTCGCGGATCAGGCCAAGGCGCGACATGACGGCCTGGGAGCGAAAATTATCGGGGCTGGTATAGGCGATGATCCCAGCTATTCCCGCGTATCCGGTAGCATGGGTCAGCGCGGCTTTTGCGCTTTCGGTCGCATACCCTTTTCCCCAGGCCTGCCTTATGAAACGCCAGCCGATTTCGTGGTGCGGGCCAAGTGGATGATCTTCGGACAAGCGCGGCATGACGCCGGCATAACCGAGAAACAGGCCATCGGGATTTTCAACCGCCCAGCGGGCGATGCCCTGTTCGCGTTCTGCCCTGCGGTAGCGCTCGAATTTTTCCCTGCTCCGCGTCTCGTCCGCCGGGCCGCCCTGATCGGCCATCACCTCCGGATCGGATTGCATTGCGGCGAAGGCTTCAAAATGGTCCTCCCGCCAATGGCGCAGGCGCAAACGTTCCGTCTCGATCATATTCATTCCGGCCAGCCCTCTGATAACGACAGCCTTTTGCCGGCGAAACGCCTTGTGTCGTCATTGGCATTCTTGCCGGCGTGAGATGACGGGAATGAGACGCGAGCTGTCTATTCTCCGGATACCGAATGTTTTTCGGTACGACGATTTATCGGTGACGCTGCAGCATCCGGTGGTCAGCGTCACCGCGTCACTCAGACAGCCTTTTGCAATTCCTGCGCACCGTTGGGTGCATTGACCTTGCCGCCAGTGATGAAGAAGGCGAAAACGTCACGCGGCGTTTTTTCCGCTTTCCGGTCGGGCGCGATCAGCGGCAGATCGTCGGGTACGCCGCCCGCCGCATAGGTCTCGACCCGTTCTGCCCAGTGGCCGATCTCCGTCTTCGGGTAACAGGTTGCGATGTCGTCTTCGCCCTTCTGCAGGCGGCAATAGACGAAATCGGCCGTGACATCAGGCAGCATCGGGTAATCGTGATGATCGGCGCAGACGACGGCAACCTTGTGTCTGGCGAGAAGATCGATGAACTCCGGCACCTGGAATGTCGGGTTGCGCACCTCGACCACATGGCGAAGGCGGATACCATCCTGCTTTTCAGGCAGGAGCGCCAGAAAGGCGCCGAAATCATCCGCGTCGAATTTCTTCGTGGGGGCGAATTGCCAGAGGATGGGGCCGAGATGGGAGCCGAGTTCCGTCAGCCCTTGAGTCAAAAACTTCGTCATGGATTCCCCGGCCTCGGCCAGAACCCTGCGGTTGGTGACGAAGCGGCTTGCCTTTAGCGAGAATACGAAATCCTCAGGCACTTCTGATGCCCATTTGGCGAAGGTTTCCGGCTTCTGGCTGCTGTAATAGGTGCCGTTCACCTCGATGGCCGTGAGTTGCCGGCTGGCGTGTTCCAGCTGGCGCTTCTTTGGCAGTTTTTCCGGGTAAAACGTGCCTTCCCATGGCTCGAAGGTCCAACCGCCGATACCGGTGCGGATCGTGCCTGATGTCGACATATGCTGTTCCTCCCAATTCTGCGCCGTTTCCAACCCGCCGCGCTATCGCCATTCTCCAGCTTTCAGCGACGGCCGGTGTGTTTTCTGATCATGGATCCTCGCCTCAAGAGCGAGAATGACGGAGAAGGCTCGGGGACCATCGGTGTCCCGACAATTACTCCGCAGCTTCCCGCTTGCCGGCCGGCCGGCGGTCCAGAAGTTCCTTCAGGAAGTGACCCGTATAGGAGCGCTCGACCTTGACGATGTCTTCCGGTGTACCGGTGGCCACCACTTCGCCGCCGCCCGTGCCGCCTTCAGGGCCGATATCGATGATCCAATCGGCCGTCTTGATGACTTCGAGATTGTGTTCGATCACCACCACGGAATTGCCCTGTTCCACCAGCGCATGCAGCATTTCCAGGAGCTTGTTGACATCGTGGAAATGCAGGCCTGTCGTCGGCTCGTCGAGAATATAGAGCGTGCGGCCCGTCGAGCGTTTCGACAGTTCCTTGGCAAGCTTGACGCGCTGTGCCTCACCGCCGGAAAGGGTGTTGGCCTGCTGGCCGACCTTGATGTAACCGAGGCCGACATCGAACAGCGATTGCAGCTTGTCGCGCACCGCCGGCACGGCGGCGAAGAACTCAACGCCTTCCTCCACCGTCATATCCAGCACGTCGGCGATGGACTTGCCCTTGAAAGTCACGTCCAGCGTCTCGCGATTGTAGCGCTTGCCGTGGCAGACGTCACAGGTGACATAGACGTCAGGCAGAAAGTGCATCTCGATCTTGATGACGCCGTCACCCTGGCAGGCCTCGCAGCGGCCGCCCTTGACGTTGAAGGAGAAACGGCCGGGCGCATAACCGCGCGCCTTGGCTTCCGGCAGACCGGCGAACCAGTCGCGGATCGGCGTAAAGGCGCCGGTATAGGTGGCCGGGTTGGAACGCGGCGTGCGGCCAATCGGCGACTGGTCGATGTCGATCACCTTGTCGATGAATTCGAAACCATCGATGCGGTCGTGTTCGGCCGGGATTTCGCGTGCGCCCATCACCCGGCGCGCCGCCGATTTGTAGAGTGTCTCGATCAGGAAGGTGGATTTGCCACCACCCGATACGCCGGTCACGGCCGTGAAGACGCCAAGCGGCACGGCGGCCGTGACATTCTTCAGATTGTTGCCACGCGCGCCAAATACCTTGATTTCGCGGCCCTTCTTGGGCTTGCGGCGTTCTGCCGGCACGGCGACACCGAGCTCACCGGAGAGGTATTTGCCGGTCAGCGATTTCGGATTGGCCATCACCTCCTGCGGCGAACCTTCGGCAATGACCTGACCGCCATGAATGCCGGCGGCCGGGCCGATATCGACCACATAATCCGCCGTCAGGATGGCATCCTCGTCATGTTCGACCACGATGACAGTGTTGCCGATATCGCGCAGATGTTTCAGCGTATCGAGCAGGCGGGCGTTATCTCGCTGGTGCAGGCCGATCGACGGCTCGTCGAGAACGTAGAGAACGCCTGTGAGGCCGGAACCGATCTGCGACGCCAGCCGGATGCGCTGGCTTTCACCGCCGGAAAGCGTGCCGGAATTGCGCGACAGGCTGAGATAATCCAGCCCGACATCGTTCAGGAACCGCAGGCGTTCGCGGATTTCCTTGAGGATGCGGACGGCGATCTCGTTCTGCTTGGCGTTGAGGCTCTCCGGTAGCACCTCGAACCAGTCGCGGGCGGTGCGGATCGACATTTCGGTGACTTCACCGATATGCAGCCTGTTGATCTTGACGGCGAGCGCTTCCGGCTTCAGGCGATAACCGGCGCAGGCCGGGCAGGGGGCCGCCGACATGTAGCGTTCGATTTCCTCGCGCGCCCAGGCGCTGTCAGTCTCTTTCCAGCGACGCTCCAGATTGGGCACGATGCCTTCGAAATTCTTTACCGTCTTGTAGGAGCGGGCGCCGTCCTGATAGTTGAATTCGATCTTGTCATCGGTGCCCTGAAGGATGGCCTGCTGCGCCTCTTTCGAGAGATCTGACCATTTGTTCGACAGCTTGAAACCGAAGGCCTTGCCGAGCGCTTCCAGCGTCTGGTTGTAATAGGGTGATGAGGATTTGGCCCAGGGAGCGATGGCGCCGTCACGCAGGGTGCGGGCCGGCTCCGGCACGATCAGGTTTTCATCGACCTTCTGCTGCGAGCCAAGGCCATCGCAGCTGGGGCAGGCGCCGAAGGGATTGTTGAAGGAGAACAGCCGCGGTTCGATTTCCGGGATGGTGAAGCCGGAAACGGGGCAGGCGAATTTCTCCGAAAACAGCACACGCTCATGGGTTTCGTTGAGAGACTTGTTGGCGGAACCGCCGGCGGCTGTCTCTTCCGGCGGCAGGGGCCTGTCGGCAAATTCCGCGACAGCCAGCCCGTCGGCGAGCTTGAGGCAGGTCTCGAGACTGTCGGCAAGGCGTGCAGCCATGTCCGGGCGAACCACCGCACGGTCCACCACTACGTCGATATCGTGTTTGTATTTCTTGTCGAGGGCGGGCACGTCGGCGATTTCGTAGAACTGTCCATCCACCTTGACGCGCTGGAAGCCCTTCTTCATCAGGTCGGCGAGTTCCTTTTTATATTCGCCTTTGCGCCCGCGCACCATCGGCGCGAGAATATAAAGACGCGTACCTTCCTCGAAGGCGAGGATGCGGTCGACCATCTGGCTGACGGTCTGGCTTTCGATCGGCAGGCCGGTGGCCGGCGAATAGGGAACGCCGACACGTGCGAACAGCAGGCGCATATAGTCGTAGATTTCGGTGACCGTGCCGACCGTGGAGCGCGGATTGCGCGAGGTGGTCTTCTGCTCGATGGAGATTGCCGGCGACAGGCCGTCGATCTGGTCGACATCCGGCTTCTGCATCATTTCGAGGAACTGGCGCGCATAGGCCGAGAGGCTTTCGACATAACGACGCTGGCCCTCGGCATAGATCGTGTCGAAGGCGAGCGACGACTTGCCCGAGCCGGAAAGCCCGGTCATGACGATCAGCTTGTTGCGTGGCAGATCGAGATCGATACCCTTGAGATTATGCTCGCGGGCACCACGGATGGAAATCGTCTTCAGTTCACTCATGACAAGGCTCGGATAAAAACAACAGGCTTGATGGCGGCGCGTCCTTATGTAGTGACGCAGCCGGACGTGTCGAGGTCTATTCCCAATCGGTCGCAGCTTTTCGGAATGCTTGACTCGAAATCTGCGATTTAATAGAACAAAAAAGGAACGAATTGCAAGCGCGAATGTCTGCTCCCGCAGCATAAGATTATTCTTTGTGGATAGTTCCATGCTTGCGGTGCCCTTTGCGGGCAGCGGCAGCTATTGTGTGGCGAATTTTTTGAAATGCAATTGCCGGTCATGATGGCTGGCGGACAGGATGACGAGATGGCTGGTAGCGTAAACAAGGTAATTCTGATCGGAAACGTGGGCGCCGATCCCGAAATCCGCCGGACGCAGGATGGCCGCCCGATCGCCAACCTGCGCATCGCCACTTCGGAGACCTGGCGCGACCGCAACAGCGGCGAGCGCCGTGAGAAGACCGAATGGCATACCGTCGTGGTTTTCAACGAAGGCCTGTGCAAGGTCGTCGAGCAATATGTCAAGAAGGGTGCCAAGCTCTATATCGAAGGCCAGCTGCAGACGCGCAAATGGCAGGACCAGACCGGCAACGACCGCTACTCCACCGAAATCGTGCTGCAGGGCTTCAACTCCACGCTGACGATGCTCGACGGTCGTGGCGAAGGTGGCGGCGGCCGCAGCGGTGGCGGTGATTTCGGCGGTGGCAATGACTATGGCAGCGGCGGTGGCTCGGGTTATGGCGGCGGTTACGACCAGCAGTCTTCGTCGCGCGGCAGCTCTTCGCGGGGCGGTGGCCAGCCTTCCGGCGGCTTCTCCAACGACATGGACGACGATATCCCGTTCTGAACGGACGGCGAGAATACGTAAAGGCGTGACAGGAGACAGGCATGAGTGACGAATCCGCACCGAAACAGCCGGCGACAAAACAACCGGCTACCTGGCGCATCATTCTCGCTTTCTTCCTTGATTTCTGGACGGCGTTTTTCGCCGCCGGATTTCTCGTCGCAGCGGTTGCGGGCGGGCGCACGCCACAGGGTTTTGCCCTGAATGGCGTGCCTGCCTTTGTCGCCTTTGCGCTGATCATCGCCTATTTCGTCGTGCTCGGACGGTTCTTTGGCGGCACGCTATGGCAGCGTCTCCTGAAGGCGAGACGCTAACCGCCCCGTCTTGCCGCCCCCCCAGGGAGAGGCAGGCACTTCGGTATCGCGGCAGGCTATGCCGCGACCTTGTCCACCAGCATCGCAACCATGACGTCGGATTGCGACACGATGCCCACCATCTTGCCCCTGGCATCGATCACCGGCAGATAATGCAACCCTTCCTCCGCAAAGCGGATGATGGCTTCCTCGATCGAGGTTTCCGGCCGCACGGTTCTCACGGGGGAAGTCATGATGTCCTTGACGGTATCGTTGGGGGCACTTGCGCCTGAGAAGATGAGGCGCAGCCGCTGCAGGAAACCGATCGACGGGCGACCGTTTCTCCAGCTTGCCTTTTCCAGAAAATCCGTCTGGGTAACGATGCCGACGATTTCCGCCCTGTCATTGGTGACCGGCAGTGCCTTGAAATGATGGCTGTGCATCAGCGCATGGGCGTGGCGCAGGCTGTCCTCAGGGGCAACGCCGACGACATCGCGCGACATGACGCTGGCGCAATCGAGATGCAGCGCGCGGCGGCGCCAGGAGCGCAGCTCGGTTTTGCGCAGGATGGTTTCCAGTTCGTCACGATCGATATCGAGAACCTCGTCATATTCCTTCAGCACCTCATCGAGATCGGTGGAGGAAAAGCCGATTTTCTGGATAGGCGTCGGATCGGTGGTGCCGTGGGCGGCCTTTCCAAGCTTCAGGCCATGCGGATAGGCGCGGCCGGTGGCATTGTTATAGGCGAGCGCGAGCGCAAGAAGGATCAGCGAATTTCCGGCGACCGGCCACAGCAGGAAACCGTATCCGAGGCTGTGCACCGCGGGGCCGCCGAGAACGGCCGTCAGCGCCACCGCGCCGCTTGGCGGGTGCAGGCAGCGCAGCGCCATCATGGCGGCGATGGCGAGGCTGATGGCAAGGGCGCTGGCGAGGAATGGGTCCGGAAGGAGCAGCGCCACCGTCACCCCCACGAAAGCCGATACGAGATTGCCGCACAGGATCGACCAGGGCTGGGCCAGCGGGCTGGAGGGGACCGCGAATAAAAGCACGGCCGATGCGCCCATCGGCGCGATCATGGCGGGCAGGGTTGGGTCGAAACGAAGAGCGAGGCTACCCAGAAGACCGGTCAGCAGAATGCCGACGAAGGCGCCGGTCGCGGAGCGCAGCCTTTCCCTGTTACTGACGGGTGCGGCATCCGGGATCAGGCGGCGCAGCGTGGAACGCATGGAGATAACTTTCGAATCCGAAAAAACATGCGTCTTTTAGCCGAAGCGGCAGCCGGATTTAAAGGGAGGATTTTCCTGCATTTCAACGATTGGCAGGAATTTATTGCGCAGGTCTCGCCATGCGTGGGCGGCTCAGAAAGCGAAGGCCGATTTTATGCCGTCGACCACGAATTGCACGGAAAGCGCCGCAAGCAGAACGCCGAGCAGCCGGGTGAGGATGGCGCGGCCGGTATTGCCGAGAAACCGGTCCATACGCTCCGAAACGATCAGGGCCGTGTAGACGAGAGCCATGGCGAAAGCGAGGATCAGGATGAGCACGACCATCTCGATGGTGGTCTTCATCGTTCCGGCGAGAAGGACGGTGGCGGAAATGGCGCCCGGTCCGGCGATCAGGGGGAGTGCCAGCGGAAAGACCGCCAGATTGTGAAGGTGGTCCTTGGTGATGGCGATCTCGGAGGTCTTTTCCTTGCGCTCCTGACGCTTCTCGAAAATCATCTCGAAGGAAATCCAGAACAGCAGAAGGCCGCCGGCGATGCGGAAGGCGCCAAGCGAAATGCCGAGCAGGTTGAGGATGGCAAGGCCGAAAAGGGCAAAGACGGCGAGGATGCCGAAGGCGATGATGGAACCGCGCAGCGCCACCTGGCTGCGCTGGTCGCGCGTCATGCCGGCGGTCAGCGCCAGAAAGACGGGCGCAAGCCCCGGCGGATCGAGTGTGACCAGAAGTGTGGTAAGCGCGTTGATGAGCGTTTCGCTGCTGGCCATTCTTTCCCCGTCGGTTTTGTTTTTAGACGCAAGCCTACGCAAGTCGCCGGGACTTTGAAAGGGAGTGGCGCGCTTTTGCCGGGCTAAATCGTGAAAAGCGGCGCTCGTCTTGCAAATGACGCAAAAGCCTGTTCAAAACTCGCCGGGAAATTGGCTTAACGTGGCTGTTTCCGCTATAAAAATCCATCCGATTCTTAACAGAGAATGTGATCCGTTTTGACTGACCAGAGCCCCCCCGGCGGCGGAAAGCTTCCGCCAGGCATTGAACCGATTTCCATCATGGAGGAAATGCAGCGGTCGTATCTCGATTACGCCATGAGCGTTATCGTGTCCCGCGCGCTTCCCGATGTGCGAGACGGCCTGAAGCCGGTTCATCGCCGTATTCTCTACGGCATGTCCGAACTCGGCATCGACTGGAACAAGAAATACGTCAAGTGCGCCCGCGTCACCGGTGACGTGATGGGTAAATTCCACCCGCACGGCAACATGGCGATCTACGACGCGCTGGCGCGTATGGCGCAGGACTGGTCGCTCCGCCTGCCGCTGATCGACGGGCAGGGCAATTTCGGCTCCATCGACGGTGACCCGCCGGCGGCCGAGCGTTATACCGAATGCCGTCTGGAAAAGGCCGCGCATTCGCTGCTCGACGATCTCGACAAGGAAACGGTCGATTTCCGCGACAACTATGACGGCACGCTGCAGGAACCGGTCGTCATTCCGGCGAAGTTCCCGAACCTGCTGGTCAACGGGGCAGGCGGCATCGCCGTCGGCATGGCCACCAACATTCCGCCGCACAATCTGTCCGAAGTCATCGACGGCTGTATCGCGCTCATCGAAAATCCGGCGATCGAATTGCCGGAACTGATGCAGATCATTCCCGGACCGGATTTCCCGACCGGCGCGCTGATCATGGGCCGTTCCGGCATCCGATCGGCTTATGAGACGGGACGCGGATCGGTCATCATGCGCGGCCGTGCGACCATCGAGCCGATGCGCGGCGACCGCGAGCAGATCATCATCACCGAGGTTCCCTATCAGGTGAACAAGGCGTCGATGATCGAGAAGATGGCCGAACTGGTCAAGGAAAAGCGCATCGAGGGCATTTCCGATCTGCGCGACGAATCCGACCGGCAGGGTTACCGCGTCGTGGTGGAGCTGAAGCGCGACGCCAATGCCGATGTCATCCTGAACCAGCTTTATCGCTACACGCCGCTGCAGACCTCTTTCGGCTGCAACATGGTGGCGCTGAACGGCGGCAAGCCCGAGCAGATGACGCTGCTGGACATGCTGCGCGCCTTCGTCGCATTCCGTGAGGATGTCGTCAGCCGCCGCACCAAATATCTGCTGCGCAAGGCGCGCGAACGTGCGCATGTGTTGGTCGGTCTTGCAATCGCCGTTGCCAATATCGACGAGGTCATCCGCGTCATCCGGCATGCGCCCGACCCGGCTTCGGCGCGCGAAGAGCTGATGACGCGGCGCTGGCCGGCGCAGGATGTGGAAAGCCTGATCCGTCTCATCGACGATCCGCGCCACCGCATCAATGATGACGGCACCTACAATCTCTCCGAAGAGCAGGCACGCGCCATTCTCGAATTGCGCCTTGCCCGCCTGACGGCACTCGGCCGCGATGAAATCGGCGACGAGCTGAACAAGATCGGCGCGGAAATCAGCGAATATCTGGAAATCCTGTCCTCGCGCCTGCGCATCCAGCAGATCGTCAAGGACGAGCTCGGCGCCGTTCGCGACGAATTCGGCACGCCGCGCCGCTCCGAGATCGTCGAGGGTGGCCCGGACATGGATGATGAAGACCTCATCGCCCGTGAAGACATGGTCGTCACCGTCTCGCATCTCGGCTATATCAAGCGCGTGCCGCTGACCACCTATCGCGCACAGCGTCGCGGCGGCAAGGGGCGTTCCGGCATGGCGACGCGCGACGAGGATTTCGTCAACCGTCTCTTCGTGGCCAACACCCATACGCCGGTGCTGTTCTTCTCCTCGCGTGGTATCGTCTACAAGGAAAAGGTCTGGCGCCTGCCGATCGGCACGCCGCAGTCCAAGGGCAAGGCCCTCATCAACATGCTGCCGCTGGAGCCCGGCGAGCGCATCACCACCATCATGCCGCTGCCCGAGGACGAAAGCACCTGGGAAACGCTTGATGTGATGTTCTCGACCACGCGCGGCACGGTTCGCCGAAACAAGCTCGGCGATTTCGTGCAGGTCAACCGCAATGGCAAGATCGCCATGAAGCTCGATGAGGAGGGCGATGAAATCCTCTCCGTCGAAACCTGTACGGACCGCGACGACGTGCTGCTGACGACCGCGCTTGGCCAGTGCATCCGCTTCCCCGTGGACGATGTACGTGTCTTTGCCGGACGCAATTCGGTCGGCGTGCGCGGCATCAACATGGCCGAAGGCGATCGCATCATCTCCATGACCATTGTCGGCCATGTGGAGGCTGAGCCGTGGGAACGTGCCGCCTACCTCAAGCGCTCGGCAGCCGAACGGCGTGCCGCTGGTGTCGACGAGGAAGATATTGCACTCGTTGGCGAGGAAGTGACGGAAGAGGGTGAGCTGAGCGAAGAGCGTTATCAGGAGCTGAAGGCACGCGAGGAATTCGTGCTGACGGTTTCGGTGAAGGGTTTCGGCAAGCGCTCGTCCTCCTATGATTTCCGCACATCGGGTCGCGGCGGCAAGGGTATCCGTGCCACCGACACTTCGAAGACGGCCGAGATCGGCGAACTCGTTGCGGCATTCCCCGTCGACGAAGGCGACCAGATCATGCTCGTTTCCGATGGCGGCCAGCTTATCCGCGTGCCGGTAAACGGTATCCGCATCGCCAGCCGCGCCACCAAGGGTGTCACCATCTTCTCCACCGCGAAAGATGAGAAGGTGGTTTCCGTGGAGCGCATCAACGAGCCTGAGGGCGACGACGAAGCCGACAATGGTAATGGCGAAGAAGCGGACGGCTCTGTGCCGGATGCGCCTGAGGCGCCGGAGAGCGAGGCATAAGCCGCCTCGTTTCCTCCAGCCGTTAATAAAAACCCCGCGGCGCACAGGCACCGCGGGGTTTTTCTTTGGCTTGTCTTTTGGTTGGTGTCTTTTACCGAATACGCATATGGATCGGTGCGCGTCCGGAACGGCGGGCGACGTGAAGGTGGATGCTGGCTTCCGGCTGATTGGCGCGCCATGCGCGGGCGCCATGCGACAGAAGCAGGCTGACGAGATCACGCGTCTTCGCCTTGGAGCGGTTGAGACCGAGATCGGCGATACGCATCGCCGCCTCGTGAATGGGATGCAGAACCGACAGGCTGCTTTGCCCGTTGCCAGACGCAATGTCCGAATAATTCTCGTTAACTGCCATCTTGGAAAGCCTCGCTACACATTACACAATTCGAGGAGACAGGCGATGGGTCGGGAATGAAACACCGCCTGCGGAAACGTCTCTTACTGGAGCGACGCCCAGCAGCTGACGCCTTTCTTTTTCAATGCATTGCATGCATTTACCGCGGCGTTCTGGCCATCAAAGCCGCCGAAACGGGCGCGGTAGATCTGGGAGCCGTCCTTGCTGAACGCCACCGTGAAGGGTTTTGCGGAGCGCAGGGCCGCGCCGCCTTTTTCCTGGGCGCTCTGCAACAGGCCGCGGGCGGAGTTTTCATCCGGCGATGCGCCGATCTGGATCACCCAGCCGCCCTGCGGAGCCTCGGACCTGGCCGAAACCGAAGGGGAGGCGACGGAAGCCGTGACGATATTGTCCACCTTGGTCGAGTTGGTGATCAACTTGCGGTCCGGTGGGATGGGCGCCTGAACGATAGGGTCCTTGCCCTTCTGCCAGGTGGCGGCTTCCATGGCCTTTACGGCGGCGTTGGAAGAGGAGGCGGCAAAGGCCGTGACCGGTGCTTCCTCATAACGGGCCTGCGGTACCGGGCCTGCATGCGGCAGACCGGAATCCGTCGCGGCAACTGCAACGGAGGGAACGGCTGCCGCCACTGCGACCGGTTCCTCGATCGGCGCGGACCGCGTCTGTGCGATCAGGTTGCTGTTGCCACCGCGGGAGGCCTGCGGCAGATAGGTTGCAACGAGCTTGCGCATCGTGGCGTCACGGGCGGCGCTGGAGCGCCCACCAAGGACGACGGCGACGATGGAGCGGCCATCGATCTGCGCCGAGGTTGCAAGATTGCTGCCGGCTGCACGGGTGTAACCGGTCTTGATCCCGTCCACGCCCCTGACGGTTCCGACCAGGCGGTTGTGATTGCCGATGACCTGCTTGCCGAAATTGAAGGTACGGGTGGAGAAATAGCCGTAATATTGCGGATAATGCTGACGAAGGGCGATGCCGAGGCGGGCCTGGTCACGCGCCGTCGTCATCTGCGCCGTGTTGGGCAGGCCGTTGGCGTTGCGATAGGTCGTACGGGTCATGCCGAGTGCGCGGGCCTTGGCGGTCATCATTCTGGCGAAACGGTCTTCCGAGCCGCCGAGATATTCACCAAGTGCGGTTGCCATGTCGTTGGCGGAGCGGGTGACGAGCGCGAGGATTGCCTGCTCGACGGTGATGCTGCCACCGGCGCGCACACCGAGCTTGGATGGCGGCTCCTTGGCGGCATTGGCCGACACAGGCACTTTCGAATCCAGCGAGATACGGCCGGCGCTCAGCGCCTCGAACGTCAGATAAAGCGTCATCATCTTCGTCAGCGAAGCGGGATAACGCAAACCATCCGGATCCTCGCCGTAAAGAACCTTGCCGGTCTTGGCGTCGATGACGATGCCCGCATATTTCGGATCGGCCTGTGCGGTGCCAACGGATGTTGCGGTTATGAACGCCGCAGCAAGGGTCAACGCCAGAAACCTTACAAAAGACGTCGCACCCGCCTTGCGCGAATGTGCCCCAGATAGACTTTTCAACACTGCTGAACTCTTCAATCGCATATTTCTATTCCGCTCGGACACGCCCCGCCCGATTGCTCCGGGAAGAAACTTTATCGGGATGGCGTTACCAAGTGGTTTATGAAAGGTATCCGCCTTCCATAAAATGCGACTTTTGGCGCGCAAACTGTGCCATGGCGTTTCACGTATTTCCGTCTTTTAAGAGGCGCTGCTCGACATAAGCTTTCACATCCGCGTCGAGCTTTTGCCATTGCGGCAGCAGGCTTGCGGAAAAACGGTAGAACAGGGTGAGATCCTGGCCGACATGGATATCCCTCTGGCAATCGCTGCCCGTTGTTTCCTCGGGCTTTTGCGGCAGCAGGCAGCGCACGACGTAATCGCTCTCGCCCTCGCGCTGTCCGGTCAATACGACCTCCTTGCCGTACCCCGAATCCGGCCGCAGACGGTGTAGCAGCAGCCCGTGTTTCAGCGGCACGGGCTCTCCCTGTGTCAACCGGGCATAGATCGGCCCGAAACGGCCCGACATATCCTGCGACATGGTGCTTTGTGACAGCTGGATAAAGATCAGTCCCGTCACGTGAGCTGGATCATCGAATGCGGCGCGATTCGCATCCTCATATCCCTTGAGGTCGGGCCAGGTGAGGTAAAGATCGATCCGTTCCTGTTCACCGCCCTGGCGGTCGGCGGGCATGCGCAGCGTATTTTTCGCAAGTTTCAGCCGGTCGTTGCCGATGGTGATCTCCACCGTATCGGTTGCCGTCGTATGGCCCGCCTTGAGAATCCGTTCGCCGTACCATTTGATGCCGACATTGAGCACGATGACGACAATGAGGAGGATTCCGGCAATGACGGCGACGCGGCGCATCAGAGACGATGAAAACAGGGGGCTTTCGTTTTGCATGGGCCTCCAAATTCACTCTTGCCGCCAATGCGGTTTCCGGGCCGGAAATGGGCTGACAAAGCTTTAACCTGCGGCGATCGCCATTGAAATGATGTTTTGCCGCTGTTACCTGATAGCGACAAGCAGAGGACGGCATATGGCAGCGCGCGACAGATATTCCCGGAAACTCGAATGTTCCAAATGCGGCCATCAGGGTTTCGCCGAAGTGTCGGAATCGGATGACAAAACCCGCCGTGACGTCGATTTTCGCATCGATGACATGCCCCGGGGATTTCGCACGGAACGCGCCTCGGGCGATCCGACGGATTTCATGATCCGCTGCGCGCAATGCGGCAATATATTCCGTTTCCTGCAGAAAACCGCCTATGCGCCGGGAGGCGAACCGCGCGTCAAGGCCTGAACGGAAGGTGCCGGAATGACGTTACCGCAACAACCGAACGGGGAGCCGCAGCGGCGCAAGCCGATCTGGCCGTGGATATTGGTCCTGGTCCTGACGCTCTGCGCCATCTATTCCTATAATCGCGCCAACGAAATCATTGCCGAACTTTCCGACACCTTGCCGCCGGCGCTGCTCAACCTGTTCGAGGATATTCTCCGGGATGGAGGACGGCACGGTGATGGCGGACCGGGAATCGGCGTTTAAGCGATAAAAGGTATAAGGTGCGTGCGCTGGCGTGGCCTGTCTTGGCCGGACGTCCTCTATAAGCGACGCCAAAAAAAAGCCCCGCAGATGGCGGGGCAGGTTGATCGCTCGGGGAAAGTTGGGCAATGCCCGGGAGCGATGTGACTATATAAGCGACAATAGTGCTGACGTGATAGGCCATTTCCGTCCCAAACAGTACGCCGGCGCATAAATTTTGCTCATTGCGAAGTTGAGGAGAGGGCGTCACGCGGAGGAACTGGATGACGGGTTGCCGTGGCTGAAGGGCCAGAGAGATTCTTCGCCGGTTGCAAATCGGCGGAAGCGAAAGGACAATCGGCGCCGCATGCTTTTCGATTCTGCCTGTTGCCTCGAATTCCCCATATTCCACCCTAACATAACCGGACATGAGCAGACGCATGGACAAATCCGGAATTTTCTTCGTGGCGCTGTTGCTGGTGCTTGTTGCAATCGTTCTCAGCCTGACCCTGTTTGATTCGGCTCAGCAGGTTCCGAATGTTCCCTCAGGCGAGGGATCGCTGCTGCCGCCGGCAACGACGCCAGGACAATGACAAGCCAACGGAAACAGGAGGACCAGGGCGGCTTGCGCGGGCGGGATTGACGGCCTTTTTCAAACCGCTATAAAGCCTCACCACCGAAGGATGGGTGTCCGAGTGGTTTAAGGAACCGGTCTTGAAAACCGGCGTGCGTGAGAGCGTACCGTGGGTTCGAATCCCACCCCATCTGCCATATATCCATGAAGACGAGCACAAAACGTCGTGGGTCGGGTTATTGTCCGCCGCGTGCTTGTCGTTACGCCATCGGCATATTCCCCGCATCTCCCGACATGAAGAACCCGCCCTTTTTCGGCGGGCTCCACGGTTTAAGAAGCGTCCCGACATCAGATTTCCGGGCAGCCGCGTTCGTTGGCGAAGGTAATGCGGCTTGGTCCGCGGCGTGTGAAGCCTTCAACCACAACGCGGCCGGGTGTGACACGAACCACTTCCGGATCGCGCAGGCCGGCGTCACGGGCGGCGGCGCGGGCTTCGCGTTCGCTGCAGCCGCGCATACGTGGCGGGCCACGGCGGTCTCGGTCACTGTCGCGATCACGATCGCGGATGACAGGGCGGACGCCGTCCGGGCCGATCCTCAATTCCATATCCTGTGCGCTTGCGGGAATGGGTGCCGCGACGGAGGCCATTGCGAGAATGAGCGCAAGGCCTGCGGTTTTGCCCGTGGTTTTAATCGACTTGATCATGTTTCCTCCCTCAGCCGAAACCGGCGGAAAGCTCGTTTATCTGCGCGGAGGAAACGCGGTTGCGACCGGTTTGTTCCTCGGGATGCCCTTGCGAAAGGAAGGAACGGGCAGGGGAAATGTGCCTGACGGACACCCTGAAAAGATACCGATCATTAACCACGTTCGTTACAATTTTATCGAATTTGCAAAAGTCGTTCGCATTTTCGCCACGTTATGCACAAGATTAAGCGACTGTTAGGTGCTTCGATGGCAGGGGCAAATAATCGAGGCAAGTGAGGGTGCGGTTCTCCGAGCCAATAGCAGCGTGGGGCAGACGATTTGAATTCTACGGTCAAGAAACTCGGCATCAGCACCAGATCGGGTGCGAAGTGGCTTGCAATTTCCGTGCTTTGCGCCGCAACGGCGTCGTGTTCCACCACGTCTGAAACCAAGCCCAAACCCAAGCGCAGCAAGGAATATTTTTCCGAGTCGGAATATGGCGTCAAAGCCAGCCCGCGTGTCGCCGATGGCAGGAGCATTCCCAAGGGCGGCGGGCGAGAGCTGATCGGCAATGCCTATACCGTGAAGGGCCGCCGTTATTTTCCGAAAGAGGAGCCGGGTTACAACAAGACCGGTCTTGCCTCCTGGTACGGTTCAGCCTTCCACGGCCGCCTGACGGCGAATGGCGAAGTTTACGACAAAGAACATCTTTCTGCCGCACATCCGACATTTCCCCTGCCGAGCTATGCGCGTGTCACCAACATGGAAAATGGCGCTTCCGTTCTGGTGCGCGTCAACGATCGCGGGCCATTCCATGAAGGGCGCCTGATCGACGTTTCCAGCAAGACGGCCGATCTGCTCGACATGAAGGCTACCGGTACAGCGAATGTGCGCGTGCAATATGCCGGCCGCGCGCCGCTTGACGGGCACGACATGCCCTATCTGATGGCATCCTATGTTCCGAAGGGGTCGCGCTCGCCGGGCGTGGCGCCGGAAGGGCAGATCGCCACGGGCGTCATGGTGGCTTCGGCGTCTCCGAATTTCGTTCCGGCTCCTGCATCGAACCCGAGTTATGGCGGCTCCGCCCAGACGGCGCTCGTCGGTTCCAAGAAGAATGCTGCGCTTCAGGCCATGCCGCTGGTCAGCGGCCCGGCACCGGCTTTCGAGCAGTTCGCGATCCTGCCGGAAATCGGGCCCTTCCTTGCCGAGCGGCCGGAAGGCAATTTCCTGCGTGAGCCGGCAGCACCCGGCGGCAACTATCTGCGCGTGCCGACCCCGTCCTCCAAATATGCGGCGGCCTATTCGGAGGAATCTGCTACGGTCTCCAGAACGGCGCGCGCCTTTGACAGCGTGCTCGTCGATCGTGGCGCGCTCAACGAGCAATCGATACTCGCCCATGTGAAGCGTCAGCAGGCGAAGTCGCGCTGACGAATTGAAGAATACGGCTGCTTCTCGCCTTCATCGCGGGCAGCCGGTTACGGCAGGCAGGACTGGGCGGTTTCATGCGCAAAGCCATTCATCGCTCCTATCGGTCGGTCGTCGCGGCGGCCGCCTTTGCGTTTTTCAGCGCCGGTACGGCGCAATCGCAGACGGCGCCCTTCATCGCCAAGGCCGAACAGGCTTATATGATCGATGCCGAGACCGGCACGGTACTTCTTTCCCAAAATGAGGATCAGCCCTTTCCGCCCGCATCGCTCGCCAAGCTCCTGACCGTGGAGGTGGTGCTGGATGCCTTGTCAAAAGGGCAGGTGACGCCGGAGACCGCTTATCCCGTCTCGGAATATGCCTGGCGCACGGGCGGTGCGCCGTCGCGAACCTCGACCATGTTCGCGGCGCTGAAATCCTCCGTCAGCGTCAATGATCTGCTGACCGGTATCATCGTGCAGAATGCCAATGATGGCTGCATCATCATCGCCGAAGGCATGGCGGGATCCGACGCGGCCTTTGCCAAGCGCATGACGGAGCGGGCCGGTGCGCTTGGCATGAGCCGCAGCACCTTTACCAATTCCACGGGGCTTCCCGATCCGGGCAACAGGACCACCGCCAGGGACATGGTGCGCCTTGCCCAGCATCTGCATGATACCTATCCCGACCGTTACGCGCTTTTCACCAAGCCCGATTTCGAATGGAACCGGATTTTCCAGCGTAACAAGAACTCGCTGCTGATGCCGGGCAGCGGTATAGACGGCCTCGGGCTCGGTTTTGCCGAAGGCAGCGGTTTTGCCGCCGTCATTTCGGCCGAGCGCGAGGGGCGGCGGGTCTATCTGGCGCTGTCAGGCATGACTGACGACAAGACACGGCAGGAGGAAGCCCGTCGTGTGGTGGACTGGGGCCTGACGGCCTTTGAAAAACGCCATCTTTTCAGCAAGGATGAAGTGGTGGGGTCGGTGAGCGTCTATGGCGGCGATGCGTCCTATGTCGATCTCTCGCCGAAGGAAGATGTCAGCGTGCTGGTGCCCGTCAACAATCCGGAACGAATTTCCGGACGGATTGTCTATCGCTGGCCATTGAACGCGCCGCTGGACGCTGGCGCCAATGCGGGAACGCTTAAGGTTTTTTCCGGCGAGCGCTTGCTGCGCGAAGTGCCGCTTTATACCAAGGGTTCGGTCGGCAAGGGCTCGCTGACCCAGAATGCGGCGGGTGCGTTGAAAGAACTGCTGCTGTTCTGGCTCTGAAAATCCGCGCTTTGCCCCACTTTCCCTCTATGCTTTTGTTCAGGCACCGGATTTTCTGAAAAGCGCTTCACACTTTTTGGTTCGATGCTGTAAACAGGCATTTCAATATTTCCGGGAATTCCTCGCAGGACGTGACATTGGCCGAAAAGACTGGACTGTTCATCAGCTTCGAAGGCGGCGAGGGTGCCGGCAAGTCGACACAGATTCGCACGCTTGCCGAGGCGCTTCGCGGCCGCGGCTTCACCGTCGTCGTGACGCGCGAGCCTGGCGGCTCGCCGGGTGCGGAGGCAGTGCGGCATGTGATTCTGTCGGGTGCGGCGGAATCCTTCGGCGTGCGCATGGAAGCAATCCTGTTTGCGGCGGCGCGCAACGACCATGTGGAGGAGGTCATTCGCCCGGCGCTTGCGCGTGGCGAGATCGTGCTCTGCGACCGCTTTCTTGATTCCTCCCGTGTCTACCAGGGTACGACCGGCAATCTGGAGCCGGATTTCATCGAAACGCTGCAACGCATTGCCATCGACGGTGTGGTGCCGGAACTGACGCTGATCTTCGATATCGCCGCTGAAAAGGGGCTGGCCCGCGCCCGAAAACGCGCGGATGAGGGGGCTGCGCCCGACCGGTTCGAAAAAGAGGAAATCGAAACCCACGAGAAGCGGCGGGAAGCCTATCTCGACATTGCGCTGGCCGAGCCGCGTCGCTGCCGGATCGTCAATGCCGACCAGCCGGAGGCGAAGGTGGCGGAGGATGTGATGTCCTTTGTCGAGCCCTTGCTCGAACAACTGGGAACTGCGGCGGGCGCGGCGCATGAGTGAGGTTCAGGGCGTTCTCGACGGTGCGATCGCACCGCAGCAGAACACGAAGCTTTTCGGGCATGAGGAAGTCGAAGCGTTCCTCGCCCAATCCTATCGTTCCGGCAAGGGCCACCACGCCATTCTCATCGAAGGACCGGAAGGGATCGGCAAGGCGACGCTCGCCTTCCGTTTCGCCAATCATGTGCTCAGCCATCCCGATCCGTCTTCGGCGCCGGATGTCCTTGCCGATCCCGATCCGCAATCGCTCGTCAGCCGGCAGATCACCGCCGGTGCCTCTCATAATCTGCTGCATCTCACCCGTCCGGTGGATGAAAAGACCGGTCGCGTGAAATCCGCCATCACCGTGGACGAGGTGCGGCGGGCAGGGCACTTCTTTTCCCAGACATCGGGCACCGGCAACTGGCGTATCGTCATCATCGATCCGGCTGATGATCTCAACCGCAATGCCGCGAACGCCATCCTGAAAATACTGGAGGAGCCGCCCAAACGGGCGATGTTCCTCGTCCTGTCGCATGCGCCGGGAAAATTGCTGCCGACCATCCGCTCACGCTGCATGCCACTCAGGCTCCTGCCGCTTTCCGATGCGGCCATGGTGCAATCGCTCGATCATCTCGGCATCAGCCCATCCGGCGAAAAACGCGACGCCCTGCTTGCCGCCTCAAAAGGCAGCGTGGCGCAGGCGTTGAAGCTTATGAATTACGGCGGCTCGGACATTGTCGAGGCCTTTGCCGAGGTCATGACGGCCGAAGGGCCGGGCGCGCGCAAGCGCATGCACAAGCTCGCCGAGGTTCTGGCGCAGAAGGACGGCGATATCGTTCTCGGCTTCTTCATGGAGCACGTGACGGAAGAGCTGATGGAGCGGGCCCGGGCAGCAGCGATGGCCGGCGATATCGCGGCGGCGGAAAAACACGCGCGGCTTTCCTCGACGCTGTCGGAGCGCATCAGCGTGGCGCAGGCCTATAATCTCGACAAGAAGCAGATGGTGCTCTCCATTCTGGAAGATATTCGCGGCGTCTGACGGGCGAGGGATCGTATGGAACGTACGATTTCGATGGCGTGTAAACCTCTTCCGTCATGCCGGCCTTGAGCCGGCATCCAGCCACGGCGCGTCTGCGCCGTGAGACGAGTCTTTTGCGACCAAGGACTTGATCGCGCTGGACCCCGGATCTCGTCCGGGGTGACGGAGTGCGGAGCCGAGCGTTCGCCAAAATCCACTTTGTCCTCAAGCCGTCGTACAAAACGTACGCTTTTTCTTTCGCTGCTGCGAACAATGGTTTAAGAGCGGTCTATCCAAAAAACAGCCTGTAAAGTCGATCGACCGTCATGACAGACAAGACACCATTCTACATCACCACCGCGATCTCCTATCCCAACGGCAAG
The DNA here is from genome assembly GCF_002005205.3 of Rhizobium rhizogenes. The sequence goes on along the minus strand of NZ_CP019701.2, from coordinate 1,142,866 downwards.
CCGCATATCGGCCATGCCTATGAGTTGATTGCGACGGACGCCATGGCACGTTTCCAGCGTCTGGATGGAATGGATGTGTTCTTCCTGACCGGCACCGACGAACACGGCCAGAAGATGCAGCAGACGGCGCGGGCGGAAGGCATTTCGCCGGAAGAGCTGGCGCAGCGCAATTCCGACCAGTTCCGCGAGATGGGCAAGCTGCTCAACGCCTCGAATGACGATTTCATCCGCACCACGGAAGAGCGTCACCACGAGACCTCGCGCAATATCTGGAACCTGATGGCCGATAGCGGCGACATCTACAAGGACAGCTATGCCGGCTGGTATTCCGTGCGCGACGAAGCCTATTACGGCGAAGACGAAACGGAAGTGCGCGCTGACGGCGTCCGCTATGGGCCGCAGGGCACGCCGGTGGAATGGGTGGAAGAGGAAAGTTACTTCTTCAAGCTCTCCGAATACCAGGACAGGCTGCTGAAGCTCTACGAGGAAAACCCTGAATTCATCGGCCCGGCCGAGCGGCGCAACGAGATCATCTCCTTCGTCAAATCCGGCCTGAAGGACCTGTCGATTTCCCGCACCACCTTCGACTGGGGCATCAAGGTTCCGAACGATCCCAAGCACGTCATGTATGTCTGGGTCGATGCCCTGACCAACTACATCACCGCCACGGGTTACATCGAAGACAGGAACGGCCCGCGCGCCAAATATTGGCCGGCCGACGTGCACATCATCGGCAAGGACATCATCCGCTTCCACGCGGTCTACTGGCCTGCCTTCCTGATGAGCGCCAAGCTGCCGCTGCCCAAGCGCGTTTATGCGCATGGCTTCCTGCTCAACAAGGGCGAGAAGATGTCGAAGTCGCTCGGCAACGTCGTTGATCCCGTCAATCTGGTCAGCCATTTCGGTCTCGATCAGGTCCGGTATTTCTTCCTGCGTGAAGTTTCCTTCGGCCAGGACGGCAGCTACAGCGAAGAAGGCATCGCCACCCGCATCAATGCCGATCTCGCCAACGGCATCGGCAATCTCGCCAGCCGTTCGCTGTCGATGATCGTCAAGAATTGCGACGGCCAGATTCCTGCGCCCGGCGAATTCACCGATGAAGACAGGGCGATGCTCGCTTCCGCCGACGGCCTGCTGGCGGTCTGCCGCGAGGAGATGGGCAAGCAGCTCCTTCACCGCGCGCTCGCTGCCATCATCGCCGTCGTTTCGGAAACCGACCGTTATTTCGCATCGCAGGAGCCATGGGCACTGAAGAAGACCGATCCGGAGCGCATGGGCACCGTGCTTTACGTCACGGCGGAAGTGGTGCGCCAGATCGGCATCCTCCTGCAGCCCTTCATGCCGGAATCCTGCGACAAGCTGCTTGATCTCGTCGCTGCCCCCGCCGACAAGCGCGATTTCGCCGCGCTCGGCGAGGCCGGTCGTCTGGTTCCGGGCACGCCGCTCGAAGCACCGAAGCCGGTCTTCCCGCGTTACGTCGCACCGGAAGCGTGAAGGCGACAACCATGCTGATCGATACGCATTGCCATCTGGACTTTCCCGATTTCGAGGCTGAGCGCGACGATATCATCGCCCGCGCCCATGCTTCGGGCGTCAGCCAGATGGTGACGATCTCGACCCGGGTGCGTCGTCTGCCCGAGCTTCTGAAGATCGCGGAAAAATATCCGTCGGTCTTCTGCTCGGTCGGCACGCATCCCAACAGCGCAGCCGAGGAACTGGATATCTCGGCTGACGATCTGGTGCGGCTGGCCGAGAGCCACGACAAGATCGTGGCGATCGGCGAGGCGGGACTGGATTATTTCTACGACACGCAGAAGCCGGAAGACCAGAAAACCGGCCTCATTCGCCATATCGAGGCGGCAAGACGGACGAAGCTGCCGCTCGTCATTCACAGCCGCAGCGCCGATGACGACATGGCTGCTATTTTGCGCGCGGAAAGCGACAAGGGAGCATTCCCCTTCATTCTGCACTGCTTCTCCGCTGGTCCTGAGCTGGCGAAAACCGGTGTCGAGCTTGGCGGTTATGTTTCCTTCTCCGGCATTCTCACCTTCCCGAAATCGCAGGATATCCGCGATATCGCCGCCACCGTTGCGCCTGACCGGCTGCTGGTGGAAACCGATGCGCCCTATCTTGCGCCGAAGCGCTGGCGGGGGAAACGCAACGAGCCGTCCTATGTGGTCAATACGGCCGAGGTTCTGGCCGAGGTTCATGGCGTTTCCTATGAACGCATGGCGGAAATCACCACCGAAAACGCCTTCCGCTGCTTCTCCAAGATGACAAGGGTGTAGGCGTGGCAACTTACCGTCGCCGCTTCACGGTTCTCGGATGCGCGTCGTCTCCCGGCGTTCCGCGCATCAACGGCGACTGGGGCGCCTGCGATCCTGAAAACCCCAGGAACCGGCGTACGCGCACGGCCTTCATGGTGGAGCAGATCGGCCCGGATGGCGGCAAGACGACTGTCGTCATCGACACCGGTCCGGATTTTCGCGAGCAGATGATCGCGGCGAAGGTCGAGGCGGTCGATGCCGTGCTTTACACGCATGCGCATGCCGATCACCTGCATGGCATCGATGATCTGCGCATCTATTTCGCCATTCAGCAGGGCCGTATTCCGATCTATGCCGATCGCATTACCATGGCGCGCATAAAGGACGGTTTTGCCTATTGCCTTGAAACACCGCCGGGCAGCAGCTATCCGCCCATCGTCGAGCCAAGGATCATCGCGGACATGGATACGCCGGTGGTGATAAACGGGGCAGGCGGGCCGATAGAATTTAAGGTCCATATGCAGCAGCATGGCGACGTGCATTCGCTCGGTTTTCGCATCGGCGATGTCGCCTATTGCACCGATGTCAGCGATTTTCCGGCTGAAAGCCTGCCCAAACTTGCCGGCCTTGATATCCTCGTCATCGACGCGCTGCAGCACCGTTACCACCCCAGCCATCTGTCGCTGGAACAGGCGCTCGGCTGGATCGAGAGATTTGCCCCCAAAAGGGCGATCTTGACCCATATGCACATTCCGCTCGATTATGAGACGGTGATGCGTGAAACGCCTGATAATGTTGAACCGGCTTATGACCAGATGTGTTTCGAGGTCGAGATCGAAGCGCCCTGAGCACGTCCCCCCAAAGCGGTTTCCGGTCCTGGGACAAGGATGTGCTCTGAAACAATGAAGAGGAAGGGCGTCGCGCCTTGACGCCGCCCGAAAAGGAACAGCATGTCGACCAAGCCTTTCCGTGCACCCAGTATGGCGAGCTTCTTCGACAATCTGCGCGCCAGCAGGCTGCGGGCCATGTTCCGGCGCGGCGAACTGGGGCTGGTGGTCCTCGCCGTCTTCATCGGCATCGCGGCGGGACTCCTGGTGGCGCTGATCGGCGCCTTGAGTACGGCGCTGCATGTGCTGGTCTTCGGTGTCGAGCGGCTGAGCAGCAGCGACCTGTCCGGATGGACCGTGCTGGCCGGGCCGATCATCGGCGGCATCGTGCTCGGCCTGATCATCTTCATTCTTTCAAAGACCCGCAAGAAGCCCATGGTCGACCCCATCGAGGCCAATGCACTTCACGGCGGCCGCCTGTCCTTGACGGACAGTATCATCGTCTGCGTGCAGAATATCGTCTCCAACGGTTTTGGCGCCTCCGTCGGGCTCGAGGCCGGTTATACGCAGATTGCCAGTGGCGTCGCCTCGAAGATCGGCATCAAGCTGAAGCTGCGGCGAGGGGACATGCGCATCCTTGTCGGCTGCGGCGCGGCGGGAGCGATTGCGGCCGCCTTCAATGCGCCTCTGACTGGGGCGTTCTACGCCATCGAACTCATCATCGGCACCTACACCGTCGTCACGCTTGCGCCGCTCATCGTCTCGGCGCTGGTCGCCACCACTGTCATCGGCGTTATTGGCGGTCACGGCATATCGATCGATATTATCGATGCCAGCCGCGTGACACCGGCGGATTATGTGCCGGCGATCTTTCTTGGCATCGTGTGCGCGGCGATCGGTATCGTGCTCATGCAGACGGTGTCCTTCATCGAGGAGACGGCGCGCAAAAGCGCCATTCCCGGCTGGCTGCGCCCTGCCATTGGCGGCGTGGCAGTGGGCGGTCTCGCGCTGATTTCGCCGCAGGTGCTGTCAAGCGGCCATGGGGCGCTGCATCTCAATATCGATGCGGAGCTGACGATATACGGGCTGGCCGGACTGTTTCTGCTGAAGGCGGCGGCCAGCGCCATCTCCATCGGTTCGAATTTCCGTGGTGGCCTGTTTTTCGCCTCGCTGTTCATGGGCTCGCTGCTTGGCAAGATTTTCGCGCTCTGCGCACCCTATATCGGCTATGGGTCGACATCGCCGATCGTTTATGCCGTGATCGGCATGAGCGCCTTTGCCGCCGCCATTATCGGCGGTCCGCTGACGATGACATTTCTGGCGCTGGAGCTGACCGGCGACTTCCAGATCACCGCGCTGGTGCTGGCAGCCGTCATCACCACCTCGCTCGTGGTGCGCACCACCTTCGGTTATTCTTTCGCGACCTGGCGTTTTCATCTCCGGGGAGAGAGCATTCGCAGCGCCCATGATATTGGCTGGATCCGCGATCTCACCGTCGGCAGGATGATGCGCGCCGATATCCGCAAGGCCAATGTCAGCATGGGGCTTGCAGCCTTCAAGGAGAAATTCCCACTCGGTTCGACGCAGCGGGTGATCATGACCCATGATGACGGACGTTATGCCGGTATCGTCCTCGTGCCGGAAATCTACGCCGATCCGATGGATCGCGACCCGAGCAAGATCAGCCTCGAAACCTATCTGCAATACAAGAACGATGTGCTGCTGCCGACCATGAATGCCCGTCAGGCGGCCGCCGCCTTCGACGCCACGGAAAGCGAAGCGCTGGTCGTCGTCAATGACAAGATCGAGAACCGCCCGGTTGGCCTGCTCACCGAAAGCCATACGCTCAGGCGCTACAGCGAAGAGCTCGAACTGAGACGCCGGGAGGCCTCCGGTGAGTTATAAACAAGATTAGAAAAGCACCTTTATTAATTGATATTTATATGAAATTACAAATCATCAATACGATCTCCGGATCGAAGAGGCTGACATGGTGCAATCGATAGTCGGTCGCTTTCTGTCGGCAACGGCCGAAACATAAGTTTACGCGTAGCCCGGCGCCGCTTGTCTAATCGTACAAAACCATGTCGCCCAAGGCCGTGCTGTCCTCGTCTGGAAGCGGCGATCCGTAAGTGGCCGCAGCGGTCACCGTTGCATCAATTGCCGGTCTGTTATCGGGGAGCGTCCTTGCGGCAAAAACAGCAAGGACAAGCAGCGCCAGTCTGAAGGCGATGGCGCGGAGAAGGGCTTCGGAGGCGTCCATGGATCGTCGTTCCGGGTCAATAAAACTATGGCGACAATGATCGCCATCCGTGACTCCGCACAATGCGGAAGATACAAGGGAGCCCTTAGGATAATCCGAAGGGTCCCGACTGGAGGGGGCGAATGCGCTTCGACTTGACCGATCTCCGTCTGTTCCTTCACGTGGTCGAGGCGGAAAGTATTACGCAGGGAGCAGACCGCGCGGGGATGGCCTTGCCCTCCGCCAGCGCGCGTATCCGCGGCATGGAGGAGATGAGCGGCGTATCGCTTCTCGACCGGGGTGCCCGTGGCGTCAGGGTGACGCCGGCGGGGGAGGCCCTGGCCCACCATGCCCGTATCGTTCTCGGGCAGATGGAACAGATGAGGGGCGATCTCCAGCTTTATGCGCGGGGCCTGCGGGGACAGGTCCGGATATTCTCGGGGCGGGCGGCAATGGCGCATCTTCCCGGCGCCCTTCGGCAATATCTCGTGGATCACCCGACAATCGACATAGACCTCGAGGAGCGCCAGAGCCCCGATGTGGTTGCGGCCGTCGCCGCCGGGCAAGCGGATATCGGCATTGCGGCAGACACGACCGACACGGGAACGCTGGAAACACGGCCTTTCGAGATCGACAGGCTGGTTGTGATCACACCTGCCAGCCATGCACTCGCGGCCCGGAAGATGGTGACTTTCGCGGAGCTTCTCGACGAACCTTTTGTCGGTCTGCCTGCGGAAAGCGCGCTTCAGGGGCATCTGGCAATCCATGCGGCGCGTGAAGGCCGGCCGTTCAAACTGCGTATCCGTCTGGATAGTTTCGAGGATATCTGCGCCATGGTCAGCAGCGGCGTCGGGCTTGCCATCGTGCCGGAGGTTTATGCCCGCCGATATCAGGCCGATTTGTCCTTCAAGACCGTCGCGATCTCCGACGTTTGGGCACGCCGTCATCTTCTTATCTGCGCGCGAAGTTTCGCCGGGCTTCCCGTGCATGCTCGCGCAGTTGTGGATTATCTGACGATGGCGAAAGGTCAGGGCTGAGGCCATCCGACATCCGATCACATCAGTCTCGATAGACTGTTTCACAAGAGAGAGCCTTGACGACGTTACGCGCCACGTGTTTAACGTTATTTTATAACGTAACATTCCCGCAAAGCTTTGTTGCGCAGAAATCAGACTACCCGTGCAGGCGGTTGACAGTAACCGGCGGCAGTGTAGGGTCGCTCCGTCATGGTTCTTCCGCCGCCCGGCGGAAGCTAAGAGGGAATCCGGTTAAATTCCGGAGCTGTCCCGCAACTGTAAGCGGTGAGCCTATCGCCCACGATGTCACTGGCAGCGATGCCGGGAAGACAGGTGAGACGGCCTCGACCCGCAAGCCAGGAGACCTGCCTGACATCATGTAATTCCGTGGTCGGGGGGTGCCATGGGAATGATGGCTGTTTCCGGTCTTTAGCCGGAGACCCTGTCATTTTCGACACCGCCTCGTGAATGAGGCAATGTGACAGACAGTATCCAACCAACCCAATACGAGCCGTCTGCGCCCGACGCCGTGCTGCTGGTCGCGAAGTCGGCCTTTGCCGCCGCGCCTCATCAGGACATGCAGCGTCTGGCAATGCAGGCTGAAGGGCTTTGCGGCGCAAGGACCGTTCGCATCGCCTTCACGGAACAGGGAACACCGTCACTCCGCGAAGAGCTGCTTAATCTGATCGATGAGGATGTCAGCCATATCCTGATCATTCCACTGATGCTGCCACTGGAGCCCAGTTTTCACAACTGGATGACCAAGACATTGAAACGATGGCGGGCAGGCGACGTCAGGCCGTGGCCGTCCCTTTCCATAACAGCAAGCCCCACAGCGAGCGGCCTGATGGCGCGTCTGCTTGAAGATCTTGCCGAAACGGCGCAGGCGCTTGACCTCTCTGGGCCTGTTCGCCCGGCTGGCGAGGGATCGCTGGTCCCGGCACAGAAGCGCCGCGTGCTCGTCTGCCAGGGTGGTCCATGCAATTCGGCGGGTGCGGATGCGATCTGGGGCCATCTGCGCAACCAGCAGGAGCGACAGAAGCTTCGGATTACGGGTGAGGGCACCATGACCGCCAAGTCCACCTGTCTTGGCCCCTGCAACCTTGCGCCCGTCCTGCAGGTCTTTCCCGAGGGCACCTATTATGGCGGCGTCACGGAAGAGGCAGTCGACCGTATCGTTGCCGAACATCTGCTGGGCGGCCGCGTCGTTGACGATTTCGCCTACCACCCGACCGGCCGCAAACAGCGGCTTCGTAATCTGTCCGAATAGCATGAGAGGAAATAGAATGTCGGCAAAGAGCTTTTCACGTCTGGCCGTGGCCGGGCTTGCGGCCCTGATCACGGGTGTGGGCGCCAGCGCTCTCGCCACCGAGCCATTGCGTGTCGGCGCCACCTACATCACGAGCGGTCTCGACCCGGCAAAGGGATCGAACGGCTGGGCGCTCGTCAGCCATGGCGTGGGTGAAAACCTCTTCACCGTCGACCGGGAAGGGCGGCTAGTGCCCGGTCTTGCCGAAAAAGCGGAACGCACCGGCGATCTCAGCTGGAAAGTGACGCTGAAACCGGGCCACGCCTTTTCCGATGGTTCGCCTGTAACGGCGGCTGCACTTGCCGCCGGTTTCGACCATACGTTTGCAACCAACAAGGCGGCGCTGGCAACGGGTGGAAAGCTGGATTTCAAGGCGGCCGACGACCTGACACTGATGATTACCACGGAAAAGCCGGTGGCTTTTCTTCAGGCGCTTTTCGCGGAATGGCCGCTGATCGCCTACAAGCCTGCAACCGACGGGAAGGCGCTGTTCACCGGGCCGTATCAGATTGCAGATTTCAAGGCGGATACATCACTGACGCTCTCGCCGAACACCCATTTTGCCGATGCTGATGCCCGTTCTCCGGTTGATTTCCGCAGGTTCGGCGATGCGCAGAGCATGACGCTGGCGCTGGAAGCCGGCGAGCTGGATCTTGCTTTCGGTCTGCCGTCAGAAGTCGTAAGCCGTCTGAAAACCAATCCGGATCTGACGATCAAGTCTTTCCCTGTCGGTTATCAATATCTCGCTTTCCTGAACACAACGAGGCCGATTACCGCCGATATCAAGGTGCGCCAGGCGCTCGATCTCGGCTTCGATCGCAGGGAACTCGCCGCTGCGATCAATGGCGGTGAACCCGCGACCGGCGCCTATGCCGCCTATTTCCCCTTTGCCGGGAAAGAGCAGCGACAGACCGATCTTGTAAAGGCCGAAGCGCTTCTCGACGAAGCCGGCTGGACGAAAAACGGGGCAGGGAAGCGGGAGAAGGACGGCACGCCGCTTCGCCTTCTCGCCATTACCTATCCGCAGCGCCCGGACCTCGTCACCGTGCTGCCGGTGGTCAAGGCGCAGCTTGCCAGAATAGGCATCGAACTCGACACGAAGGTCGTTGAAAATATTCAGGACGTGGCTGCCGCCGGTGAATTCGACATCGCCCTCTGGGCGCAGCATACCGCACCGAACGGAGATCCGGCCTTTTTCCTCAATTCGATGCTGCGCAGCGGCGCCTCGCTCAATTATGCGAAATACGCCTCGCCTGAATTCGATGCCATTCTCGATCGTTTCGCGACGGCGGGCGATGCCGGCGAACGGGCCACGATCGCGCTTGATGCGCAGGCAAAGCTGTTTGCCGACGTTCCCGCATCCTTCCTGGTTTCGCCGGTCTGGTATGTCGGCCTTTCGAAGCGGCTGCAGAACTACGAGCCGTGGGGTTCCGACTATTATGTCCTGCGCGGCGACATAGGCGAAGCGCGGTAAGGTCAGATGCAATTGCTCCGGTTCGGCATATATTCCATGTTGGGAATGGTTGCGCTTTCATTCGCATCCTTCACGCTCATCGCATGGATGCCCACCGATCCGGTGCAGATTGCCATTCGGGTGTGGAACCTGACGGCCACGAGCGAAACCGCTGCGGCGCTGCGGGAAGGGTGGGGCCTCGATCGCCCGCTCATCCTGCGCTATCTGCACTGGCTTTCGGATTTCGTTGCCGGTGACTGGGGACGATCTTTCCGCACCGGCGAATCCGTCTTTGCGGAGTTTATCGACCGTCTGCCTCTCTCGCTCATGCTCGGTATTTCCGGCCTTCTCCTCGCCATTGCCGTCGCCGTACCGCTCGGTTTCAGCGCTGCGGCGCGGCCGAGTGGCATTGCCGATCGTGCCAGCCGGGCATTTTCGGTCTTCGTGCAGGCTGTTCCCGGTTTCTGGCTGGGGCTTGTCCTGCTCTGGGTTCTCGGCGTCCAGCTACGCTGGATTCGACCCTTCGGAACCGACATCACAGCAATCATATTGCCCGTCCTTCTCATCGCCTCCCATTCGGCTGCCGTCTTTGCACGTATCTACCGCCGTGACATGATCGAAACCACGCGACAGCCGTATTTTCGCACCGCTCTCGCCAAGGGACTTTCGCATCGGCAGGCGCTCTGGCGCCACGCGCATCGCGGTGCGTTTTATGCCCTGCTTTCGGCGGTGCGCTCGGAGGCGGGGTGGGTGATCGGCTCAACGGCCACCATGGAAATCCTCTTCAATCTTCCCGGCATCAGCCAGTTCCTTGTGCAAAGCATCGCGGTACGAGACCAGATGGTGCTGCAGGCCTATGTGATGGTCATCGCGCTGTGGCTGCTCTTCATGAACCTGATCGTGCAGCTGTTTCAGCGCCTTCTGGATCCACGGCTCGTCTGATGCTCCGGTATTTCGCGCTCGCCATCCTGGCCCTCTTCCTGCTCCTCAGCGCCCTTTGGCAGCCCTATGATCCTGATGCCGTGGATATCCTGGCCCGCCATTCCGGTGTGACGGCGCAGCATCTGCTGGGAACCGATCATCTCGGCCGCGATCTTCTTGCGCGCCTCATGGCGGGCGGATGGCGCACCGCGCTTGTGGTTCTGTCGGTCGGCACCATCGCCTTTACCGGTGGCACCTTGCTCGGCGCCGGCGCCGCGGTGCTGGGTGGCTGGCAGGAGAGGGTGGTGTTGCGCTGTTGCGAATTCTTCATCACCGTTCCGACGCTCATCATCGCGCTGACGGCGGCGGCTATTTTTGGCCTGACGCCGATAACGGCCGGGCTGGCGCTTGGTCTTGCCGGCATTGGCCCGACGGCTCTGCTTGCCCATTCCCTCAGCCGGCGTGTGCTTGGGCAACCCTTTGTCCATGCCGCACAGGCGCTGGGCGTTCCGCCCTTGCGGATGGTCCTGCGCCATCTTCTGCCGAATATCCTGCCGCTGATGGTGACTCATACCGGAAATCAGGCGGGGTTTGCCGTCACCGCCTATGCCTCGCTGGCCTTTATCGGGCTTGGCGCGGACCCTTCCAAACCGGACTGGGGCTCGATGTTGTTTGAATATCGCGTTTTCATCTTCGATCATCCAAGCCTGATGATCTGGCCCGGCATCGCAATCGCCATCACGGTTGCGACGCTCAACACCGTATTCGACGCTTCCGACTGATCATTTCGCTGAGCTTGAACATGGAACACACAAGGAACGACACGATGGATGGCGGTAATTTCGATCTCAAGGAAGAAATCCGCGACTACTGGTCGAAAAGATCGGAGACCTTCGATCTCGCCTTCGGACACAGGATCGCCGCCGGTCCGGAGGCTGATGCGTGGCAGAAACCGATCCGGCAGCTGATCGGCCCGGAGCCGAAACGTGTTCTCGAACTGGCCTGCGGCACCGGCGAGGTGACGCGCCTGATCCACGATCTCGGCCACGATGTTACGGCACTCGACTTTTCAGAGGCGATGCTGGCTGTGGCGCGCGCCAAACACGCCGGCAAACCGCGGCTGCGCTTCATCATGGCGGATGCCGAAAACACCATGGAACCCGAAGCATCCTATGACGCGATCATCTGCCGGCATCTGGTCTGGACTTTGACGCAGCCCGAACAGACGTTCCGCGAATGGTTCAGGCTTCTCCGTCCCGGCGGTCGGCTTCTGTTTTTCGATGGCGACTGGGCGACGCCGAAACCGGCCGGACGTCTTGCGGGCCTGCTTATTTCGCTCATCGATCATGTGGTGGGTGAAGACAGGAATTATGACGGCGCCCTGGGCAACCGCCATGCGGCCATCATGAAGGCGCTTCCATTCGGCCAGGGGCTGCGACCTCAGATGCTGACGCCGCTGCTGACCGCTGCAGGCTTCGTGAAGATAGAACTCCATTCCCATGCCCCGATAGCGAAAGCACAGCGGAAAAATGCCAACCTGCGCAACAGGCTGCGTACCTTTGTCTACAGGCGCTTCATTCTGACATGCCAGCGCCCTTGACTCGGTTGCTTCATCATCGCACTTTTCGGGGAGATATGGATGCTGGCAGCCCGCAAATAGCCGTCACAAGCATCAAAAAGTTCCATAATCTATCTTATGCGATCTTTGCCTGCGGCGGCTATGTCATCAAGACCGTGATACCTTCGCCGCCTGTTCATATCTCCCGAAAGGACGCCCTCAATGAAGTGCCTGCGCATCTACGCCTCGCCGGACGGTGAATCTCATTTCGATGAGATTGATTTGCCGACCACCAAGCGGTCAGTGCATCCGGAAGCGGTTCCCTTTGATGTGAGTGCCAGCTATGCAGCCTCTGGCGTGCGCATCGCTCACATCCCGGCTGGGATGCGAGAAGTGTCGTGGCATAAGGTGCCAGAGCCAGTTCTAACTGTTAGACTCGACGGCCCAGTCGAATACGAGACGAGCGACGGCGAAATACGACATGTTTCGGCCGGCAGCTTTGTGTTAGTCGCCGACACACATGGCAAAGGCCATCTGTCGCGCCACTCTCCGGAAGCGCAAACGGTAATCTGGATATCATTGCCCAACGGCCTTGAACTACCTCCCACGCAAGGGCTCCAACTAGCGTAACGTCGAAGGGCAGTGCGGCCGTCTTTGGGTGAGGAAGCCAAGGCCGACATTCCCACCCTGCCCTTGCAACCCCGACCGTCCGGGCAGTTCGGCAGCCGGACCCTTGTGCCTGTCATCGAGAGCGTGTCGCGTTTCCATCTTGCCGGAAACGTCGCATCTTTAACTCGCCAGAACATTGCCTGTGGGTTTTACCGGGCGGTGACTATGCACACCATCGTGCGATCCGACGCTCTTGCCTTTCGGATCGAATGCGCATTCGACAGCGAGCTCGCGTGCGGTGCCAAACCTATCATATAAGTTTGAGATTCATCTGCAACTCATTGTCTTTCCTAATAAAGTTATCGAACTTCACCGCTGCGACGCCGGCAAGGAAGGGCCTTCTCGAATCGAAATTACAATACCGGCATTGGTTTTCCGTTGAATGGCCATGAGCCGCATCCCGCCAGAGACAATGCGACAGCCGCGAACACCACCAGAACAATAATTCTGGGAAGATTTCCGTTCATTTTACGTTCCAATGCATGGTTGACACCTCAACTGAACCGCCCCAAGTCTCCCTGCGGCTATCTGCTTTATATATGGCAAACAGTTTTACGGCCATCGATGTTACAAACCCGTCATACGGGCGACAGACGCAAGAGGAGCGGTGCGAGATCGCATAGCCGTTAAAGTAGGTTTTCGCCTCTCTCGCAAACGCCCGGTCCTTCTTTCAATATTCCTGCCTTGTCCGAACTCTGGCCAGAATTGGAGCTTCTGGCCGACAGGACCAAGTTGCATAAAAGCCGCAACAGCTTCTGTTTCTGTCTGGGGCTATATCGAAAGGCTCCCTCTCGACGCGATCATTTGTTACTGATGTCCTCGAAGAGCGTTGGCATATCGAGGTAGACTTTGCCTAAGTAAATACCGGTCTCAATCCAGTTTCACCCGTATCGCCTGACGGCATCATGCTGTCGGCGTATGATCATGTTCATCGGGTGGTGGCAAGAGACCGGTTTGGCATCGTCAAAATGTGCCCTGTGCAGCGCCGCTGCTCCAGCTCTTCAGTCACCCAGAACATCGCCACACCGTTCCCGTCAGGGATTTCTCCTGCACCATCTTGGTGGACTTCCAAATGGAAGACCAAGACGATATGTGCGACACATTTCGGGTCCGTTGGACCATCATTCCTCAAATAGCCCCCCAGCCCTGGATTGCCTGCAGCGGATGCGGCGGTCTGAGAGCCTTTCAATCCAGCGGCAAGATCCGGCTGAATGCCAATGGCCGCAGGCTTGATGCCTGGCTCATCTATAAATGCCTCGCCTGCGAGAAGACCTGGAACCGGCCGATATTCGAACGGCAGGCGGTGCGCGATATAAGCCCCGCGGTTCTGGACGCCCTGCAGTCCAACGACCCGCAATGGATACGGGCGGAAATGTTCAATATCGATGCCCTCAGGCGCAAATCGCAACGCATCGATGAGTTTGCCGCGTTTGAGATTGAAAAATCGATCATGGGCGACCCTCCCGACAGGACATGGCACGAATGGGAAAAAGCCGAGATAGAGCTGGTCGTCCCGTTGATGACCGGCATACGCCTTGACCGCCTGCTGGCATCGGAACTGGGACTTTCCCGTTCCCGGCTGCAATTGCTTCACGACAACGGCCTGTTGCAAACGGAATCCGACCGTCCCGACATCCTCCGGCGGCGCGTCAGGAACGGCAGCCGGATCATTATCGATGTCTGCGCCGGATTTGATCCCAAGCGCTTATGGCGGCCTGCCACGGCGGCTGACGTTCTCTGAAGCCATCGCGAGGGCCTGAATCTGCAGGCCCTCGCCCGTCCATTTGAAGAACTGTTACGATCCTGCGCCATAAACCGGCAGTCGTGTCTTTTCCAAAGTTCCGGTGTATCGGAAAGAAAATGGGGCTTCGCAATTACCTGATCGAAGGCGTTTCCCGCACCGGCGAGACTTCAGTCGCCATATAGCTGCAGCGGCGCGATTACCATGTCATTTACGGCGACCGGGAACTCGCCTACCCGACCACGCGATGACCATCGACGCCACGGCACCCCTCGCCCGCGTCGTCGATGATATTGTTTCCGGATGCGGATTGCGCGGCTGAGAGCCGGGCGACCCTAGCGGCGTGCTTCCGTTGCCATGCGTATGGCGAGCCCGGCCAGCACCGTGCCCATCAGCCATCGCTGCACCACCAGCCAGGTCGGGCGGCTGGCAAGGAAAATCGCGATGGATCCGGCAGCGATGGCGATCACCGAATTGACACTGACGCTGATGGCGATCTGGGTGCAGCCAAGGATAAGGGATTGGCTCAGGACGCTGCCATGGTCAGGGCTGATGAACTGCGGCAGCAGGGACAGATACATGACGGCGATCTTGGGATTAAGCAGGTTGGTCAGAAAACCCATCATGAACAGCTTGCGCGGACCGTCCTTGGGCAGGTTGCGCACCTGAAACGGCGATCTTCCGCCCGGCCGCACGGCCTGCCATGCCAGATAGAGCAGATAAAGAGCGCCGGCAAGCCGCAGTGCGTCATAGGCATAGGGAACGGCCATGACGATCGCGGTGATCCCGAAGGCCGCGCACATCATGTAAAAAACAAAACCGAGGGCGACGCCACCCAGGGAAATCAGGCCCGCCGCCGGCCCCTGGCAAATGGATCTTGAAATCAGATAGACCATGTTCGGCCCGGGCGTGAGCACCATGCCGAGCGCGATCAAGGCAAAAGCAAACAGGCTGGCTGTCTCCGGCATGTTACAAGTCCCCTCTTCCGGCCCCGTTGCGGAGATCGAATCCTCCGCCTGATGCCATCGAGGTTAGAATTATCCTTTCAGCAAATGCAATCCTGATGTGCAGCCGGGATATCGATCTGCAACTGAGATTCACAACGAAAAAAAGCGACCTAAACTTTATTTCTTCCGGCATCCGACGCGGCTTTGAAAACCGCCAGCTGATCGGCAAAGGCGCGCTTATAGGCCGGACGCGCCTCGCCTCGGGCCACGTAAGCGGAAAGGTTCGGATATTCATCAAGGATGCCCGAACTTTTTATCCTTTGCAGGACCGATATCATCATCAGGTCACCGGCACTGAATGTCCGCTCCAGCCAGTCGGCCCCACCGAGATGACGGGATAATTCAGCGAGCCGTGTGCGAATGCGTTCATCAACGATCTGCAGGCGCTCACCGTGCCAGCTCTTGTCCCTTTCGAGAAAGCCGGTGACAAAATGCTCGACGATCGGCGGCTCCATGGTACTGAGCGCGGCGAACATCCAGCCTATCGCCCTTGCCCGCGCATCCGTATCCTTCGGCAGCAGGCCGGTATGGCGCTCGGCTATATGGAGAACGATGGCACCGGATTCGAACAGGACGAGATCGCCCTCCTGATAGGTCGGAATCTGACCGAATGGCTGAAGCGCGAGATGCTCCGGCTGCTTCATCGCCTTGAAGGAAAGAAGGCGGACGTCGTAAGGCTGCCCCACCTCTTCCAGCGCCCAGCGGACGCGCATGTCACGGGCAAGACCCTTGCCGCCATCGGGCGAGCGTTCAAAGGCGGTAATCGTGATCGTCATCGGTATTCTCCATCACATGGTTTTGGAGACGGCGTGCGCGCGGCTTTCAGCGCCGGCTGAAGCGGCAAAGGGATGCCGTATCAGAATAGGCGCTTCGACCGGCGAAGACAATCTTGGCTCAGGCGTGCGCCTTATCCGGCCGGAGCGGATCTTCGCCGGGATATCCAGATCAAAACCGGCAATGCCGCGAGGGACAATATTGCCCCCATCAAGAAGGTGCCGAATGAACCATGGAGGTCCCACAGCAACCCGGCGAGGACATTACCGATCAGCACCGCCACACCCGTCATCAGGTTGAAAACGCCGAAGGCGGTTCCCTTGAGGTTTGGAGGCGCGGTTTCCGCGACAAGAGTTGCGAGCAAACCCTGGGACAGGCCCATATGTAGCCCCCACAGCAGAATTCCGGTCAGGAACAGCGGGATGGAATTGGCAAAAGCGAGCGCAAGATAGGATGCGGCCAGCACCGCCACGCTTGCGGCGAGAATTCCCGACCGGCCGATCCGGTCCGAAAGCCGTCCGGCGGGATAGGCCGTCAGGCCGTAGACAGCGTGCATGATGATCATCGTGACGGGTATCCATGCCGGCCTGAACCCCGCCTCTTCGGATTTCAGCAGCAGGAACGCTTCGCTGAACCGTGCAAAGGTCAGGAGCGACGCCCCGAAGATGACGATCCAGACCGCCGGGTTTAGCTTTGCAAAATCGGCGGCCCGGAATGGCTTTTCCGCTTTCGTTTGTGCCGGTGCATCCGGCTCCTTGACGCCGATCATGAGAATGAAGACCGACAGGAAAGCCGGGATGACCGCGATCCAGAAAATGGCGAGAACATTTTCACTCAGCGCAAACATCAGCGCCATGGCCGCCAGCGGCCCGATGAAACCGCCGACCGTATCGAGCGACTTTCGCAGCCCGAAGGCCGCTCCCCGGATTTCAGCGGGGGTCACATCGGCGATGAGGGCGTCACGCGGTGTTCCGCGAATGCCCTTGCCGACCCGATCCATCGCCTTGGCAGCGACAATCCAGCCGAGCGAAGTGGCGAAGGGAAAGGCGAGCTTGGAAATGGCGCCAAGACCATATCCAAGCACGGCGAGCATTTTTCGCCGCCGCGTCCAGTCCGCGATGATCCCGGAGAACAGCTTGGTAGTGGTCGCGATGGCGACCGACAGGCCTTCGATGAAACCGACCGTGACAGCGGACGCACCGAGCCCCGAGACGAGATAATAGGGCAACAGCGTCTGCACCATCTCCGAGGAGATATCCATCAGCAGGCTGACGAAACCAAGAACCCATACGGTGGGCGGTATGCGTGCCCGAACTGCCGCTGAAACCGGCGCAGAGGATGTTGTCATGAATGGTCCCCGATCCACTCCGGAATAACGGCGGCGCCAGCGACATTCAACCGGTGTTGTCGATGATTTTGACCGTCGACTGCCTGTTGTGACGGGATGTCATTGGCACGCGGCTTTACCGACCTATATCAGGCAGGAAGCGGCAGGCGGCGCCTCCCTGCCCGCTTTGCCGGTCACCATGGCCGATATGACGCCTGCTACAGAGGATCCGACCGATGATCGACCCCAGAAACGTGCTTCGCCTCAACCTGCCCCTTTGGCAAGGCGGCGATAATCCGGATTATTATATTGGCGGCCGGGTTCTTTCGGCCATTGCGCCAGATCCGGAGGGCCCGGTGGAAACCATCGCCGTTCCGCCGCCGGCTGACAGCGGCGCGCGTCCGGTCAGTGCCGGCATAAGATCCCGCGAGGTGAACCTTGCCATTCTCGATCAGGTTCATGCGGCGATCGGCAGGCATAATCCCGACGCCATCGTCACGCTTGGCGGTGACTGCCTCGTCAATCTCGGCCCCGTATCCTATCTCAACAGCCGCTACCGGGACGATCTGGCGGTGATCTGGATCGATGCCCATCCAGACATCATGACAGCGTTGCAATATCCAAACGCCCATGCGCACCTGCTTGCGGTGCTGATGGGCGAAGGTGACGCGGATTTCGTCGCGACCGTTCCGAACCGGGTGAAACCGGAAAACGTGCTTTATGTCGGATTGACGGAGACGACGCCTTACGAAACCGACTTCATCACAAAACACGGTATTACCCGCCTTTCTCCGGAGGACCTGCAAAATGGCGTCGCACCGGTGACGGCGTGGTTGAAGGCGCGCGGCCTGAAACATGCGGCAATCCACTTCGACCTCGATGCGCTCGATCCGGGCCTTTATGATTTTCTTCTGTTCCGTAATCCGTCCGCCCGGCCGGACGCGTTTGACGGCGTGGCCAAAGGTCGCATGACCCTGTCGCAAATCCAGCAGATTCTTCTGTCGATATCGTCCATGTCGGACATCGTCGGACTGGCCATAACCGAATATCTGCCATGGAGCGTCATTGAGCTTTCGCGGGAACTTCGCAAACTTCCGCTGCTCGGCAATGCCGGAGGCGCACGATAAAAGACTGGTCATTTCACGCCGACACTCTAAGCTCCGGCGCCGGAAACGGATTGCCGAAAACCATCAGGATTTCAGTTCAAATCATTAGGGAGAACCACCATATGAGCCTGCGTATCAACGACATAGCACCGGATTTTACCGCCGAGACCACCCATGGTCCGGTGAGCTTTCACGACTGGATCGGTGACGGCTGGGCGGTGCTGTTTTCCCATCCGAAGAATTTCACACCTGTCTGCACCACCGAACTGGGTGCAATGGGTGGCCTGCAGCCGGAATTCGAAAAGCGCGGCGTGAAGATCATCGGCATTTCGGTCGACCCGGTCGAAAGCCACGAGAAATGGAAAAACGATATCCGCACCGCGACCGGCTTCAATGTCGATTATCCGCTGATCGGCGACAAGGACCTGAAGGTGGCGAAGCTCTATGACATGCTGCCCGCCGGGGCCGGCGACAGTTCCGAAGGCCGCACGCCGGCCGACAATGCGACGGTGCGCTCGGTCTTCGTCATTGGTCCCGACAAGAAGATCAAGCTGGTCCTCACCTACCCGATGACCACCGGCCGCAACTTCGAGGAAATTCTCCGTGCCATCGATTCCATCCAGTTGACGTCCAGGCATCAGGTAGCGACGCCGGCCAACTGGAAACAGGGCGAAGACGTCATCATCACCGCCGCCGTCTCCAACGAAGATGCAATTGCCCGTTTCGGCTCCTACGACACGGTTCTTCCCTATCTGCGCAAGACGAAGCAGCCCGGCTGAGCCGATAACGAAAAACGGGGGCGGTGAACCATCATCGCTCCCGACTGCCCGCAAACGAGACCGTTACTCCGCGCCGTGCCGCACGACACGCAGCATGGGCTGGCCGTGCAGTTCGGCAGGCTCCAGCCGCGCGAGAAGGTCGAGAGAGGTGATGGCTTCACCGGCGGCAAACCGCCGCCTTCCGCTGACCACGAGATGCGCCAGGCCGAATATGGTCAGAAGCGCTTGCGTGGCGTCGCCGGCCTTCATTTCGTAGAGAATATCCGTCTGTCCGAAACGGTTCAGGCCCGTCGTCCAGGCTGTGATCGCCTCGCCCTCCTCCGTCACAAAGGCTCCGAAGGCGAGCATCGCAGCCATTTGCTGCGGTTGATCGAGATGGCTGTTTGCATAGTTCAGATAGTCATCCAGATTGGCGCGGCCGACGATCATGTCCAGGTAATGCAATACGACGGCCCGCATCGGGGCGACCTGATGGATGCCAAGCAGGGTCGAGGCGATCTCGTTGTGGGCGATTTCAGGATTATCCTCATCCGCGATGATGAAAAGTCCGAACTCGCACTGGTGTGTGGCCTGGCGTAGATCGTCATATGCCGCTTTTGCATCGACGCAAAAGAGCGACGACCAGTCGACGTCAGCCCGTGCGACTGCCGGATAATGCGCCGGCGCAAGCCGAGCCGTTACCGGCTCCGGTGTACCGACAAAAACTCTGGTCGCACCGCGAAGGCCGTCAAAGACACCCTTGTCGTTCACCAACTCGCATTCATAGCCTTCCGCGCCCCAGGCTTCCGTCAGGCTCTCCTCCGAAATCCCGGGCTCGCTGTCGAAATAGAGAGCCGCCTTGAAATACTGAACGTCGCCATTTGCCATTGTGCATCCTGTCGATGGCAGTGTCTTTAATCTAGGGCTTTATCATCCCGCCGTGATAGTCAAGCCGGTATGTCTCGACGTCGCCCCGGTAAATCCTCTCGATGCCCGTGAAGGACCGAGCTTCACCCGCATTCGTATCGACATAGACCAGCTCCCCGACGTGATGGGTGAAATCGCCAAGAAACCGGCCCTCCTGATAAAGTGCGGAAAGTGATGCCTGAATGACCCTGCCGGCAATCGTGCCGTCGATCATGTCCGGCCTCAGGATGCGGCCATAATAATTCATCGCCCAGAGCGCGACGCCCTCATGCCAGATCACCTCCTGCCCGATGAAATCGGTCCCGCCGAAATAGCTGTCGATATAGTCCCACTCACCCTGCCGGTAAGTGAGATCATGCGACCCCTTACGGGTGGAGGTCCTGGATTTGCTGCCGCCGCCGACATAGGTCGCGGATTTGGCCTGCACGATGAATTCTTCCAGCATCGGTACCCTCCCGAAAAAGAACATAGAGTGAACGTATGTGAGTTGCAGGATGATCGCAAGCCCCGCCCCTGCCCAGCCAGCAAGCTGGCATTTCGGCGAAAGCAGGCTTGGTAATTGCCGTATTTGCCCTTAAAAGCATCGCAGGAATTGTCCAAAAGAGTGCCCATGTCGAAAAACCCGCAAATCTATGTCGATGCCGATGCCTGCCCCGTGAAGCCGGAGATCCTGAAAGTGGCGGAGCGGCACGGGCTGCAGGTGACCTTCGTCGCCAATTCCGGCCTGCGCCCCTCGCGTGATCCGATGGTGAAAAACGTCATCGTGTCGGCCGGTTTCGATGCGGCGGATGACTGGATTGCCGAACATGCCGGCGAAAACGACATCGTCATCACCGCCGATGTGCCGCTGGCCGGACGCTGCGTCGCAAAGGGTGCTCTGGTGACGGGACCGGCGGGGCGCGTCTTCGACCAGTCGAATATCGGCATGGCGACCGCGATGCGTGATCTTGGCGCGCATCTGCGCGAAACGGGTGAAAGCAAGGGATACAACGCCGCCTTTTCACCGCGTGACCGCTCCGCCTTTCTGGAGACGCTTGACCGTTTCTGCCGCCGTGTCAAAAAGTGACGCTGCAAACAGAAAGGCGTCGCCCATGACCCCGGCAAATCCGAAGAGTCCAGCCAGCCCCAAGGGCCCAGCCAACCCCAAGAGCCCGGTTAATCCCGGCGGCGATGCCTATCGTCGCCATCGGCCTTTCGTCATTGCCTTTCTCGTCGGCGCCTTCAGCCTCGCGCTGGCGCTGGCATTCGCGCCTGCCCTTGCCATAGAGATTGCCGCCGTTTTCTTTTTCCTGACCTATCTGGCGCTGGTTGCGCTTCGCCTGCCGGGACTGACGGCGCAGCATCTGAAGGCCCATGCCGATAGCGACGATCTTCCGGCGATCGCCATCATTGCCGTCACGCTGCTTGCGGTCGGCGTTGCCGTCGTCTCGCTGTTTCAGGCGCTCAACCATACGGGCGAAACGGTCTGGACCCTGCTTATCGCCTTTGCCTCGGTGATCTTCGGCTGGCTGACAATCCACACGATGACCGCCCTGCACTATGCGCATCTATACTGGCGGCCGGCGACCGTGGACGGCAAGCGCCAGCATCGCGGCGGCATGGATTTTCCGGCGACGAAGGAGCCATGCGGTTATGACTTCCTGTATTTTGCCGTGGTGATCGGCATGACGGCGCAGACATCGGATGTGGGCGTGACCACCACCGCCATGCGCAAGGTGACGCTGCTGCACTCCATCGTTTCTTTCTTCTTCAACACGGTTCTGGTGGCGGCGGCGGTCAATGCCGCGGTCTCGCTTGCGGGCTGAACCGGGAACTTTCTTAAAGGAATGGCTTCATGAACATCATTTCGCAAAATACGGCCTTTGGCGGCATGCAGGGCGTGTTTTCGCACACATCCGAAACCCTGAAATGCGAAA
The DNA here is from genome assembly GCF_002005205.3 of Rhizobium rhizogenes. The sequence goes on along the minus strand of NZ_CP019701.2, from coordinate 1,121,048 downwards.
TGACCTTTGCGGTCTATGTGCCGCCGAAGGCGATCCACGAGCCCTGCCCGGTTCTCTGGTATCTTTCCGGCCTCACCTGCACCCATGCCAATGTGATGGAAAAGGGCGAATATCGCCGCATGGCCTCGGAACTCGGTCTCATCATCGTCTGCCCGGATACGAGTCCGCGCGGCAATGACGTGCCGGACGAGCTGACCAACTGGCAGATGGGCAAGGGCGCCGGCTTTTATCTCGACGCCACGCAGGAGCCGTGGTCGGAGCACTACCATATGTACAGCTATGTCACGGAAGAGCTGTCAGCCCTTATCGGCCAGCATTTCCGCGCGGACATGAGCCGCCAGGGCATCTTCGGTCATTCGATGGGCGGCCATGGCGCGATGACCATCGCGCTCAGGAATCCCTACCGGTTCAAAAGCTGCTCCGCCTTTGCGCCGATTGTCGCCCCCTCTTCCGCCGACTGGTCCGAACCGGCGCTGGAAAAATACCTCGGTGCCGACCGGGCCGCATGGCGCCAATATGACGCCTGCTCGCTGGTCGAGGATGGTGCGCGTTTTCCTGAATTCCTGATCGATCAGGGCAAGGCCGACAGTTTCCTTGAAAAGGGTCTGCGCCCCTGGTTGTTCGAAGAAGCGATCAAGGGCACGGATATCGGCCTGACGCTGCGCATGCACGATCGCTACGACCACTCCTATTATTTCATCTCCACCTTCATGGACGACCATCTGAAGTGGCATGCCGACCGTCTCGGATAAGGATGGAAAGCAAGCCGGCGGCGCGCTTGCAGCGCCGCCGTTTCGGGCCTGACCCGACATTACGGGATGCGGGCGATGACCTTGATCTCGAAATCGAAGCCGGCGAGCCAGTTGACACCCAGAGCAGTCCAGTTCGGGTAAGGCGACTTGCTGAAAATCTCCTGCTTGACGGTCATGATCGTTCCGAACTGGTTTTCCGGGTCCGTGTGGAACGTCGTCACATCCACGATATCGTCGAAGGTGCAACCCGCTGCAGCGAGCGTGGCCTTGAGATTTTCAAAGGCCAGCCGGACCTGACGTTCAAAGTCTGGTTCAGGCGTTCCATCGGCACGGCTGCCAACCTGACCGGAAACGAAAAGGAGGTCACCGGATCGAATAGCTGCGGAATAGCCGTGCTCTTCGTATAGCGCGTGCCTGTTGGCGGGGAAAATCGCTTCGCGTTTAGTCATTTGCATCTCTCTTTGTGGCTGAGTGGCAATGGACGGGCGAAGCATTGCTTTCAAAGCTTCGAACGCCCCTTCACATACGTTACGTATGCGAGATAGTGACGTACGCAGCGTATGTCAATTAAGATACGTGACGTATGTGAGTTTCAAGGCGTTGAGATGCGATTTTTCCGGGGGGTGAGTTTGCAGAGCAAACGGCAGACGATTGGCTTTCGCGCCCCCGCCTTGCGTCATTTACGGAAACAGGGCGGTCGCCAGTGTCGTGGGGCCGGGACGGCTCAGCCGGAATTCGCGGATTACCCGTTCGGCAACGCCATAGGCGAGTTCCTGCTCGATTGACTGATTATCGAAGCTGACGACAGTGGCGGTGAATTTCGCCTCGGCGATCACCTCACCCGTCGCCACCGCTGCGGCACGGACAATCACCTTGGCCGAGGCCCGCTCTCCAAACAGGAACGGCGCGCGCGTGACGGATGTAAGGCGAATGGTCAACACCACGCGCGGCCTTGTCTCGCCACGCGCCGTCGTGCGGATTGCGCTCTGTACCTGCGCATGGATGGACTGCATCAGCGCCGGCGCGACATCCGGGCGTGCGGCGACAAATGCGCCACGCACATCGTAAAGCAGCCGGTCGGTATTTGTCGCTTCCGGTTCCAGCCTGAAAGACATGAGCGCGAAACACGCCAGCACGACAATGCCAAGGCGTTCCAGCGTGGTGTTCATGATCAGCGGCTCCCCTAACGTGAGGTAACCGCATGTTCGGCGATCAGGGTTAGAAAAGCGTTAAGAGGCGCTCTTCAGCGACTCCAGAACGTTGAGCGCGGCGCGCATGTCGATGAGCCTGACGGCACGGCGTTCCAGCGCCTCCTCGTCCTCACCCCATTGCTCGGCGGTCCAGTCTTCGTCGAGATGGGCGAGCGCCCACGTCTCCTCCAGCGTCAGCTCTCCTTCCGCCAGCGCCAAAGCCAGAATGGCGGAACCGGTCAGCGACGTCATGGTATGCAGTGCGGCGAGCGCAATCGGCGTATCGTATTTCCTCAGCGTCACCGCAAAGGCCGCGATTGCCTCACGCGGCTGGTCGCGATGCATGACGCCTTCGACAAGAATAAAACGGGCGCCGAGCACATTGGCCGCCCAGTCCAGAACCGGATCCCAATGGTCCGTCTGCCGCGCAACCAGCGCTTCCGGATCGCCCGCGCGGTAACACAGGAGATCGGAGGAGGAAAAACGGAGGATATCCTCGAAAACCGCCTGGGTGTCGGTGGCGACGCCGTCGATTGCGGTGTTCACATGCCGCGATACCGGCATGACCACCGGGTTCACCACTTCCTTCTGCGCGTCCCATTCATCGCGAAGCAGGCTGGCAAGCGCCTGCGTCGGCACGATCAGCGGCTTCTTGGCCGGAGTGCGCAGCGGCTTGCCATCAAGATGGATGGTGAAGCCACCCTCCTCCGCCTCGGCGACGGTGACATCCTTGTAGAACCGTTTCGGTAACGGCTTCTGCATCTGGATTTGCGCGCGCAGGATCGGGTCGGGATGGCTCAGGCCCTCCGAAAGGTCGTTCAGGAGATCACGCATGGCACGTCCTCATCAGTCGGGTAGAAAAGGTCACTGGAGATTATCGGCCGGCACATAGGCCGGGATTTCGCGCGGGTGGCTGACGACGGCATCGGCGCCCGCCTTCCAGAGATCGTCAACCGAGGCATAACCCCAGGCGACACCGATGGCTTTCGCGCCTGCGGCCTTGGCCATCTGCATGTCATAGATCGCATCGCCGATCACGACAGTATCGGCCGGAACCATGCCGGTTTCATGGCAGCATTCCATCACCATGGCCGGATGCGGCTTGGAGGGGCAGTCATCCGCCGTGCGTGAGACGATGAAGTGATCGGCAAAGCCGTGCGTCTCGAGAATATGCGTGAGCCCTCGCCGGCCCTTGCCGGTCACCGCGCCGATCAGCACGTCATCCCGTTTCGAAAGCGTTTCGATCAACGGCGCGATACCGTCGAAGAGTGGCGTCGTCATTTCAGGACGCTCGCGCAGCGGATGATAAACTTCCCTGTAACGCCGCGTCATCGCCAGCGCCTCCTCATCCACATGCGTCTTACCGAGCATGCGGGCGATAGCGATATCCAGCGTCAGGCCGATGATCGCCTTGGTCTCGGAGAGATCAGGCCGCGGCTTGCCAAAATCGGCAAAGGTTTCGGACATCACGGCATGGATCAGGCCGGCGCTGTCCACGAGCGTGCCGTCGCAATCGAAAAGAACCAGCTTCATCGTTTTCAGTCTTCCCTATCGCCATCGGCCACGTCGAGACCGAGCAGGTTCCAAGTCTGCACCATATGCGGCGGCAGGGGTGCGCTGACCCGAAGCCGGCCGCCGGAAGGGTGCGGTATGTCGATATGACGCGCATGCAGGTGAAGGCGCTTCTGAATACCACCCGGAAAATCCCAGTTCGGATCGTCGATGTAATATTTGGGATCGCCGATGATCGGATGGCCCATATGCAGCGCATGAACGCGCAGCTGGTGGGTGCGGCCGGTATAGGGCTCCATTTCCAGCCAGGCGAGGTTCTGCGCGGCGGTGTCGATGACGCGGTAATAGGAAATGGCGTGGTCGGCCCCCTCCTCGCCATGCTTGGCGATGCGCATACGATCGCCATCCATCGTCTGTTCCTTGACGAGCCAGGTGGAAATCTTGTCCTGATGCTTGCGCGGCACGCCCTTGACCAGCGCCCAATAGGTTTTCTTGGTATCGCGTTCGCGGAAGGCGGCCGTCAGCTTCTGCGCCGCGCCCCGGGTGCGGGCAACCACCAGCACGCCCGACGTATCGCGGTCGAGGCGGTGCACCAGACGCGGCTTTTCGCCCTTCTGGTTGGTCCAGGCTTCCAGCAGCCCATCGATATGGCGGGTGACACCCGAACCGCCCTGCACGGCAATGCCGGCCGGCTTGTTGAAAACGAAGACCTTGTCATCCTCATGCAGCAGCATGCGCGCCAGAAGCTCGCCATCTTCGGAATGCTTGAGGTCCTTCGAGCCGATCGGGCCGGTCTTGGTCTTCATATCGGAATCGACCGGCGGCACACGCACCATCTGTCCCGGCTGCACCCGCGCATCCGTCTTCACCCGGCCGCCATCCACGCGCACCTGGCCGGAGCGCAGCAGCTTCTGCAGCTGCCCGAAACCAAGCCCGGGATAGTGAATCTTGAACCAGCGATCGAGGCGCATACCGGCCTCGTCGGCCTCGACCTTGATATGCTCGATACCTGCCATGAAATTTCCAGTCTTTCTGTCCTGATCGCGCGCCCTATTGACCGGCGCGCCGTTTGGACCAAGCCTTTAGAACAAACTGCGGCCCAAGGCCAGCCCGGCGAAAACCGCGGCGATGGAAACCACAAGGCTTGCAAGCACGTAAACGGCCGAAAGCCCAAGCGTACCACGCTCGAACAGCGAGACCGCATCGAGAGAGAAGGACGAAAAAGTGGTGAACCCGCCGAGTACGCCGGTGACGAGAAACAGGCGCATCTCCATCGAGGCGTTCAGCCGACGCGCCACAAGCTCGACCAGCAGACCGATCAGGAAAGACCCGACCACGTTGACCGCCAGCGTCCCCCAGGGGAAATTCAGCCCCGCCAGTCGCACACTCCACACGCCGACCAGATAACGGAAAACGGAACCGATTGCGCCGCCTGTGGCGACAAGAGCGATATTGAGCATGGGGATTGTATCTCCGGGGAAATGGCCGGACCGGGCAGTCCGACGTATTTCTAGACCATGGGAACGGTTGGTGAAACCCCTTTGCCCGGCGCTTTCGGCCATTAAAATACGATTAAATTGCACGCCCGCGATTTAGCCTTCCAACAAGGCGCCGGTGTTAGTCTCCAGATTTTAAGGGTCAGTGAAAATTGCCGGGGGTTGGATGACACAGGTTCTTTCCGTTTCTGCGAATACGGCAGCCTATGCGCTGGAGGCCGTGAAGCCGTCGCAGCGCGTGCCGCGCAGGAGCGAGGTGGAAGAAGCCATTCACGAATTGGCGCGCAAGGCCGAAAACGGCGACGATTTCCAGCTTAGAGCCCTGATGACGGCCATCAAGCCACCGGCGCTGACGCTTTATTTTCTGACAGCCGCAAGCCAGCGCCACGAACAGCAGGCAACTCTTGTGCAGGCCCTGCAGGCATACGAAGAGAATGAAAATAAAAAAACTATTTAATATCTTATATATATAAATAATTTTGGATGTATCGCTTCATTTATGTCAGTTTAATTTCACTCGTTCAGGTTGCTGTCAGTTAGAAATCCTAATCCTCCAGTGTCCATTGGAGGAGCGTCATGACATTACCGATCCGCCACGCAACCGCCCTCGCTGCTTTGCTGATGGTATCAGCGCCTGCTTTTGCTGCCACCACCATAAAAGTGACGGAAGGCGGTGAAGGCGGAGGGTCCATGACCCTTGCCCTCGACCAGAAGACGGTCAAAGCCGGAGACGCGGTATTTCAGGTGCATAATGACGCCATGAGCGAGCGGCACGAGATTATCCTCGTGAAGCTGAGGTCGGCCGACGAAAAAATCCCCCTGAACACGGCCAGGCATCGCGTCGATGAAAAACAGCTGAAGAACCTTGGTGAAGTGGCCGATCTGAAGCCTGGCGGCGACGGGCGGCTGAAGGTGAAGCTTGCGCCCGGCACCTATCTCCTCTTCTGCAACATCAAGGGTCACTACGAAGCAGGCATGCAGGCCAGGCTGACCGTTACAAAATAAGAATGGCCGAAAAAACTGAGGCTGCCGGATAGGTATTGCATTCCGGCAGCCTCTTTTTACTGTCAGTTGTGCTGGTGCCCGCTCTTGTCGTCACCGCCCTTGGCCGCCCCCGTCGAGAGCACGATCTCAACCTTGCCCGCCTTTTCGAAGATGAGCGTTACCGGCACCTTATCGCCCTCGGCAAAGGGCTTCTTCACGTCGAAGAACATCATGTGCAGGCCGCCGGGCTTCAGCTCCACCGTCTGGCCGGCGGGGATGACGATACCGTCATCCAGCTTGCGCATCTTCATGACGTCGTTGACCATGGCCATTTCGTGAATTTCTGCCCGGCCTGCTGCGGCGGATTCGACGCCAATGAGCTTGTCGTCGCTATCGCCGGCATTTTTGATCGTCACGTAACCGCCCCCTACCGGCTGGCCCGGCAACATGGCCTTGGTCGCGCCGCCCGATACTTCGAGGCTGCCGGCCTTCACGACATCCATATCCATGGCGGCGTGATCATGGCCGCCGGCATGGGCCTTCGCCGCAACCCTGATGGTCGGCGCCGGGCTTTTCAGAGAATGCGGATCGACACCTGCGGCGGCAACCTCATCCCAGGATACCTTGCCCTTGTCGCCGCACAGCTGCGTTATCTTGAAGGGCAGATCCTGCCCGACCTCGATGCCGGAGATTTTTCCCTGTACGGCGAAAGTGTCGTAGAACTCGTCCGGCAGCTCGCCGCCCTTCCAGCGGATTTCGACCGGACCGCTTTTGATCTCCTTGCCGTGGTTCTTGTAAACCTTCTGGTAGTCGCCCTTGATGATCTCCAGCTCCCAGCCGGCCTTGGGCTGCGGCTTGGCGGAGATGAAGCCTTCCGGCAGCTTGATCTGCACCTCTGTCGTGGCAAGCCCGCCGTCGCAGCCATGGGGCACCTGAAGGGCGGCAACGATGGTGCTGTCCTGTTCGGCCGAACCGTCCACAAACGTGGCGTGGGCGAAAGCCGGTGCGGTCGAAACCGATGCGGCGAAGAGAGTGCAGGTGATGATCTTGGTGGTTTTCATTTGCTTGTCCCTGCGACTGCGCCCCTCAGGGCCCGGCAGCCGCTCCGTGCCGCCAGCCGGCGGCGATGATCCCGTAAAACGAATAATCAGGCGGACAGGGACGGCGGGCCGCGCGCGGCCGGTTTGCGGATCGTCAGAACGGAGTGGAAGCTCCATTCAGCGGCCAGACGATTGTCGAGCCAGGCAAATTCCGTCTTCAGCCAGCCCGCTGTATCGGGCACAGGCAGAAGAATGGACGAGGCCAGCAGACAGGCCTCGCAGAACAGGATGGCATCGCCGGAATGGGGCTGATCATTGCCGGGATGGGAAGCGTTGACGCCATCACCGTGGCCAAGGCAGATTTCCGCAAAGGTGCCGTCCGGCAGCCGGTAACTCTCGTCCAGAGCAACGGCAGGCGCCACGGCAAGCGCCGGCTTATGGGCAAAACCGAGCGACAACATCAGGGTCGCGCAGAAAATGCGAAGCATTTTCTCCATCCCCGTCAGCCATGGTTTTCGATTTGCATTCATGGTCTAGGCGATATCCCGCTTTCCTGCCGTTTCAAAGGGGAATTTTGCCGCAGGCTTAACACTTGCAAGGGAACAATCGACACAAGGGGGCATTTTCCTGTCGAAACGATGTTTCAAGGGAGATCCGACATGCCAGCCAAATCGAAAGCCCAGCAGAAAGCCGCGGGCGCGGCACTGGCTGCCAAACGCGGCGACGTGAAGAAATCCAGTTTAAAAGGTGCTTCAAAAAGCATGGAGAAGTCCATGACAGAAAAGGAACTTGCGGATTTCGCCTCAACGAAACACAAGGGCCTGCCGGAGAAGAAATCCGATTGAAAGAAGCCGTGCTTGCGGGACGCGGCCACGTATTGCGGTGGCAATGGCGCAGATGGAGCAAGAATCTGTTCAGATGCGTCATTTGGTCCTTGCCAACAGCGGGGCTTCGCAGATAATGAGCGTCGCATCATCGTTGGGAGAAACCGCTTCACTGCGGTGCCGAAGGAGCAACCGCCCCGGAAACTCTCAGGCAAAAGGACCAGCGGTGACGACGGAACTCTGGAGAGAAGCCACCTTTCATAAGGACGGCTCGCCGAAGGGATAACAATCTCAGGCGACAAGGACAGAGGGGGCTCTTGAACCGGCGCGTTTTTCGCGTCATGACCTGAGCCCGCGCGATCTTTCGCGCAACCCTGGAGGCGTCCTTGGACGATACCGCCGAGCTTCAAATCACGCCGCTGCATTCCCTGCATCTTTCGCTTGCCGCCCGCATGGTGCCGTTTGCCGGTTACGACATGCCGGTGCAATATCCGGCCGGCGTGCTGAAGGAACACCTTCAGACCCGCACCTCCGCCGGCCTGTTCGACGTGTCCCATATGGGTCAAGTGATCCTGAAGGCGAAGTCCGGCAACAATGAAGATGCCGCACTTGCGCTCGAAAAGCTGGTGCCGGTGGATATTCTCGGCCTCAAGGAAGGCCGCCAGCGCTACGGTTTCTTCACCGATGAAAACGGCGGTATCCTCGACGACCTGATGATCACCAACCGTGGCGATCACCTCTTCGTCGTTGTCAACGCCGCCTGCAAGGATGCCGATGTCGCCCATATGAAGGCGCATCTTTCCGACTCCTGCGAGATCACCCTTCTCGATGACCGCGCCCTGATCGCGCTGCAGGGACCGCGTGCCGAAGAGGTGCTGGCCGAACTGTGGACGGGCGTTTCGGAGATGAAATTCATGGACGTGCAGGAAGTGCCGCTGCACGATGTGGCCTGCATCATCTCGCGCTCCGGTTACTCCGGTGAAGACGGCTTTGAAATCTCGGTACCCGCCGACAAGGCGGAGGAAATCGCCAAAGCCCTGCTCGAACATCCCGATTGCGAAGCCATCGGGCTTGGTGCGCGCGACAGCCTGCGTCTTGAGGCCGGCCTTTGTCTCTACGGCAACGATATCGACACCACGACCTCCCCGATCGAAGCCTCGCTGGAATGGGCGATCCAGAAGGCGCGCCGCGCCGGTGGTGATCGCGAAGGCGGTTTTCCGGGGGCGGAGCGCATTCTTGGCGAACTCAAGGACGGCACCTCGCGCCGCCGCGTCGGCCTGAAGCCCGAGGGCAAGGCGCCGGTGCGCGGCCATTCGAAGCTTTTCGCGGATGCCGAAGGCAAGACGGAAATCGGTGAAGTGACGTCGGGCGGTTTCGGCCCCTCGGTCGAAGGTCCGGTCGCCATGGGTTACGTGCCTGTTTCCCACGCTGCTCCCGGCACGGCGATCTTCGCGGAAGTGCGCGGCAAGTACCTGCCCGTCACCGTCGCCGCCCTGCCCTTCATCAAGCCCACCTATAAACGATAATTTCATCCCATCTCCGGAGAGAATACGATGCTGAAATTTACCGCAGAACACGAATGGCTGAAGTTCGAAGGCGATGTCGCAACCGTCGGCATCACCAGCCACGCCGCTGAACAGCTTGGCGATCTCGTTTTCGTTGAATTGCCGGAAGTGGGCGCAACCTTCGCCAAGGATGGCGAGGCCGCAACCGTTGAATCCGTCAAGGCGGCGTCCGACGTCTATTGTCCACTGGATGGCGAAGTGGTCGAAATCAACCAGGCCATCGTCGATGACCCCTCGCTGGTCAATTCCGACCCGCAGGGTGCTGGCTGGTTCTTCAAGCTCAAGCTTTCCAACGCCGCAGATGCCGATACGCTGCTCGACGAAGCGGCCTACAAGGAGCTGATCGCGTAATGACGACGCCCACCGAATTCCATTTCACCGACTATCAGCCCTATGATTTCGCCAACCGGCGTCACATCGGGCCGTCGCCGTCGGAGATGGCTGAGATGCTGAAGGTCGTCGGCTACAAGAGCCTCGACGCGCTCATCGACGCCACCGTTCCCTCCTCGATCCGCCAGAAGGTACCGCTCACCTGGGGTGCGGCGCTGACCGAACGCGAGGCGCTGGATCGTCTTCGCGAGACGGCCAACAAGAACCAGGTCCTGACCTCGCTGATCGGTCAGGGCTATTACGGCACCATCACGCCGCCGGTCATCCAGCGCAATATTCTAGAAAACCCGGCCTGGTACACGGCCTATACGCCCTACCAGCCGGAAATCAGCCAGGGCCGCCTTGAGGCGCTGCTGAACTACCAGACCATGGTCTGCGATCTGACCGGCCTCGATGTTGCCAATGCATCGCTGCTCGATGAAGCGACCGCCGCTGCCGAAGCCATGGCCATGTGCCAGCGCGTCGCAAAGTCCAAGGCGACCGCCTTCTTCGTTGACGCCAATTGCCACCCGCAGACCATCGCGCTGATCGAGACCCGCGCGGCCCCGCTCGGCTGGAAGGTAATTGTCGGCAATCCCTTCACCGATCTCGATCCCGTCGACGTGTTCGGCGCGATCTTCCAGTATCCCGGCACCCACGGCCATGTCAGCGATTTCTCCGGCCTGATTTCCCGTCTGCACCAGACGGGTGCGATTGCCGCCGTCGCCGCCGACCTTCTGGCGCTGACGCTCCTGAAATCTCCCGGCGAAATGGGCGCTGACATCGCCATCGGCTCCTCGCAGCGTTTCGGCGTTCCGGTCGGCTACGGCGGTCCGCATGCGGCTTACATGTCCGTGAAGGATGCGCACAAGCGTTCCATGCCCGGTCGTCTGGTCGGCGTTTCGGTCGATGCGCGCGGCAACCGCGCCTATCGCCTGTCGCTGCAGACCCGCGAGCAGCATATCCGCCGCGAAAAGGCGACGTCGAACATCTGCACCGCGCAGGTGCTGCTTGCCGTCATGGCCTCCATGTACGGCGTCTTCCATGGCCCGCAGGGCATCAAGGCGATTGCCCAGCAGACCCACCAGAAGGCCGTGCTGATGGCCAAGGGGCTGGAAAAGCTCGGTTACACCATCGAACCGGAGACTTTCTTCGACACGATTACCGTCGAAGTCGGCCATATGCAGGGCGTCATCCTGCGTTCGGCCGTGGCGGAAGGCGTGAACCTGCGCAAGGTCGGCGCGACAAAGATCGGCATGAGCCTTGACGAGCGCACGCGCCCGGCAACGCTTGAGGCCGTCTGGCGTGCTTTCGGCGGCAATTTCTCGATTTCGGATTTCGAGCCGGACTATCGCCTGCCGAAGGAATTGCTGCGCACCAGCCAGTACATGACGCATCCGATCTTCCACATGAACCGTGCCGAAAGCGAGATGACCCGTTACATCCGCCGTCTTTCGGACCGCGATCTGGCGCTTGACCGCTCGATGATCCCGCTCGGCTCCTGCACCATGAAACTGAATGCCACGGCGGAAATGCTGCCGATCACCTGGCCGGAATTTTCCGACATCCATCCCTTCGTACCGGCCAATCAGGCGCTTGGCTACAAGGAGATGATCGATGATCTCTCCGAAAAGCTGTGCTCGGTCACGGGTTATGACGCCTTCTCCATGCAGCCGAATTCCGGCGCGCAGGGGGAATATGCCGGCCTTTTGACCATCCGCAACTACCACCTCGCCAATGGCGATATGCATCGCGATATCTGCCTCATTCCGACGTCAGCGCATGGCACCAACCCGGCCTCCGCGCAGATGGCGGGCATGAAGGTGGTGCCGGTGAAGGCACGTGACAACGGCGACGTCGATATCGATGATTTCCGTGCAAAAGCAGAGCAGTATGCGGAAAACCTCTCATGCTGCATGATCACCTATCCGTCCACCCACGGCGTGTTCGAGGAGACGGTTCGCGAGATTTGCGAGATCACCCACAAGCATGGTGGACAGGTCTATCTCGACGGCGCCAACATGAACGCCATGGTCGGCCTTGCCCGCCCCGGCGATATCGGCTCCGACGTTTCGCACCTCAATCTGCACAAGACCTTCTGCATTCCGCACGGCGGCGGCGGCCCGGGCATGGGCCCGATCGGCGTCAAGGCGCATCTGGCGCCTCATCTGCCTGGCCATCCGGCGACGGACGGTCGTGAGGGCGCGGTTTCGGCGGCTCCTTTCGGTTCGCCGTCGATCCTGCCGATTTCCTGGAGCTATTGCCTGATGATGGGCGGCGAAGGGCTGACGCAGGCGACCAAGGTGGCGATCCTCAACGCCAACTACATCGCCGAGCGGCTGAAGGGCGCTTACGACGTGCTCTACAAGTCCGAGACCGGTCGCGTGGCGCATGAATGCATCATCGACACCCGCCCGCTCGCCGACAGCTGCGGCGTGACGGTGGACGATGTGGCAAAGCGCCTCGTCGATTGCGGTTTCCACGCGCCGACCATGAGCTGGCCGGTGGCCGGCACGCTGATGATCGAGCCGACGGAATCCGAGACCAAGGCGGAAATCGACCGTTTCTGCGATGCCATGCTGGCGATCCGCGAGGAAGCTCGCGACATCGAGGAGGGCCGCGCCGACAAGCTCAACAACCCGCTGAAGAACGCGCCGCACACGGTGGAAGACCTCGTCGGCGAATGGGATCGTCCCTATAGCCGCGAAAAGGGCTGCTTCCCGCCCGGCGCCTTCCGCATCGACAAATATTGGTCGCCGGTCAACCGCATCGACAATGTTTATGGCGACCGCAACCTCATCTGCACCTGCCCTCCGATGGAGGACTATGCCGAGGCGGCCGAGTAAAGCACTCGGCCCGAAGGAACAGGCAAAGGCCCGGAGCAATCCGGGCCTTTATTGTTTGATGGTTGCAGCTCAGGTTCGGAAAAACGGCGGAGCAGGATTGATCGCCATCGGCTCCATGCTAAACCGGATCGGGTAATCCGCTAGCGATGGAGCGCGAATGCGTCTGATCTGCCTGAACGGCTGGGGTGGGAAGCTGAACGACGAGCTTCTTGCCTATCTGTCCTCATCCGATCCCGATATTCTGTGCCTGCAGGAAGTGGTGCATACGCCGGCCGCCACGCAGGACTGGCTGACCTATCGTGACCATGGCCTCGAACTGCCGCAGCGGGCAAACTTCCTGCGGGATGTCTCGGACGCCCTGCCCGATCATGTGGCGGTCTTTTGCCCGGCGGCTCAGGGTGATCTCTGGCACGGCGAGGTGCGCTATCCCTCGCAATGGGGACTGGCGACCTTCATTCGTAAATCCATAGCCGTCATCGCGCAGGCGCAGGGTTTCGTTCATGGTAGCTTTTCAACGGATGGATACGGCGACCATCCGCGATCGCGCACCGCCCATGCCGTTCGTGTCTTCGATTTCAGGAACGGCCAGCCGGCGGTCATCGCCCATATGCACGGCCTGCGGGACCTTGAGGGCAAACACGATAGCCCAGCACGGCTGGCGCAGGCAAAGCGTCTCGTCCAGCTCATCAGGAATATCGCACAGGATGGTGACCGGATCGTCGTCTGCGGCGATTTCAACGTTCTGCCGGAGAGTGAGACATTCACTGTTCTGAAAGAGCTTGATCTCATCGAACTCGTCACGACACGCGGCTATACCGATACCCGCACCTCGCACTATACCAAGCAGAACCGTTATGCGGACTACATGCTGGTCAATTCGGCAGTGACGATTGATCACTTCGACGTTGTAGGAGAGCCAGAGGTTTCTGATCATCGCCCTCTGCTGCTCGAATTCAGGTGAGAACCGGGTCTCTCATCCGGTTCGTCAAGATCGGTGGAATATAGTCACCGCACCAGCCTGATATCGCTCGTCACCACCGTCTTGCCGGTCCTGCCGTCCCTGTCGGTGGTACGCAGCCGCAGGCCGTTATTGCCGATCTTTTCGATCGTCATGGCGGCGACGCGGTCCCCGTTAATATCGCGGTTCCAGCGAACGGTGAGGTTGATCGAATTTCCGCGGCGATTGCCGGCCAGTGCCGAAGGGCGGCCGGATGGACCGGTATAGGTGCCGCTGTAACGTGCGCCGCTTGCAGCCAGATCGGCGGCGATGGCGCGCTTCACCACCAGAAGCCCGCGGCAGGTGCCTGACATGCGCAGCGCGGTCTGCCGGGCATCGGAGTTCAGCGTGCAGTTGACGTTGATAGCCGGCGCGCCGATACGGGTGATCACCGTCCCCTTGCCCGTCCATGTGCCCTGAAGGGAAGACAGAAAAGCGCTTTCATCGGCAAGGGCGGGCAGCGCGGCAAAAAGGCTTGCCGCCAAGGCGATGATTGTGGTGCGGATTCTCTCTGTTTTTCCCATTGGACGACTTCGCAGGTTCGATTTCTTTCGAACGCTAACGCGTCATCGCCTGCGGATGTTCCAGCTGGACGACTTGCTGTTTCGTCTCCCCGCATAAGCCTTAAAACAGAAAGGAGGCCTTGTGGGCCTCCTTTTTTATTTGTTACGGGAGAAACGCCTCCGTCAGCCGACGAAAGCGCGCTCGATCACAAATTCGGCGGGCTTGTTGTTGGCGCCTTCGGTGAGACCAGCCTTTTCAAGCAGTTCCTTGGTATCCTTCAGCATGGCGGAGGAACCGCAGATCATGCCGCGATCGACGGCCGGATCGAGAGCGGGAACACCGAGATCGGCAAACAGCTTGCCGTTTTCGATCAGCGTGGTGATCCGTCCCTGGAAGGGGTAGTCCTCACGGGTGACGGTCGCATAATGCTTGAGCTTGTCGCCGACGATTTCGTTCAGGAATTCGTGGTTCCTGATTTCCTCGACCAGATCGAAGCCATATTTCAGCTCGGCCACGTCACGGCAGGTATGGGTCAGGATGACCTCTTCGAACTTCTCGTAGGTCTCGGGATCGCGGATCAGGCTCGCGAAAGGCGCGATGCCGGTGCCGGTGGAGAACATGTAAAGCCGTCTGCCGGGCGTCAGCGCATCCAGAACCAGCGTGCCTGTCGGCTTCTTGCGCATCAGGACGGTATCGCCGGGCTTGATCGCCTGAAGATGCGATGTCAGCGGACCATTCGGAACCTTGATCGAGAAGAATTCCAGTTCCTCGTCCCAGGCGGGGCTGGCGATGGAATAGGCGCGGTAGATCGGCTTGTCGCCGACCATCAGGCCGATCATGGCGAATTCGCCGGAGCGGAAACGGAAGCCGGCCGGACGCGTCATGCGGAAACGGAACAGGTGATCCGTATAGTGTTCCACCGATAAAACCGTCTCGGCGTAAACACCGTCGGGTATCTTGATCGCGAAATCTTCCGTCTTGGCTGGCGCGTTCATTTCAGGTTCCGTCCATTCTCATTCGATAAGCGACATTCTCCAACCGGGCAATTATACCATTTTTGCCGAGGTTTGAAGGCATGAGAATGTCAGAACTGCTATGTGCTCAGGAAATATGTATCAAAAAATCATATTTCCGCGCAACGTGTCACAGGGACGCACGCCGACGCCAGCTATAGGCCTCGCCAACTGCTGCCGGTTTGGCTGTCGGCTGGTAATAGACCGGTATTTCCGGCAGGCGATTTTCCGACAGGCGGCGAATGGCCGTACCGTTCGTCACGGCAAAGCTGGTAAATCCCGTGCGCAGCATCAGCGGCACCTGATCGATCAGCACATCGCCAACCGCCCTCACCTCGCCGGCAAAACCGAGGCGGCTGCGCAGCAGCGAGGCGTGGCTGAAGCCACGGCCGTCATTGAAGGCCGGGAAGCTTATGGCGACAAGGTCGATACGGTCGATATAGGGGCCGAGCTGGATGACATCATCCGCCGGTGTAATCAGAACCCCGAGACCGATATCGTTGCTTTCGGCGGCACGAACCAGGAAATCGGCAAGCGGCAACACCGGCTTCCGATCTGCTGTGGCCTTCACCTCTTCCGTTTCGATCACCCAGGCATCGTTTTCCACGAAGCCGTCGCGGTTCCAGATTTTCGTCATGGCATTCTCCTCAGGCGGCTTCTGCAGCGGAACCGTAAAGCGCATCCTTGAATGGCTGCGGTCCGACGCGGCGATAGGCTTCGAGGAAGGTCTCTTCCTTCGAAAGGCGAAGCCCGAGATAAGTATCGACAATGGTCTCGATGGCGTCGGTCACCTTTTCCGGCTCGAAGCCGCGGCCGATGATCTCACCGATCGAGGTGTTTTCGTCACCCGATCCGCCGAGCGTGATCTGGTAGAGTTCCGCGCCCTTCTTTTCCACGCCCAGCAGGCCGATATGGCCGACATGGTGGTGGCCGCAGGCATTGATGCAGCCGGAAATCTTGATCTTCAGCTCACCGATTTCCGCCTGACGCTCGGGCGCGCCGAAGCGGGTGGAAATTTCCTGCGCCACCGGAATGGAGCGCGCATTGGCGAGCGCGCAATAGTCCAGCCCGGGACAGGCAATGATATCGGTGATCAGCCCGGCATTGGCGGTGGCAAGGCCCGCACCCACCAGTGCGCGATAGACCGGCTCGAGATCGGCCAGCGCCACATGCGGCAGGATGATGTTCTGCTCGTGGCTGATGCGGATTTCGTCGAAGGCATATTCCTCGGCAATATCGGCGACGAGTTCCATCTGCTCGTCCGTCGCATCGCCCGGAATGCCGCCGATCGGCTTCAGCGAGATCGTCACCATGCCGTAATCCGGGTGCTTGTGCGGCGCGACGTTCTGCTCGACAAAACGGGCGAAGCCTTCATCCGCCCGCTTCCAGCGCGCCAGGCTCTCCCAGCCTTCCGGCCGGTCCTTCAGCGCCGGCGGCGCGAAATAAGCGGTGATTGCCGCAATATCGGCATCCGGCAGCTTCAACTCGGTGTTTTTCAGCTCCGCGAATTCGACTTCGACCTGGCGGGCCAGTTCTTCCGCACCGGTCTCATGCACGAGGATCTTGATGCGCGCCTTGTATTTGTTGTCGCGACGGCCGTGCAGGTTATAAACACGCATAATGGCCGTGGTGTAGGACAAGAGGTCCTCTTCCGGCAGGAAGTCGCGAATTTTCTTGGCGATCATCGGTGTGCGGCCCTGCCCGCCGCCGACATAGACGGCGAATCCGATCTCGCCCCTGTCGTTCTTTTTCAGATGCAGGCCGATATCGTGAACCTGAATGGCGGCGCGGTCGCGCTCGGCACCCGTGACAGCGATCTTGAACTTGCGCGGCAGGAAGGAGAATTCCGGGTGCACGGAAGACCACTGACGCAGGATTTCCGCATAGGGGCGCGGATCGGCGACCTCATCGGCGGCCGCACCGGCGAAATGATCGGCGGTCACGTTGCGAATGCAGTTACCGGACGTCTGCAACGCATGCATTTCCACACTCGCCAGTTCGGACAGGATATCCGGCGTGTCGGAAAGGCGCGGCCAGTTGTACTGGATGTTCTGACGGGTGGTGAAATGGCCGTAACCGCGATCATATTTGCGGGCGATGTGGGCCAGCATCCGCATCTGCTTGGAATTCAGCGTACCGTAGGGAATGGCGACACGCAGCATATAAGCGTGCAGCTGGAGGTAGACGCCGTTCATCAGGCGCAGCGGCTTGAACGCGTCCTCGGCCAGTTCGCCGGACAGCCGGCGCTCGACCTGATCGCGAAACTGTGCCACGCGGCCTTCAACAAATGCGTGATCGAACTCGTCGTAACGGTACATATTCTTCCTCAGACTGCGATAAATGCTGCATCGGCCGGCTTGAAGCCGGTGGCATAGTGCACGGTGGGGCCGGCGGCGCGAATGCGTTCGCGAAGGCGCGTCGGCCAGAGCTTGCCGTTCTCCTCGACGACATCGATGACGGCGACATCCACGACCTTGTTGGCGGAGAAATCTCGCTTGCCGATTTCCTCAAACGAGGCGACGGCCTCCGCGTGGCGCGCAACGATCGCCCCCTGAAGGTTCTCCGTCCACTCGCCACTGGCGTCGAGCCAGACGGCAATACCATCGCTGAGGCGGTTGGCGGTCAAAACCTTGTCAACCATTTACATACTCCCGTTTGAAATCCGCCGGCTGCACTGGCAATGCAAGCGCCTCGGACCTGTCAAAATTGGCGCCCGCCACCGCATCGCCGATGATGACCATGACCGGACCGGTCAGTTCATCGCGATGTTCGAGTTCGGGCAGATCGTTCAATGTTCCATGCAGCAGGCGGCGATCCGCGCGGCTGGCGTTTTCTATGACGGCGACGGTCGTTTCCACACCGAGCCCTGCTTCGATCAGCCGTTTCGCGACCGAAGCAGCGACACTGCGGCCCATATAAACGGCGATGGTGGCCCCGGAGACGGCAAGCCGCGCCCAGTCGGGCAGCACATCGCCAGTCAGATCGTGGCCGGTGGTGAAAATCAGCGACGAGGCGACACCACGAAGCGTCAGCGGCAATTCGAAATCCGCAGCGGCGGCGAAGGCCGATGTGATGCCGGGCACGATCTCATAGGCAACACCGGCGTCACGCAGCGCCGCCATTTCCTCGCCCGCCCGGCCATAGACCAGCGGATCGCCGGATTTGAGGCGCACAACGCGTTTGCCATCCTTGCCGAGGCGCACCAGCAGGCGGTTGATCTCTTCCTGCGACTTGCTGTGGCAGCCCTTGCGCTTGCCGACGGAAAGCCTTTCGGCATCACGGCGACCCATATCGACAATCGCCTGCGGCACCAGCGCGTCGTAAACGATCACATCGGCTTCCATCAGCACGCGCTGCGCGCGCAGCGTCAGCAGGTCTTCCGCACCGGGGCCGGCGCCGACGAGCCAGATGCGGCCTTCACTGCGTTCGGGCGATTGCAGCAGGCGGTCGACGACCTGACGGGCGGAAGGGGTATCGCCGATGGCGACCGCATCCGCGACCGCGCCGGAAAAGAACCGGCGCCAGAAATTGCGGCGCAAGGCGCCCTTCGGCACATTTTCCTCAGCGGCATCGCGATATTGCACGGCGAGACGCGCAAGCTTGCCGAGCGACGGCGACAGCATCTGGTCGATGCGGGCGCGGATCATCTGGGCAAGAACCGGCCCCGCCCCTTCCGTGCCGATGGCGACGGCGACTGGCGCACGGGCGACAAGCGCAGGCGTGAAGAAATCGCAGAACTCCGGCTGATCCACCGCATTGGCGGGAATTTTCGCGGCGCGGGCAACGGTGACGATCTCTTGATCCAGCGCCTCGTCTCCGGTGGCGGCAAAGACCAGCGTCGCGCTCTGAACCAGCCGACCGGCGAAAGCCAGAGCCCGGTGATCGATACCGTTTTCCCGAAGATAGCGGGAAAAATCCGCTTCAGGCTGATCCGCGTAAACGATGATATGTGCATTGGTATTGGCGAGAAGCCTTACCTTCGCGAAAGCCTCGTCGCCATTTCCGAAAACAGCGACCTGCCGTCCCTCAACCCGGAAGAATGCGGGGAAGGTTGAAAGGCGGTCGCCAGCAGCGGAAAAATCATGTTCGTTGTGCATTGGACATATATCCCGCATTGCCGCACAAGATTGAAGAAACAGAAATTCAAGCCTTTCCGACACCTGGATTTTTATTTCTCGAAGACCCCGGTTTTGGAGGAAAACAAACCGGCACTGGTTTTTCGCTGCCCGGCACCTCCCCGGTTTCCCTTGCGAATCCCTTGACAAAGCGGGCGCCCGCGCCGAACAAGGAGCGACAATTTATTGTCGATTTCCCCATGCGAAGACCGCTTTTTTGCAAGCGGAACGAAGGATAAGACCCTTGACCAGCCACAGCCTCGCCGCCCGCCTTCTCGACGTCATCGAACATGATATCCTGCCGTTGACGGCGCGTGGCGTGAGCCTCGGCAACAAGGTTTTCGGTGCCGCGATCCTGCGCAAGTCCGACCTCTCGCTTGTTGTCGCGGAAACCAACAACGAGCTGGAAAATCCGCTCTGGCACGGCGAAGTGCACACACTGAAGCGGTTTTACGAGCTGGGCGAGAAGCCGAATACGAAGGAACTGATATTCCTTTCCACCCACGAGCCCTGCACCATGTGCATGTCCGCGATCACCTGGGCCGGTTTCGACAATTTCTACTCCTTCTTCAGCCATGAGGATTCCCGCGACGCTTTCGCAATCCCGCATGATCTCAAAATTCTGAAGGAGGTCTTCGGGCTGGAGCCGGGCGGTTATCGCCGCAGCAACGCCTTCTGGAATTCGTATTTTGTCGCCGATCTGGTGGAAGGCGAAGACGATCCGCTGAAAACCACGCTGAAGGCACAGACGGCCCGCATCAAGGCCGCCTATGACGATCTTTCAACCAGCTATCAGTCGTCAAAAAGCGACAATGACATTCCGCTCAACTAGGGCATTTCCAGGAAAACCGCGTGGCGGTTCTCCATCCGGACGCTGCATGAAACAAAGAATGAAGGTTTGAGACATATGGAAGCCTCGAAGGATATTTCCCGCCTGATCGAGATCATGGTAGCCCTGCGCCAGCCGGAAACCGGCTGCCCATGGGATGTCGTGCAGACCTTCGAGACGATCAAGCCCTATACAATCGAAGAGGCCTATGAAGTCGCCGACGCGATCGAGCGCAAGGATATGGACGATCTTTGCGAGGAGCTGGGCGACCTTCTGCTGCAGGTGGTTTTCCACGCCCGTATGGCTGAGGAAAGAGGCGAATTCTCCTTTGGCGACGTGGTGCATGCCGTCACCTCAAAGATGATCCGCCGCCATCCGCATGTCTTCGCCGTCTCCGACGCCGACACACCTGATAGCGTCAAGCTGCAATGGGACCAGATCAAGGCCGAGGAAAAACGCGAGCGCGCGGAACGCCGGGCGCGTCGGGGCATCACCGAGGATTTCAAGGCCGGGTTTCTGGGCGGCGTGCAGCGCAGCCAGCCGGCGCTGACCGAGGCACTCAAGCTACAGGAACAGGCCGCCCGCGTCGGTTTCGACTGGTCGGACCCGGCTCCGATCCTCGACAAGATCGAGGAAGAAATCGCGGAACTGCGTGAGGCGCTTGCGGAGGGAAAACCCGAAAAGGTTTCGGACGAACTCGGCGACCTCATCTTCGCTCTCGTCAATATCGGCCGCCACGTCAAGGCCGATCCCGAAAATGCCCTGCGCGGTACGAATACGAAATTCCGCCGTCGTTTCAATCACATAGAAACATCTCTCAAGGAAAATGGCGAGACGCTGGAAGACGCCGATCTCGAGAGGATGGAAGATTTGTGGCAGGCGGCAAAGCGAATCGAACGCGCGCTCGATACGGTTTCGTCCTGATCACGGGGATGCTGGGGACGCTTTGACTGGCGCCGTCAGAAGAATGGGTGGTGCGTCGAGCCAATCACGCCGACGTCATCCTCGCATCCTTGTCGGAGCGCTCAGCGCTCCCAGTCCTCGCGTTCGCGGACAGTCGTTTTTCCAAGCTTCCGCTCCAGTTCGGCCGCCTGCGCTTCGGACAGGCGCACATCGAGCGCAACCGAGCCGTCTTCGTGGTCTTCGCGGCCGTCGACGATGGAATTGCTGTAGACCCAGGAGATCAACGGCAATTGTTCGACGGAAAGCACGACGGTCGTTTCCGTCAAAACGCCGGACAGACGCTTTGAAATCTCGTCCATCAGGGCATCGACACCCTCGCCCGTGACGGCCGACACGGCGCGGATATCCGAGCGACCTTCGGCGCGCTGCAGGATGGCGTCATGCGCTTCAGGTTCCAGGCGGTCGACCTTGTTCCAGACCTCGATGATGCGCTTTTCCGCTTCCTTCTCGTCAATGCCGAGGTCGCCGAGAATACGCAGCACATCAGCCGATTGCGCGGCATTGTCCGGATCGGACATGTCGCGCACATGCAGAACGAGATCGGCTTCCAGAACCTCTTCCAGAGTGGCGCGGAAAGCGGCGACCAGATGCGTCGGAAGATCGGAAATGAAACCGACCGTATCGGACAGGATGACAGTGCGGCCATGCGGCAGCTTCATGCGGCGCAAGGTCGGGTCGAGCGTGGCGAAGAGCATGTCCTCCGCCAGAACGCCAGCACCGGTGATGCGGTTGAACAGCGTGGATTTGCCGGCATTGGTATAACCGACGAGAGCCACGATCGGATGCGGCACCTTGCGGCGCTTGGCGCGGTGAAGCTGACGGGTGCGCACCACCTGCTCCAGTTCGCGTTCCAGCTTGACGATGCGTTCCTGCAAAAGCCGGCGGTCGGCTTCGATCTGGGTTTCACCCGGACCGCCCATGAAGCCCGCGCCACCACGCTGACGCTCAAGGTGGGTCCAGCTTCGGACGAGGCGGCCCTTCTGGTAGTTCAGATGCGCGAGATCGACCTGCAGCGTGCCTTCCTTGGTGGAGGCGCGGCGGCCGAAGATTTCAAGGATCAGACCGGTGCGGTCGATGACCTTGCAATTCCACTGCTTTTCGAGATTGCGCTGCTGCACCGGGGTCAGCGGATGATCGACGATGACGAGACCGGAATCGGTTTCATCGAGAAGATGGCCGATTTCCTCGATCTTGCCGGTTCCAAACAGCGTTGCCGGCCGCGGCTGGTTGACGGAAACGATCAGACCCTGCGTTACTTCCAGATCGATGGCGAGCGCCAGACCCTTGGCTTCCTCGAGCTTGGCCTCGACCGAACGGCCGGGCGCGGCCGGGGCGGCGGCCGCATCGCGCGTTTCACGCGGCTGCTTGAGGACGGGCACGAGCACCACAGCGCGCATGTCGTCGCGGTGCTTTTCCTGCTCCGGAATGATCGATTCGTTCGAGGTGTCGCGTGTCGAAATGGGGCTTGGCCTTATCCAGAAAGAACATTTCGGCCAACCGCATCCACACGGACGGCCATTGAATTTAACCTGACAGAACCGGAAACGTTCCGGTCCGGGTCAGCTTATATCGAATATACCGCCGGAGGGAGCCTGATCAGGCCGCGCCTTCTTCGCTTTCGAACATCTGCATCGGCTGGCCGGGCATGATGGTGGAGATCGCATGCTTGTAGACCAGCTGCGAATGACCATCACGGCGCAAAAGCACGCAGAAATTGTCGAAGGAGGTAACAACGCCCGTCAGCTTGACGCCGTTGATCAGGAAAATCGTGAGCGAAATCTTCTGCTTACGAACGGTATTGAGGAAAAGATCCTGAAGGTTTTGAGAACGTTCCGCCATAGCGCCGCTTCTTTCTTTTTTGCCGGCAGGGATACCGGAAAATAATCAATCAATAATCAACCGGCCAAGTCACATCCCCCGCTTGGCCAGCCTGCAACTCTGGTATCAAATCGTGTCCTGTTCCGCAACGGTCAAAACAGCCGAATGAGTACGAGTATTGACCCGCTTTTTCGATTCGAAACAGTCAGAAATATTGTATCGAAACCCGGAAAAGCTGTTCCACGTCGCGCACCGCATCCGCAGACGCAAACAGCACGACACGGTCCTTCGCCTTGATTTTCGTGCTGCCGTCCGGGCGGATCACCACGCCATCGCGATAAATCGCGCCAATGCGCACACCGTCGGGCATATCGATGTCGCGGAAGGACTGGCCGACCAGCGGCGATGTTTCCAGCGCTTCCGCCTCGATAACCTCCGCCGAGCCGCGCTGGACGGCGTATACCGAGCGGATGCGGCCCTTGCGCACATGCTGGAGCACGCGGGAGATGGTGACGGCACGGGGGTTGATATAGGCATCGAGACCGAGCGAAGCCGCAACATCGTGGAAGGACGAACTGTTCAGCAGCGCAAGGTTGGACTTGCAACCGAGCTGTTTGGCCATCACCGCAGCCAGAATATTGGTCTGATCGTTATTGGTGAGCGTGACGATCAGGTCCGCGTCCTGAATATCCGCCTGCATGAGAATTTTCTGATCGAGTGCCGAACCGTGCAGAACGATGGTGTTGCTGAGCTGTTCCGATGCGGCAACAGCCCTGTCGCGATCCGCTTCGACGATCTTCACCCGGGTCTTCGGCTGCATCTCCTCGATCTTGTGCGCGACGAAATGACCGATATTGCCGGCGCCCGCTATGACGATGCGCTGCGCCTCCTGCTCTTCATGACCGAAGAGGCTCAAGGTGCGACGGGCGTGCTGGCGCTGGCAGATGACATAGGCAAGATCGCCGACCCGCAACTGCTCGGAGGAATGCGCCACCTTGAGAATGCCGTCGCGATAGACGCCGACGACCGTGGCGATGAGGTCAGGAAAGAGATTGGAAAGCTGCTGCAGCGGCGTATTGATGACCGGGCAGTCCTCCATGCATTCGATGGCCAGCATGAAGATCGTGTCGTCCGCAAAACGCACGACATCGGTGGCGCCCGGAAAGGCGATGCGCCTGAGCACCATCTTTCCGACTTCCACTTCCGGCGAAATCGTCACGTCGATGGACATGTTCTCGCGGCTGAAGAGATCGGCATATTCCGGCCTCAGATAGCTCTGGTCGCGGATGCGGGCAATCTTGGTGGGAACGCTGAACAAGGCGTGCGCCACCTCGCAGGCGACGATGTTGATTTCGTCATGCAGCGTCACGGCAATGATCATGTCGGCCTGGTCCGCACCGGCCTTGGCCAGCATGTCCGGATGCGCGCCATGGCCAACGTATCCGCGCACATCCAGCGTCTCGGTGATGGCGGTGATCAGCGGTGCGGCCGTATCGATGACAGATACTTCGTTATCCTCGCGCGACAATTGTTCGGCGATGCCGTAACCCACCTGCCCTGCGCCGCAAATGATGACTCTCATGCTGTCTCTCTGACGGAATATCTGTTACGGCGACCTGGCCTTCGTTCCTTATACGCCGAGAGATTTCAGTTTGCGATGCAGCGCCGATCTTTCCATGCCAACAAATTCCGCCGTCCGTGAAATATTGCCGCCGAAACGGTTGATCTGGGCCACCAGATAATCCCGCTCGAACATTTCACGGGCTTCGCGCAGCGGCAGGGTCATGATGTGCTGGTCGCCCTGCGCCGAAATCTTCGGCAGCATGTCGCCAATATCCGATGGCAGCATGTCGGCCGAGATCGGCGCCTCGCCGCCTTCGGGACGGGCAAGGATCATCAGCCGCTCGATATTGTTGCGCAACTGGCGGATATTGCCCGGCCAGTCATGCGTCTGGAGAACGGCCATAGCGTCGTCACCGATCTTGCGCGGGCGAATGCCGGCCTGCTCGGAAATCTGGCGCATGAACATGTCGACGAGGAAGGGAATATCCTCGCGCCGTTCGGAGAGCGCCGGCACCTTCACCGGCACGACGGCCAGACGGTGGTAGAGGTCCTCGCGGAACTGGCCTTCGGCGATCAGGCTTTCGAGGTGATGGGCGGTCGAGGAAATGATGCGCACATCCACCTTCACCCGCTTGCCGCCACCGACGCGCTCGAACTGCTGGTCGACCAGCACGCGCAGGATCTTGTTCTGCGTCTCGCGCGGCATTTCGCCGACTTCATCGAGGTAGAGAACGCCGCGATGAGCTTCTTCCAGCGCGCCCACCTTGCGTGGCTGCCCCGGCAAGCCTTCCGTTCCAAAGAGCGCGATTTCCATGCGGTCCGGCGTGATCGTCGCGGCATTGAGCGCCACGAAGGGGCCGCTCGCACGCGAGGACTTCTTGTGCACCATGCGGGCCACGAGTTCCTTGCCGGAACCGGAGGGGCCGAGGATCATGATGCGGCTGTTGGTAGGCGCAACCCTGTCGATGGTCTGGCGAAGCTGCGACACCGCAAGCGAGGCGCCGACGAGTTCAACCGCGTCACCGGTGCGTTTCTTGAGCTCCTGAACCTCGCGCTTCAGCTTGGAGTTTTCCAGCGCCCGCTCGGCTATCAGGATCAGGCGGTCGGCCTTGAACGGCTTTTCGATGAAATCGAAGGCGCCGCGCTTGATGGCGTTGACGGCGGTTTCGATATTGCCGTGACCGGAAATCATGACGACAGGGATTTCGGGATGGCGGCTCTTGATCTCGTCAAGCAGCGCCAGACCGTCGAGCTTCGAGCCCTGCATCCAGATGTCGAGAAAGATCAGGCGCGGCACACGCTCCGAGATGGCGGCCAGCGCGCTGTCACTGTCGAACGCCATGCGCGTCTCATGGCCTTCATCGGACAAGATGCCCGCTACGATTTCGCGAATGTCCGCCTCGTCATCCACGACCAGAATATCAGACGCCATATGCTGCTTCCTTGTTATTTTCGCCGCCGACCGCCTCGATATAGGGCAGCAGCACTCTGATCATGGCGCCGTGGCCGTGATCGAACTCAGGCGGGGCATCGTGGAGTTCCAGATACCCGCCATGCTCTTCGATGATCTTCTTGACGATGGCCAGACCAAGGCCCGTGCCCTTGTCCCGCATCGTCATGTATGGTTCGAGAATGCGGTGACGGTTCTCGACGGGAAGGCCGCGGCCATTGTCGATGATATCAGCGACAAAACGGGAGTTGGCCTCGTCGAAGGAGGCGCGTACCAGGATCATGCCCGGCCGCTTTTCGCCTTCCACCGCCTCGATCGCTTCGGTCGCATTCTTGATGAGATTGCCGAAGGCCTGCCCCAGCATGCGGGCATCGAACATGCCCTCCAGCGGGATATCGCCCAGCTCCGTCGTGAACCTGGTGTCGGCGGCGCTGATTTCGCGCAGGAACGCCGCATCCTTCAGGATCGCGCGCAGATCCGACTTTTCCTTCGTCGGCTTGGGCATACGCGCAAAGGCCGAGAATTCATCCACCATCCGGCCGATATCACCGACCTGCCGGACGATGGTGTCCGTACACTGATCGAAAACGGCGCGGTCGCTCTCGTCGATCTGCTTGCCGAAACGGCGCTTGATGCGCTCGGCGGAAAGCTGGATCGGTGTCAACGGGTTCTTGATTTCATGCGCGATGCGGCGCGCCACATCCGACCATGCCGTCGAGCGCTGGGCAATGACGAGGTCGGTGATGTCATCGAGGGTGATGACGTAGCTGTCGCGGCTGTCGCGGGCATCCTCACGGGTCACCTGCACATTCAGCGTCCGTTCCTTGCCGCGTCGCATGATGTTGATCTGCTTGCGGAAGTTGCCACGCGCCCAGGTGTTGGCCTCGGTCACGACCTGTTCGATTTCCGGCGCGATCTCCGACAGCTGCGCGCCGATGAGCTGCTCGGAATTCAGCGCCAGGAACTCTTCGCCGGATGGGTTGACGATGGTGATCCTGCGGTTCTCGTCGACGCCGATGACGGCGGCGGTGACACCTGACAGCACGGCTTCGATGAAGCGGCGGCGATCGTCGATATCATCCTTGGCCTCGATGATCTGCTCCTGCTGGCTGCGCAGTTCCGAGACCATCTTGTTGAAGGTACGCGACAGGCGCCCGACATCGCCATCGACGGCGCGGACGGGAACCAGCACATGCATGTTGCCGGTGGCGACACTGTCTGCGGCACTGATGAGCAGGCGGATCGGCCGCACGATACGGTCGGCCACCGCGATTGCCGTCCAGATGGCGGCGAGAAGCACGATCAGCGCAAAGCCGAGATAGAGGATGGCAAAGGCGATCTGCAGCGGCGCACGGCCCGCCTCCATCGCCTTGTATTCGGCGCGGTTCTCCTCCATCAGCCGCATCGCGCCCATCACCTTGGGATCAACGGCGCGCACGGTGTAAAGGAAGGTACCGCTGATGCCTTCGAGCTTGATGATGGCGCCAACGAGGTTGGTGATCCCCGGCGGGATCAGCGTCGGCTGGCCGGCGGCGGCCTTTTCCAGCGCGTCATGCGGAATGGCGGGAAGCGGTTTTTCCGTCTTGATATCGGCCTGCGCGACGGCGTCGCCATCCTCCTGCACCAGAAACGCGCCAAGCAGGCCGCGCCCCTTGGCCTGACGGGTCATCAGATCGACGAAGCCGGTACGGTCGAGATAAAAAAGCGCGCGATTACGGTCGAGGTCGGTGGCCATAGACAGGGTCTGGCCCTGAAGATAACCGGCATTCTCCATCATATAGGCCTGGGCGATATTGCTGGAGGAATCGACGATCGACTGGGTTCGGATCGAGAACCAGCGGTCGAGGCCGACATTCAGCGTCAGGCTGGCGAAGATGGCGACAAGCACGGCGGGCGTGATAGCCACGATGGAGAAAAGCACGACAATGCGCACGTGCAGGCGTGCGGCCGCCCTGCCCTTTTTGCGCGCTTTCAGCAGGCGGTTGATTTCCCGGCCAATGAGAAAGATCAGGCCGATCACGAAGATCGAATTGATGACCACCGAAGCGATGACGACATTCGATGTCGGTGCGATCGGCGTCACGCCCAGCAGCACGAAGAGGGTAATGATGGCACAGACAAGCGCGACGCCAGCGAGCACAAGCCCCGGCAAAGCGAAAGACATCCTGCGATCGGCAACCACCATTCCCGCTGCTTCGTCGGCAACGGCGTTTTCGGCGGCGGGTTTCCGCATGCACTACTCCCAATCGCTGGCCAGCCAGCGCCACAATCATGAAGTCAGGCGAGACTCACCGCATATTGGCGAATCCCTTCCTTCCTAGTGTTTTCCAAGCAACACAATGTGGCGAAAATGCAACGACAAATGCGACCTTGTCAACATTCTCACGTGGGGCGGGAGCTGCGATAGACGGAAACGCCAAGCTCGCGGATTTTCTTGCGCAGCGTATTGCGGTTCAGGCCAAGAAGATCGGCAGCCTTGATCTGGTTGCCGCGCGTCGCCGTCAGGGCGGCGAGAATCAGCGGGTATTCGAGTTCACGCAGCACACGGTCGTAAAGGCCGGGCGGCGGCAGGCCATCGCCGAAGCTGGCGAAATAATCCCGCATGTTTTCCTCGACCGCCTGCGAAATGGTGAGCGAACCGGTGCGAACCGCCATCTTGTCGAGCGGGCTGTCGGGAACATCCGACTGCAGTTCCTGCTCGATGATCTCGCGGGTGATGACTTCCTGCGGATAAAGCGCCATCAGGCGGCGGATCAGGTTTTCCAGCTCGCGCACGTTGCCCGGCCAGGCATAGGCCTTCATGACCTCAAGAGCTTCGCTCTCGAAACGCTTGCCCTCAAGACCTTCTTTTTCACCCTGCTGGATGAAATGGCGCACCAGATCGGGAATATCCTCGGCGCGATCACGCAGCGGCGGCAGGCGCAGCGGCACGACGTTCAGGCGATAATAAAGGTCTTCGCGGAACAGGCCCTGATTGATCGACTGTTTCAGGTCCTTGTTGGTGGCAGCGACGATGCGGACATCGGTACGGATAGGCGTGCGACCGCCCACCGTCGTATATTCGCCCTGCTGCAACACGCGCAGCAGGCGCGTCTGCGCATCCATCGGCATGTCGCCAATTTCATCGAGGAACAGCGTGCCGCCCTCGGCCTGTTCGAAACGGCCGGTGGAGCGGTTCTGCGCGCCGGTGAAGGCACCCTTCTCATGGCCGAAGAGTTCGGATTCGATCAGGTCACGCGGAATTGCCGCCATGTTGATGGCGACGAAGGGGCCGTTGCGGCGTTTGCCGTAATCATGCAGCGCGCGGGCCACCAGTTCCTTACCCGTACCGGATTCGCCCGTTATCATCAGCGTCAGGTCGGTCTGCATCAGGCGGGCGAGAACGCGGTAGATTTCCTGCATCGCCGCCGAGCGGCCAACGAGCGGCATGCCGTCCTGCATGTCGTCATCGAGCTTGGCCGGCTTGCGCTTCGGCTCCGACAGGGCGCGACCGATGATGGCGATCAGTTCCGTCAGATCGAAGGGCTTCGGCAGGTAATCGTAAGCGCCTTTTTCCGAGGCCTTGATGGCCGTCATGAAGGTGTTCTGCGCACTCATGACCAGAACCGGCAGGTCCGGGCGGGCTTTCTTTATGCGCGGCAGCAGATCGAAGGCGTTTTCATCGGGCATCACGACATCGGTCACGACAAGATCGCCCTCACCTGCCGAAACCCAGCGCCAGAGCGTTGCGGCATTGGAGGTGATGCGCACGTCGTAACCGGCGCGGCTCAGCGCCTGGTTCAGCACCGTGCGGATTGCGGCATCATCATCGGCGACGAGGATCGTAGCTGTCATAGGTCATTTCCTGTCGTGTTCGGCAAAGTGCTGTCGTCGAGCGCCACTTCCGGCGAGACGGGCATCAATACGCGGAAAGTCGTGCGGTGGTTCTGGCTGTCGCATTCGACAATGCCGCCATGGGCGCCGATCAGCTTGGCGACAAGCGCCAGCCCGAGGCCCGAACCATTCGTCTTGGTGGTAATGAAGGGATCGAAAAGATGCGGCAGGAGATCGGCCGGAACGCCCGGACCGTTGTCATGCACGCAGAATTCGAGCGGCAGCGAGATACGCTCGCGGCTGCCGGCAACCGAAAGCCGCATGCCGGGACGATAGGCGGTGGTGAGGATGATCTCGCCATCCGGCTGGTTGCCCACGGCTTCCGCCGCATTCTTCACCAGATTGAGGAAGACCTGCACCAGCTGGTCGCGATTGGCATAAACCGGCGGCAGCGACGGGTCGTAATTTTCCGAAATCTTGATATTGCGGGCAAAGCCGGCCTTGGCGATGGCCTTCACATGATCGAGCACGGAGTGGATATTGACCGGCATGCGGTCCACCGGCCGCTCGTCGGAAAACACCTCCATGCGGTCGACCAGCGAAACGATGCGGTCGGTCTCGTCGCAGATCAGCCGCGTCAGCGCCCGGTCTTCATCGGCAACCGAAGTCTCCAGCAGCTGGGCGGCGCCACGAATGCCGGACAGCGGGTTCTTGATCTCGTGCGCGAGCATCGAGGCAAGGCCCGTGACGGAACGGGCGGCGGCGCGATGGGTCAGTTGCCGGTCGATCTTGTCGGCCATCGACCTTTCCTGGAAGACGACGACCACCGATCCCGGTTCACTGACAACGGGCGCGACATAAAGATCGACCAGCTTGTCCTGGCCAAGACGCGGCGAACTCAGATCGACGCGGTATTCGTTGACCGGCGCGCGGCGCTCCCGCACCTGATCGATCAGTGCGAGCAACGGGCTGCCGAAGGGAATGAAGGTGGAAACGCGGTAGCGCGCGAGATGGGAGGCGCTCGCTCCGAAAAAGGCTTCAGCTTCCCAATTGGCGAAGGCGATGAAACCTTCGGCGTCCACCAGAATAACGGGGTTCTGCACCGCGTTCAGAACCGCCATGGCAAGCGGGTTTCCATCTGCCGGGCTGTGTTTGTCAGCGCTCATGCGGCCTTCCTTGCGGCGTCTTCGCCCGCATTTTCGCTAAGGGCGGAGCGCAGCAGATCAGCCACCTCCCCCGTGTCACGCGATGTCATGATTTTAGCCTTGTCAGGCGTGACGCTCTCAATCGCGAAACGGTCGAGATACCAGCCCAGATGTTTGCGGGCATGCCGGAGACCGGCTTCCCTTCCGTAAAATTCCAGCATCATCTCGTAATGCTCGACGGCAATACCAGCGATCTCGGCGTGTTGCGGGGCGGCGTGCCCGGCCAGCACAGCCGGCAGCCAGGGTTGCCCCTGCGCGCCACGCCCGACCATGACGGCATCCGCATCTGAACGGCGGAGAATTTCCCGTGCATCTTCTGCGGTCTCGATATCGCCATTGGCGATCAGCGGCACGGAAATTACCTCGCGAACGGCGCGGATGGCGTTCCAGTCCGCCCGTCCCTCGTAAAACTGCATACGGGTGCGGCCGTGAATGGTGATGAGCTGAACCCCTGCCGCTTCGGCGCGGCGGGCAATTTCGGGCGCGTTGATGGTGTTTTCGTCCCAGCCGAGCCGCATCTTCAGCGTCACGGGCACATCAACCGCTTTGACGGTCGCCTCGATCAGAGAGAGCGCATGATCGGGATCGCGCATCAACGCCGAACCGGAGTAGCCCCCCGTCACCTTCTTGGCCGGACAACCCATGTTGATATCGATGATTCCCGCGCCGTTATCGGCCGCGATCTTCGCTGCCTCGGCCATGAAATGCGCCTCGCGCCCGGCAAGCTGCACCATATGCGGAACCATGCCGGCATTTTTCAGCCGCGCCCAGGATTCCCCGCGGTTGGCGACGAGTTCACGGCTTGCCACCATTTCCGTGACAACAAGGCCAGCGCCATAACGCCAGGCGAGCTGTCGGAACGGCAGATCCGTCACGCCCGACATGGGCGCCAGCACGGCACGATTACGGATCGTGACTGAGCCGATGCTAAACGGTTCTGACAACTGCGGAAGGGGCAACTGATGATCTTTCATGCAGAAGGGTTATTTGCATTATTTTTAGACAGTGTTTGCGCAGTTGCCAAGCACTTTTAGAGGGTTGCATCTTTTATTTGCTGCGCGGCTGCCTGCCTGTTTTGCGGTCGGTGGCAAATTGTGCAGGTTCGGGACATGCCATGCCGGACGATCCTGCGGCGTGCAGGGTAAATGCGCGTCTTATCGGGCTGGCCATCCGGGTTTTGAAACGCTAGAGCAGGACTGTCAACCGTTAAGGGTTGCGCGCAAAGCATATGACCAATGCAGGAAAGTACTATGAAACTCGGCATCGTCATCGTCGCCGCCGGGCGCGGCGAAAGGGCAGGCTCCCCCGAGGAAGGGCCGAAACAATATCGCCCGATCGGCGGCAGAGCCGTCATCGAGCACACGGTATCGACCTTTCTGGGCTGGGTCAGCGCCTGCCCCATCGTGATCGTCAGCCATGCCGACGATGCAGCACTGCTGTCGCCGATCCTTGAGCGGCTTGATGCCGGTGAGCGGATCGTCACGGTGACGGGCGGCGCGACACGCCAGCAATCGGTGCTGGCGGGGCTTGAGGCGCTCTCCTCCCGCGATCTCACCCATGTGATGATCCATGACGCCGTGCGGCCTTTCGTCGCCACGGACATGCTGGAGCGTATCGTGGCGCTGCACGCGGAGGGCGCTCGGGGCGTTCTGCCTGCCCTGCCCGTTACCGACACGTTGAAACGCGGTTCGGATGACCGCGTCGTGGAGACAGTTTCCCGTCAGGGACTTTATGCCGCGCAGACCCCGCAGAGCTTCGCTTATGATGACATTCTCGCAGCGCATCGCGCCGCTGCCGCCTCGGGAAAGTCCGATTTTACCGATGATGCGTCGATTGCCGAATGGGCGGGACTGCCGGTGACACTGACCGAAGGTTCGGTCGACAACGTGAAACTCACTCTCAAGCGGGATATCGCCATGGCCGATGAAAAGCTCTCTCACGCATTGCCCGACGTGCGTACCGGCAATGGCTACGACGTGCACCAGCTGGAGGCCGGAGACGGTGTGACACTCTGCGGCGTCTTCATCGAACACGACCAGAAACTCAAAGGTCATTCGGATGCGGATGTGGCTTTGCATGCGCTGACGGATGCGCTGCTCGCCACCTGTGGCGCCGGCGATATCGGCGATCACTTCCCGCCTTCCGATCCGCAATGGAAGGGGGCGGCCTCGCGCATCTTCCTCGAACATGCGGCCAAGGTGGTGCGTGACAATGGCGGCACGATCATGAATGCCGATGTCTCACTGATCGCCGAGGCGCCACGCATCGGTCCGCACCGGCAGGCCATGCGCGAAGCGCTCTCCGACATGCTCGGGATTGCGCTGGAGCGCTGCTCGGTGAAGGCGACGACCAATGAGACGATCGGCTTCGTCGGCCGCCGTGAGGGTATCGCGGCAATCGCCACCGCTACCGTCGTTTACAGGGGCAGACCGTTATGAGCCTCTTTCCCGCAGACATAGAAGAACTGGCGCGGCGGATCATCTCTGATTTCACCGCCCGTGGCGTCATGGTCTCGACCGCCGAAAGCTGCACGGGCGGCCTGATCGCCGGTGCCCTGACGGAGATTGCCGGCTCCTCCGCCGTCGTCGACCGTGGTTTCGTCACCTATACGAACGAAGCCAAGATGGACATGCTGGGGGTTGGCACTGGCACGCTTGCCACATTCGGCGCGGTATCCCGGCAGACGGCGCTGCAGATGGCGCATGGCGCGCTGTTCCGCTCACGCGCGGATTTTGCCGTGGCCGTGACCGGCATTGCCGGTCCGGGCGGCGGTTCCGCCGACAAACCCGTTGGCCTGGTGCATCTGGCCGCCAAGGCGCGCGGCGGTAAAATCCTGCATCATGAAATGCGTTACGGCGAGATCGGCCGCACGGAAATCCGGCTTGCGACCGTCAGAACCGCACTTGAGATGCTGATTACCCTCAATCAGGCCGGGTCGGCGTAAATTTTATCGGCGCGGGTCTCGAAGGCTTCCGCAAACATGCGGAAAGCCCGGTCGAACATCGACCCCATGACGGCGCCGAGCAGGCGGCTTTTAAATTCATAATCGATGAAGAAATGAATGGCCGAACCGCCATCTTCCGATTCTTCGAAACGCCAGCGATTGTCGAGATATTTGAACGGCCCATCGATATATTTCACATCGATGGCGCGCTCGGCCGGGTTCAGCAGCACCTGCGTGGTGAAGGTCTCGCGAATGGCCTTGTAGCCCACCGTCATATCCGCCACCAGCAGCACCTTGCCATCGCGTTCCTTGCGCGAGCGGACAATGAGCGCCTCGCAAAGCGGCAAAAACTGCGGATATTTTTCCACATCGGCGACGAGGTCGTACATGCGGTCTGGCGAGTGTTTAACGAGGCGATGCGTTTCGAACTGTGGCATAAGCGGCAGTTAATCCCCGGCAACAAGAAGATCAAGAAGGTGGCGAAACTGTTTTCGGCTTTTCAGCTGGAATACAGGCACATCGCCGCCATAAAGCGCAAAATTCTGCTCGAAAAGCGGAGCATGACGCCGTTCGAAGTTCCAGATATAGCGCAGGAAATCGACGTCTATCCGTTCGGGGCATCCCTCCGCCATTTCCGGCCTCGCCTTGCCATACCCCCTGATCGCCCGGCTGACGGCACCCCACAGGCAGAGCCAGCGCGGCATGCGCACCCAGAGAACGATGTGGGACCGCGGCAGTCGCATGTCGAACGAGGATGGATTGCTGCCGTCCATCAGCCAGCGCTCTTCGGTGATGATGGCGGCTATCCTCTGCCGCTGCTCCTCGCGCGGGCGCGCCTGCCAGCCGGGCAGCCAGAAAATTTCACGGTCCATGGAGATATAACGAAGCCCAAATTTGCTTGCGAGCTTTTGCGAGAGCGTCGACTTGCCGCCGCCGGAACAGCCGACGACCATGATGCGTTGCGCCCCGGCGACGATCGTCGCGGCATCTTCCACTGTCTCAAGATAGTTCGGCATCGCATAACCTCGTCATGACCGGGGAGATTGCCTGCGGCAAGGATATCCGCACCCAGGCGGGTATTGTCGTTGCGCATGGCAGTTACGGAAAATTGACTATTGCAACCCCGTCGCAGGGATTGCTATTTATTTGCGACTAATATTACACCCATTGGATGCAAACGCGCCGGGCACTCCCGATTTCCCCACGCGCATTCATCTTTGGGTTCAGACCCGACACATAACCGCTTTGAGCCACTGAGTGAGCCGATGGACGATTTTTCCAACATCATCAACCTTCTCGAATCCGCCAAGCAACTCGCATCGATGAACGGCATGCCCGTGCTTGCCTACCTTATTGACGTTGCAAAATGCGAGGCGAGAGAGAACAAGCCGGTTCTGCGCAAGCGCAAACGCGGCGAATCGACCGCCAAGGAAGACTGTTAATTGCCGTTTCGTATAGCTGAGCGATAAAGCCGGCTGGCCCAATCTTCAAGACGATGTCATAATCAAACGATGAAACTGGCCGCTTTTTCGAGGCGGCCATTTCTTTGCACAATGGAAACGACAGCGTCATGACATCCGCATCGGCCGATATCAGAACCTACAGGCAGGAAAGACCGAAAGAGCGGCACGGTTTCGTGCAGATCGTTCTTCCGGTCTCTGGCCGCCTGCGGATCGATGTGGCGGGGCGGCAGGATGAACTGTCGACCGGACGTGGTGTCTTCATCCACCGCGATGCACCGCATACACAGGAAGCGACGGCAAGCAATCACTCGCTGGTGGTCGATATCGATGAAAGTGCTGTTTCCGAACAGACGCTGGAGAGATTCGCCCGCGTGCCGTTTCTCGATATTGCCCCGGACACACGGCAATTGATCGCCTATATGCGCGACCTCATCGGAACGGACGGGCGGCGCGACGATGTCGCCGCGATCTGGGCGCCACTGCTGGTGGATAGTCTCGCGACTGAAAAAGCCGATATCCGCCAACGCCTGCGCAAACTCAGTGCGGTCGTCAGGGCGGAGCCATTCTTTCCCTGGACGATCGAGATGCTGGCGGCCTGCGTGACGATCAGCGACAGCCGCCTGCACGCGTTGTTTCTCGAAGAATTCGGTCTCCCGCCTCACCGTTGGCTTACTGGTCTGCGCATGGACAAGGTTTGCACACTCCTCAGCAAATCCAGCCTGCCGATTGCGGAAATCGCGCTCAGGGCCGGTTTTTCCGACCAGACGGCGCTGACCCGCGCCATGCGCAATGCGGTGGGTGAAACGCCGGCCACCTATCGCCGGAACCGCGGCATTCATTAGATTTGAGCTTTCAGGAGGTTGTGCGGTCATAGTGGGCGTGGGGTGCGTGTGGCTTTACCCCCCTCTGCCCTGCCGGGCATCTCCCCCTCAAGGGGGGAGATCGACAAGCGGCTGCGTCTCGCCTCTTTCGACGTTTGCGAATGAAGTGGCGGTAGCGCCTCCTGCTGATCTCCCCCCTTGAGGGGGAGATGCCCGGCAGGGCAGAGGGGGGTAAAGCCACACGCACCTCGATCCACTGTGAACGCACAACCCCCTACCCCCCCCAATCATAGCGGCGGACAAATCCTCAGGAGTTTTTGTCAAGACAGCCACAAAGTGCTGTGGCACATCGCGGGCAAATGCGAATGCGGATGTGACATGACATGAACAACAGAACAGGTCTCGGTGTTTTTTACGGCATGCTGGCGGGTGCACTGTGGGGGGGTATCTTTCTCGCCCCAAAACTGGTGCCGGATTTTTCGGCCCTGCAACTGTCTACGGCACGTTATCTCACCTACGGGCTAATTTCCCTCATCATTATCGGACCGCGGCTGAGACGCGTGTCAGCCCATTTCGGCGCGCGGGAATGGTTCGCGCTCGGCTGGCTAAGCATGATCGGCAATATCGCCTATTATGTCTTCATATCAACGGCGGTGAAGCTGAGCGGTGTTGCTTTCACCTCCATCATCATCGGCTTCCTGCCCGTCGCCGTCACCATCATCGGCAGCCGCGATCACGGCGCGGTGTCGCTGAAGCGGCTGTGGCCGTCGCTTGCCTTCGGTGCCATCGGCATTATCGGCATTTCCTGGCAGTCGCTGACGGAAAACGATGCCGGGCTGGATGTGTCCCGTATCATCGGGCTTGCCTGTGCTCTCGGCGCGCTGGCCTCATGGACGGCCTTTGCTGTCGGCAATGCCCGCTGGCTGTCGCGTCTTCACGATGTAAGCGCCGATGACTGGAACATGATGACGGGTGTCGTAACCGGCGGGCTTGCGCTGCTGCTCGCCATTCCGGCCTTCGGATTTGGTGGGGAAAGCCATAGCACGGGAGACTGGCTGCATTTCACCGCCATCGCCGCCGGGCTCGGTTTCACCGCCTCCATTCTCGGCAATGCCTTCTGGAACCGCATGAGCCGCCTGCTGCCACTCACCCTGGTCGGACAGATGATCCTGTTCGAAACGCTGTTTGCGCTGCTTTACGGCTTTATCTGGGAAGGACGCGGCCCAACACTTATTGAGGTCGTGGCAATATGTTCCGTGGTACTGAGCGTCGTGCTGTGCATGCGGGCGCACCGGCCTGAGAAGGTTGTGGCCTAAATGGGATGCTGGGGCTTTCTGGACATTCTTCTTCCGTCATACCGGCCCTGAGCCGGTATCCAGCCAGCCCAAGTCCTTGGGCTGAAAAGACTCTCCCAGCCGCGCGAGAGCCGCGATGGCTGGATTCCGGCTCAAGGCCGGAATGACGGAGTAGGTAGATTGCACCACGTAGGCGCAATCCAATCGTCCTAACGCCTACTTACTCCGCAGCCGCCAGCAGCTTCTTCTCGCGGGCTGCACGCAGGCGCTCAAAATCGTCGCCGGCATGGTGGGAAGAACGGGTCAGCGGGCTGGAGGACACCATCAGGAAGCCCTTGGTATAGGCGACCGTTTCGTAGGACTTGAACTCTTCCGGCGTCACGAAGGCCTCGACCTTGTGGTGCTTGCGGGTCGGCTGCAGGTACTGGCCGATAGTCAGGAAGTCCACGTCGGCGCTGCGCAGATCGTCCATCAGCTGCAGCACTTCGTTACGCTCTTCACCGAGGCCAACCATGATGCCCGACTTGGTGAACATGGTGGGGTCCAGTTCCTTGACGCGCTGCAGGAGGCGCACGGAATGGAAATAGCGCGCACCGGGCCGGACCGTCAGATAATTGCCTGGAACGGTTTCCATATTGTGATTGAAGACATCGGGCTTGGCGGCGACGACCCGTTCCAGCGCACCGGGCTTCTTCAGGAAGTCAGGGGTCAGGATTTCGATGGTCGTCGTCGGAGACGCAGCACGGATCGCCCAGATGACCTTCTCGAAATGTTCAGCACCGCCATCGGCGAGATCGTCGCGGTCCACCGAGGTGATGACGACGTGGGAAAGGCCCATCTGCTTGACGGCCTTGGCGACATTCTCAGGCTCGTCCATGTCAAGCGGATTGGGCTTGCCGGTCGCGACGTTGCAGAAGGCGCAGGCGCGGGTGCAGATTTCACCCATGATCATGAAGGTCGCGTGTTTCTTGTCCCAGCATTCGCCGATATTCGGACAGCCGGCTTCCTCGCACACCGTTACCAGCTTGTGGCTGCGCACCAGTTCGCGCGTCTCGTGATAGCCCTTGGAGGTCGGCGCCTTGACGCGGATCCATTCCGGCTTGCGCATGACCTCGGTATCGGGCCGATGCGCCTTTTCCGGGTGGCGGATGCGCTTTTCGTCGGACGACGTTCTGTCGAGAATAGTGACCATTTAAAACCTGCTTCCATCGCCTGTGGCGATCTAAACACCTGTTGGCCGGATGCTTTAGAACAATTCCAGAAAAAGCGTAAGCCCTTTCCGGTCACGAAGCATTTTCAGCGCCGTACCAGCTTTGCCAGGAACAGCAAAAGGCTGGCGCCGAGGAAAGACGTGACGAAATAACCGAGCCTGCTGTCCTGCACGAAGACATCAAGGGTGCGAAGGACGGCGACGGCGACAACCGAGCCGACAATGCCGAGAATGATGTTCATGAAGATGCCGAAGCGCATGTCCATGAGCTTGCCCGCAAGCCAGCCGGCGAGACCGCCGATGATGATTGCTGCAATCCAGCCTACACTTTCCATTCCCACGCTCCCTGAAGAACAGTTCCCTTGAGGAACCGGCGTTGAGACATATGGGACACCCGGCAAGGTTAGACAATGCCGGGCATCACGCGGCACTTATGCGTTCAGCACACGCCCATAGGCGTCGAGCACGCTTTCCTTCATCGATTCCGAAATGGTCGGATGCGGGAAGATCGTGTGCATCAAATCTTCCTCGGTCGTCTCGAGATTCATGGCAACGACGAAGCCCTGAATGAGTTCGGTGACTTCCGCGCCAACCATATGCGCGCCAAGCAGCTCACCGGTCTTCTTGTCGAAGATGGTCTTGACCATGCCCTGATCTTCGCCAAGAGCGACCGCCTTGCCGTTTGCCGCAAAGGAGAAGCGGCCGACGCGGATGTCGCGGCCCTGTTCCTTCGCCTTGGCTTCGGTGAGGCCGACCGAGGCGACCTGCGGGTTGCAATAGGTGCAGCCGGGGATCTTGAGCTTGTCCATCGGGTGAACATTCGGCAGACCGGCGATCTTTTCGACGCAGATGACGGCCTCATGCTCGGCCTTGTGGGCGAGCAGTGGCGGGCCGGCAACATCGCCGATGGCATAGATGCCAGGCACGTTGGTCTTGCCGTAACCGTCGATGACGATGAAGCCGCGATCGGTCTTCACGCCAACGGCCTCAAGGCCGATGCCTTCGACATTCGCCACGACGCCAACGGCGGAAATCATCCGGTCGGCGGTGATCTTCTCGGAAGAACCGTCCTTCTTCTCCAGCGTCGCAGTGACGGAGTTTGCAGCCTTCTCGACCTTGGAAACCTTGGTTTCCAGATGAATCTTGATGCCCTGCTTTTCCAGCTGCTTCTTGGCGAAGGCGGAGATTTCCGCATCTTCGACCGGCATGACCTGGCTCATGATTTCGACGACGGTGACGTCAACGCCCATGGTGCGGTAGAAGCTGGCGAATTCGATGCCAATCGCGCCCGAGCCCATGACCAGCAGCGACTTCGGCAGCTCTTCCGGCTTCATCGCCTCGAAATATGTCCAGATCAGCTTGCCATCCGGCTCTATGCCGGGCAGCGCGCGCGGGCGGGCGCCGGTGGCGACGATGATGTGCTTGGCGGTGTAAGTGCCCTCGCCCAGCGTGTTCTTCGGAACCGGACCCTGCGGCTGAACCACCGGCTTGGTGGATTTGCCAACGACGATCTCACCCGGCTTGGTGATCCTGGCTTCACCCCAGATGATATCGACCTTGTTCTTCTTGAACAGGAAACCGACGCCGTTGTTCATGCGAGCGGCAATGCCGCGCGAGCGGGCGACGATTGCCTTCACGTCCGGCTTGATCGAGCCTTCCAGCGTCAGGCCGTAATCCTTGGCATGAGTGGCGGTGTGCATGACATCGGCGGTGCGCAGCAGGGCCTTGGTGGGAATGCAGCCCCAGTTGGAGCAGATGCCGGCAAGGTGCTCGCGCTCGACAACGGCAACCTTCATGCCGAGCTGGGCTGCGCGGATCGCGGCAATATAACCGCCCGGTCCCGAACCGATGATGATGACGTCATAAGATTGAGCCATTGGAAATCCTGCCTTGTCTTATTCGGATGACGGCAAACCGCTCCGAAACGAGAATGAGTGTCAAAGTCCGAGCATCATGCGGACAACGGGCTCCAGCCCGCGCCCGATGGCCCGCGTGTTTTCAGCATCGAGATGAACGCCGTCCACCGGCGTCGTTCGGGCAACAGACCCGGCATCGAAAAATCCGCAATCGAGGTCGTCGGCAAGGTCCCGGTAAACGGAAGCCAGCATCGCCGATTCATCGATAGCATCACGAAAGATCGCGCCCATGAACGGATTGGCCGTTTCGCATAATTGTGGCGGCGCGACGATCAGAACGTCAGGCGCTTCCCAGTCCGGCACCTGCCA
Organism: Rhizobium rhizogenes; assembly: GCF_002005205.3. The sequence goes on along the minus strand of NZ_CP019701.2, from coordinate 1,080,242 downwards.
GACGTGGTTGCGCGTGAGTTTCACCAGTCGCTCGACACCCTTCATGGCGACAATGGCCGAACCATGGATCGCCGGTTTCATGTCGTTGGTGCCGAGCATGATGATGACCAGATCCAGCGGCGCGTGGCTGTGCAGCAGCGTCGGCAGCAATCGGGCGCCATTGCGGTCACAATCGGCGGTGTGGTCGTCATAGGCGGTGGTGCGACCGCCCAGCCCTTCGTGGATCACATGCACGTCAGGCCCGAGCGCCTTTTGCAAGACGCTCGGCCAAAGATCGTCATGGCTGTGCCGGCCACCCGTTTCCGCATTCGAGCCCCAGGTCAGGGAATCGCCAAAGCAGAGGACCGACTTCACCATGTCACGCTCCGATCAAACCAGCATGCCCATCGGGTTTTCGATGTAGCGCTTGAAGGCGCCGATCAGCTCGGCTCCGAGCGCGCCATCGACGCAGCGGTGGTCGGTGGAGAGCGTGACCGTCATGACGTTGGCGATCTTGATCTCGCCGTTCTTCACGACAGCCCGCTGTTCGCCCGCGCCGACCGCCAGGATGGTGGCATGCGGCGGGTTGATAACGGCGGAAAAGCTCTTGACGCCCATCATGCCCATGTTGGACACGGCGGTCGTGCCGCCCTGATACTCCTCGGGCTTCAGCTTGCGCTCTTTCGCGCGCTTGCCGTAGTCCTTCATCTCGTTGGAGATGGTGGAGAGCGACTTTTCTTCCGCCTTGCGGATGATCGGCGTGATCAGGCCACCCGGGATGGAAACGGCAACGCCGACATCCGAGTGCTTGTGCTTGACCATGGCGCTTTCCGTCCAGGAGACGTTGGCGTCAGGCACATCACGCAGGGCAAGAGCCAGCGCCTTGATGACCATGTCGTTGACCGACAGCTTGTAAGCGGGCTTGCCGTCCTTTTCGGGAGCGGCAGCGTTGAGCTGGGCGCGCAGCGCCAGAAGCGTGTCCAGTTCGCAATCCACGGAGACGTAGAAGTGCGGAACCGTCTGCTTGGATTCAACCAGACGCTTGGCGATGACCTTGCGCATGCCGTCATGCGGCACAAGCTCGTAGGAGCCCTGTTCGAACAGCTTGAGGACGGCTTCGTCCGACTGACCTTTGGCGAGAGCCGGAGCCGGTGCGCCTGCGGATGCAGCAGCAGCTGGTGCGGCCTTCGCACCACCGGAAGCGGCAGCCTTTTCCACGTCGGTCTTGACGATACGGCCATGCGGGCCGGAACCGGAAACGGCCGAGAGGTCGAGACCGGCTTCCTTGGCGAGACGGCGAGCAAGCGGCGAAGCGAAGATGCGCTCGCCGGACTTTGCGACCGGAGCCGGCGTGGAAGATGCGGCAGCCTGATCGGCGGCCGGCTTTTCAGCCTTGGCCGGGGCAGATTCTTCCTTCGGCGCTTCGGCCTTTGCAGCTTCCTGCTTCGGAGCCTCGGCCTTGGCGGGAGCGGCAGCGCCGCCCTTTGCCGCCTCGGCCACATCCTCGCCATCGGCGGCGAGGATGGCGATCAGGGCGTTGACCTTGACGGCTTCGGTGCCGGCCGGAACGACCAGCTTGGCAACCGTGCCTTCGTCCACGGCTTCCACTTCCATGGTCGCCTTGTCGGTCTCGATCTCGGCGATCACGTCACCGGGTGCGACCTTGTCGCCTTCCTTGACCAGCCACTTGGCCAGATTGCCCTCTTCCATCGTCGGGGAAAGGGCAGGCATGGTGATGTTTATCGGCATCGAAACGCCTCCCCTTACTTGTAGCAGACGGTTTTGACGGCCTGAACGACTTCATCGACGTTCGGCAGAGCCAGCTTTTCGAGGTTTGCCGCGTAAGGCATCGGAACATCCTTGCCGGCGATCGTCAGGATCGGCGCATCGAGATAATCGAAAGCGGCGCGCATGACCTGGTTGGCAATGAAGTCACCGACCGATGACTGCGGGAAGCCTTCCTCCACCGTGACCAGACGGCCGGTCTTCTTGACCGATTCGATAACCGTGGGCAGATCCATCGGACGAATGGTGCGCAGGTCGATCAGTTCGACATCGATGCCGAGCTTTTCGAGTTCCGCAACCGCCTTGATCGCGTAGGTCATGCCGATGCCGAAGGAAACGATGGTCGCATCCTTGCCCTTGCGGTGAATGCGTGCCTTGCCGATCGGCAGCACGAAATCATCGAGCTTCGGCACTTCGAAGCTCTGGCCGTAGAGAATTTCATTTTCCAGGAAAATGACCGGGTTCGGATCGCGGATGGCCGCCTTGAGCAGGCCCTTAGCGTCGGCTGCCGTATAGGGCATGACGACCTTGAGGCCCGGAATATGGCTGTACCATGCGGCGTAACATTGCGAATGCTGTGCACCGACGCGGGCAGCAGCGCCCGAGGGACCGCGGAACACCATCGGAGCGCCCATCTGGCCACCCGACATATAAAGCGTCTTGGCCGCCGAGTTGACGATCTGGTCGATCGCCTGCATGGCGAAGTTGAAGGTCATGAATTCGACGATGGGTCGCAGGCCAGTCATGGCCGCGCCGACGCCGATACCGGCAAAACCATGCTCGGTGATCGGGGTGTCGATGACGCGGCGCTCGCCGAATTCCTGCAGCAACCCTTGCGTGATCTTGTAGGCGCCCTGATATTCGGCGACTTCTTCACCCATGACGAAAACTTTTTCGTCGGCGCGCATTTCTTCGGCCATGGCGTCGCGCAGCGCTTCACGCACCGTCGTCATCACCATTTCCGTGCCTTCGGGAATATCCGGATCGGCGGCGACTTCGATCTTCGGGGCTGCAGGAACCTTGGCGGCTTCCTTGGCAGCGCTCGGCTCCTCGGTCGCTTCACGGGTCTTGCCGCCGGCGGCATCAGAACCGGAATTTGCGGCTTCAGCCTTCGGCGCGGAAGCGGAAATGTCGTCGGCGCTTTCGCCTTCCTGAATAAGCACGGCAATCGGCGTATTGACCTTGACGCCTTCAGTGCCGGCATCGATCAGCAGCTTGCCGATGACGCCTTCATCCACGGCTTCCACTTCCATGGTCGCCTTGTCGGTTTCGATCTCGGCAATCACGTCGCCGGAGGTGACCTTGTCGCCTTCCTGTTTAAGCCATTTGGAAAGCGTGCCTTCCTCCATGGTCGGGGAAAGGGCGGGCATAAGAATTTCTACAGGCATGGTTTTCCCTTTCCCGATCAGAGCAGAATGTCGGTGTAGAGCTCGGATGCATCCGGCTCGGGGTCGTTCTGGGCGAAGTCGGCGCTGTCGGCGACGATATCGCGGACATCCTTGTCGATGGCCTTCAATTCGTCTTCGCTTGCCCAGCCCTGCTCCAGAAGCCGTGCCTTGACCTGCTCGATCGGGTCATGTTCGGAGCGCATCTTCTGCACTTCGTCCTTGGAACGGTATTTCGCCGGGTCGGACATGGAGTGACCGCGATAACGGTAGGTCAGCATTTCCAGAATGATCGGACCCTTGCCGGAACGGCAATGTTCCAGCGCCTGATCGGCGGCGGCCTTGACGGCGCGCACATCCATACCATCCACCTGGATGCCGGGGATGCCGAAGGACTGGCCGCGCAGCGAGTAGTTCGACTGGGCGGTGGCGCGGGCGGTCGAGGTGCCCATCGCATAACGATTGTTTTCAACGATATAGATGATTGGCAGTTTCCAGAGAGCAGCCATGTTGAAGCTCTCGTAGACCTGGCCCTGGTTGGCGGCGCCGTCACCGAAATAGGTCACGGAGACATTGTCGTTGCCGCGATAGCGGTTGGCGAAGGCAAGACCGGTGCCGAGCGAGACCTGCGCACCGACGATGCCGTGGCCGCCGTAGAAATGTTTCTCCTTGGAGAACATGTGCATCGAGCCGCCCTTGCCCTTCGACAGACCGCCCTTGCGGCCGGTCAATTCGGCCATGACGCCGCGGGCGCTCATGCCGAGTGCGAGCATATGGCCGTGGTCGCGGTAAGCGGTGATGACCTGATCACCTTCCTTCTGCGACATCTGCATGCCGACGACGACAGCTTCCTGACCGATATAGAGGTGACAGAAACCACCGATGAAGCCCATGCCATAGAGCTGGCCGGCCTTTTCTTCGAAACGGCGGATCAGAAGCATTTCACGATAGGCGTGAAGCTCTTCTTCCTTCGAGAAGTCCGGGCTGTTCTTGCCGGTGAATTCGGTTGCGGACTTTGCCGTTGTCTTGCGGCCGGATACGGTCGCTGGTTTTCGCGGCGCCATTCATCCCTCCCTGAGTTGCCGTTTGAATGGATAGAGTGGCGCGTACCATATGCAAGAAAATGCCATGCAGCAATGCTTTAAACGCATGGCACATATTCACGCTAAGATGCTGTGAATAAATCACAAATGTTAAATTAACCTGATTTCGGTTAATTAGAAATATGTGTTCATGATGACGATTTCGTCCGTACGCGACATATTCAGCTGGTAACGGGAAATCTCATCGATCATGTCCCGCTCCAGCGAACCGTCACTCAACAATTCCACCTGCCGTTCCAGTGCCGTGCGCGCCTGCGTCAGCTTTGCAAGCTCCGCAGTGCGGGCAAGACGCTGGCGCTCCAGCCGCTCCGTCGCCTGAAGGCCGAAGTCGCCATGGATGGAATGATACCCGAAATAGGAAAGAAAAGCGATCGTGATGGCCGGAACGATCAAACGGCCGAATCGTCTCTTTTTATGATGTCTGGTCCACATGCCGCAGAGAAGCCTTAAAACGCATAACGTGAGTCTGAAGACTAAGCCGGATTGTTTAACTATCCGTTGACCTTAAATTCCAATCGGCAAATGGGCATGAAAAAGCCCGCAGGGAGGCGGGCTTAGAACGGTGACGACGCCAGAAGAAACCTCGTCATGCCGGACTTGATCCGGCATCCAGCCACGGCGCGTCTGCGCCGTGAAAGAGTCTCCCGCGATCAAGGACTTGATCACGCTGGACCCCGGATCAAGTCCGGGGTGACGGAGTGCGGATGATACCGCTCACCCCTGAAATGAGCCCGCCAAAGCGGCGGGCTGCATCGTAAAACCAGACGCGAATTATCCGCGCAGAATGGAACGGCCAGCGTAGGCAGCCTGCGGACCCAGCATTTCCTCGATGCGGATCAGCTGGTTGTATTTCGCGAGCCGGTCGGAACGGGCGAGCGAACCGGTCTTGATCTGACCGCAGTTCGTGGCAACCGCGAGGTCGGCGATGGTGGAATCTTCCGTTTCGCCCGAACGGTGCGACATGACGGCGGTGTAGCCGGCCTTGTGCGCCGTTTCGACTGCGTCCAGCGTTTCAGAAAGCGAACCGATCTGGTTGACCTTGACGAGGATGGAGTTTGCGACACCCATCTTGATACCATCGCGAAGGCGAGCGGAGTTGGTGACGAAGAGGTCGTCGCCGACCAGCTGGCACTTATTGCCGATCAGATCGGTGAGCGCCTTCCAGCCGTCCCAGTCGTCTTCAGCCATGCCGTCTTCGATGGAGATGATCGGGTACTTGGCAACGAGCTCCGCGAGGTATTCAGCCATTGCGCCGGATTCCAGCGTACGGCCTTCACCTTCGAGAACGTATTTGCCGTTCTTGAAGAATTCGGTCGATGCACAGTCGAGGCCGACATACATGTCCTCGCCCGGACGATAGCCAGCCTTTTCGATCGACTTCATGATGAAATCGAGCGCTGCCGGCGCGCTTTCGAGACCCGGTGCGAAACCGCCCTCATCACCGACATTGGTGTTGTGGCCCTGAGCGGACAGCTCTTTCTTCAGCGTATGGAACACTTCAGAACCCATGCGCACGGCTTCGCGGATGTTCTCCGCGCCGACCGGCAGGATCATGAATTCCTGAAAGTCGATCGGGTTGTCGGCATGGGCGCCGCCATTGATGATGTTCATCATCGGAACCGGCAGCAGATGCGCGTTCGGGCCGCCGACATAACGGTAAAGCGGCAGGCCGGAAGCTTCAGCCGCAGCCTTGGCGACGGCAAGCGATACGCCGAGAATGGCGTTGGCGCCGATGCGCGACTTGTTCGGCGTACCGTCAAGCGCGATCATCGTCTGGTCGATCTGAATCTGGTTCTCGGCATCGAAACCGCCGATGGCGTCGAAGATTTCCGTATTGACGGCTTCGACCGCCTTTTCCACGCCCTTGCCGAGATAACGCTTGCCGCCATCGCGCAGCTCAACCGCTTCATGCGCACCGGTGGAGGCGCCCGAAGGAACGGCGGCGCGGCCCATGGAGCCGTCTTCGAGATAAACATCGACTTCAACGGTCGGGTTGCCGCGGCTGTCGAGGATTTCGCGCGCGATGATATCGGTAATGGCAGTCATGGTCTCTCCCTTGGGAATGGAACAGATATTTTCCGTCGCCTGTCTTAGACGATGGCGAAGAAATTACAATGACGGCGGGCGGCAGAAACGGAGCGCCCGCCATTTAAAATCGATTGGCACGAACCGCGCCGGTTCTTCAGGCTTTGGTGATGGTGTCGAAGGCCAGGAGCTTTTCGAGCAGTTTCGGCATGTCCTTCAGGTGAACCATGTTGGGACCGTCGGAAGGCGCATTGTCCGGGTCCTCATGGGTCTCGATGAAGAGGCCGGCCACGCCGACGGCCACGGCCGCGCGCGCCAGCGTCTCGACGAATTCGCGCTGGCCACCGGTGGAACCGCCCTGCCCGCCCGGCTGCTGCACGGAATGGGTGGCGTCGAAGACGACGGGCGCACCAAGCGAGGCCATGATCGGCAGTGAGCGCATGTCGGAGACCAGCGTATTGTAACCGAAGGAGGCCCCACGCTCGCACAGAAGCACATTCGGATTACCGCTGTCGTTCAGCTTGGCCAGAACATTCTTCATGTCCCAGGGGGCCAGAAACTGACCCTTCTTGACATTGATGACGCGGCCGGTTTTCGCGGCGGCAACGAGAAGATCGGTCTGACGGCTGAGAAAGGCCGGGATCTGCAAGACATCCACCACTTCGGAAACGATGGCGCATTGTTCTTCGGTGTGAATGTCGGTCAGGACAGGAAAACCGAACTCCTTCTTGAGATCGGCGAAGACCTGCATGGCGTTCTCAAGGCCGATGCCGCGCTTGCCGGAAAGCGAGGTACGGTTCGCCTTGTCGAAGGAGGATTTATAGACAAGCCCGATTCCAAGTTTGTCACAAAGCTCCTTCAGGACGCCGGCGATCATGAATGCATGTTCGCGGCTTTCCATCTGGCACGGGCCGGCAATCAGCGAAAAGCGCTCGCTGTTGGAGAAAGAAACTTTGCTGGCGCCGTCGCCGGCAATGACTTTGAGATTGTTCGTAACGCTCATTATTTTTCCTCGAAGGCGAAGGCAACGCCCTGGCCGGGTGCTGCGGGCACCACCAGACGGCCGCCCGTTTCCATGCAGAACACGCCATTAGCAGCAAGCGCCGCCGCTGTCACGGCAAGATCGCCGACGGAAAGGACGATGCCCGCGCCGCGCAGTCCAGCATCACCCTGCCCGGCAACATTCAGCGCATATCCATTGAAGACTGGCTTCTCAGTCAATCTTATGCACGCATTGCCGGTTGCGAAAACCACATCACCGTCCGGTGATATTTTGCCGCCGCAGCCAAAAACCGTCTCTATCAGGCGTGCGGCATTCGGATCATCACCGACAAACAGGACGATCTCGCTGAGACCGGACACGCCATTGGCATGGCGCTCCAGCGCCGAGCGGTCGCCCGGCAGGGCCTGCAGCCGCTGGCAGCTGAACAGGAAGAAATCCGCAGCGGAACCGCTCGCAGCAAAAGCCAGCCGGAAGGCTGCCTCGCTCTGCGAACCGTCCGGCATTTTGACCGGACGCGAAAATTCAAAGACATTACCGGCCGTCAGACCGGACGCCACGAATCGGTCGTGATCCCCAAGGGCGTCTTCGGTTGCAGCGACGAGAGCGGAAACCCCCTCCCCTCCGGCGTGTTTCCGAAAGGCATGATCCCGCCCGGTGAACACATCTCCTCCGCCAATCGAGGCGTTATATTTAGCCGGGTCAGCAATTGCGAGCGGCTCCAGATAGGTGCCGTCGGAGAAAAAAACGCAGGCATTGTGTGTGCCGAACGGATGGAGAGCCGTCGGCGCGACCGTAAACCCAAGGTTTGCAAGGCGACTGGCGGCGACGTCGAGACGCTCGACGGGCAGTACGAGATGGTCGACGCGATAGGGTTTCGTCATTTTCCTGCTTCCTGCTGTCGGGTCCGGCAAGGCGACACCGGAACAGTCCCGGCGGCAGAAAAGCACAATTGCGTGCTTTCAGGCAAATCATCAAAACAACAGATGGCAGCTTCACGAAATTTTAGGGGATTGCGGAACACATATGGAACATATAGTGTTCGTTCTGTATTTGTTTCGCGACCTCCACTACGATTCTCAAGGGTGTTTTCCTCATGCTCACGCGCAAACAGCAGGAATTGCTTCTCTTCATTCATGAACGAATGAAAGAGTCCGGCGTGCCGCCCTCCTTCGATGAAATGAAGGACGCACTCGATCTCGCCTCCAAATCCGGCATCCACCGGCTGATCACCGCCCTCGAAGAGCGCGGTTTCATTCGCCGGCTACCGAATAGGGCGCGAGCGCTGGAAGTGATCAAGTTGCCTGAGGCCTATACGCCGGGTGCACGGCCGCAGCGCGGCTTTTCACCGAGCGTCATCGAAGGCAGTCTCGGCAAGCCAAAAGCGCCGGAACCGGCCCCTGCCCCCAAGGCGCCCGCCAACGATCTCGGCGGAGCCGTTACCGTGCCGGTCATGGGCCGCATCGCTGCCGGCGTTCCGATTTCCGCCATCCAGAACAATACCCATGATGTGGCCGTACCGGTGGACATGCTGGGCTCGGGCGAACACTACGCTCTCGAGGTCAAGGGCGATTCGATGATCGAGGCCGGCATTTTCGATGGTGACACCGTCATCATCCGCAATGGCAATACCGCCAGCCCCGGCGATATTGTCGTGGCGCTGGTGGATGACGAGGAAGCGACGCTGAAGCGCTTCCGCCGCAAGGGCGCCTCCATCGCGCTGGAAGCGGCCAATCCTGCCTATGAGACCCGCATATTCGGGCCGGACCGGGTGAAAATTCAGGGCAAACTGGTTGGACTGATCCGCCGTTACCATTGATCCGTAGAGGCCGCCATCTTCTCGGGGCGAACATCGCCCAGGTGAAGAGATATCCATTGAGGATGGCGGCAATTCCGCACGTTGGCTGACTATGTGGATGCCGGGCTGACACATTCATCCCGGGAGCGGTTTCATTCCGTATCGCTGAACATCGGCTGCGGTCTTCATATGATATTGCGGCTTCGATTTTAGCCCGGCCTGTTGCGTTCCCTGCGTCATCCGCATGGAATTTCCGTAACGCCGCGAGGTTCCGGCCCGTGTGATGGGCTTGACGCCCATCCGTCACCAAATGGTGACATTTATCGTTGAGCAGCCCGCCGCCACTCATCAAAGGCGTTTATGGGTGCCATGGATTATTTTCGATATTCCACAGTGCTCCGACAGGTATAGAAATGCGCGTCATATCCGGGAGACAAGCCATGTATGATCTTTATATCGCCAACAAGAACTATTCCTCATGGTCGCTGCGGCCGTGGGTCCTGATGCGCACGCTCGGTATCGCCTTCGATGAGAAACTCGTTCCGTTCGGCGAAGGCGTCGCCTTCTCCAGCTTTTCGCCGACGGGCAAGGTGCCCTGCCTTGTCGACGAGGGAGTGACGATATGGGAATCGCTGTCGATCGCCGAATATCTGGCGGAAAGACATCAGGGTATCTGGGCGAGCGACAAGCAGGCCCGGGCATGGTCGCGTTCGGCTGCGAGCGAAATGCATGCCGGCTTTTCCTCGCTGCGCAATCTCTATCCGATGTCGGTCGGCATTCGGGTCAAGCCGAAAGGCGGCGATGCCGGGCTTGCGGCCGATATCAAGCGCATCGATACGCTGTGGAGCGAAGGGTTGACAAAATTCGGCGGCCCCTACCTTGCCGGTCAGAAATTCACGGCGGTGGACGCTTTCTTTTGCCCTGTCGCATTCCGTTTCCAGACCTATGGTGCCGATCTTTCACCGGGCGCGAAAACCTATTGCGACCGGCTGCTCGCCCTGCCCGCCATGCGCGAATGGTATGAGGCCGGATTGAAGGAAATCTGGCGCGATACGGCGCATGAAGAAGAGATCGGCGGTATTGGCGAGTTGACTGCCGATCTTCGCCTGAAGGCCTGAGGACCTGTGCTGGCGATGGTCACTGCGACGTCGCCAGCAGCTGCCGGACCTTTTCGGGTACATCGTGCTCGAAACGGCCGCTCTTCCAGTCATAATAGCGGTGTTCGCTCCACGGCCTGTCCACCCCTGAGATGGCTGCGCGCAGCCTTCCGACCACCGCGGACTGCTCGCTGCCGGCAAAGTTCATTTCCACCGAACCGATACGCCGCAGAATATCACGGTTGAGCAGCAGCGCTCCCGAGCGGCACTGCGAAAACGAGGTTCTGCGGGAAACAACGACTATATCGGCGATGTCGCAGGCTTTTCCGGCAAACCGGCCGTCCTCAAGAACGACGATCCATTCGCCGCTGCCTGCGCGCGCCACGCACCATATGCCTCTCACGCAGGTGAAGACACCCGGCTCGGCATCTTTCAGGGCCGCCGTCATCTGCCGTGCAACGGCGCTCAGCTCCTGCAAGGTCAGTTTCGGCCTTGCGGCGAAAGCCACACGGGTCGGCGCCGTCCCGGTTTTGACGATGGCCGGCGGCACGGGCTGTTCCGGTAAGAGCAATGCTCTTTGCCACTGGCCATAAACGAAACCCTGCGGCCGTGTCTTTGTCGTATAGACCTTGCCGTCCTCCAGCAGCGCGACCAGTTCACCGTCCTCGTGAATGAGCAGGTCGGGCGCATCGCGATAGGCCATGGTCGCCGACAGCCCGAAAGCGACGAGCAGAACCGGGATGCCAAGCAGGGCCAGCCGGCTGCGCAGCAGCGTCAGCAGCAGGAAACCGGAGGAAGCAAGGCCGATGAACCAGCCATGCGGCCGACCTGTCGCAGCGCTGCCACCCCAGGACGCGACCTCCCCCGCAACCTCGATGACAAGCGCCATGCCATATCCCATAACCTTCAGGAACGGGGCATCGAGCCCGAAGGGCATCAGCAGCATGGCGACGAGACCGAAAGGCATGACGACCAGCGACATCAGCGGCATGGCGGCCAGATTGGCGAACAGTCCATAGGTGGTGACACGGTGGAAATGTTCGGCCGAATAGATCGCTGTCGAAAGCCCGCCAATCAGCGATGTGACGATGACGCCGCCGATGATGGCCCCTGCCGCTTCCCCTGCCCTCATCCATGCCGGTCTGCGACCGATCGACAGCCGCTCGTGATCGCTGCGCCGGCGGCTCCACCAGGCATAGGCGGATACCAGCGCGATGGTCGCGGCAAAGGACATCTGAAAACTCGGCCCCATGATTTCCGAAGGTGAAAGCGCAAGAATGACCAAGGCGGAAAGCGCGACATTCCGGAGGCTGAGCGAGGGTTGATCGAAAAGGACAGCGATCAGCATCACCGACATCATCAGCCAGGCGCGTTCGGCAGAGACGGCAAAACCGGAAATCAGATAATAGGCGAGCGTCATCAGGAGAGCGGCGAAAGCCGAAATCTTCTTGACGGGCCAGCGCTGCGCAAAGGCGGGAAACAGGCTGAAGCCCAGCCGAAGGCCGACGAAGAAGATGCCGGCGGCCAGCGCCATGTTGAGCCCGGATATGGCGACGATATGCGCAAGGCCGGAAAGCCTCAGCGCCTCCATGGTTCCGGCCGATATGGCCTGTCTCTCATCGGTGACTATGGAGGCGGCAAAAGCGCCGGCATCGCCGCCAATCGTGCCGCGGATGCGTTCGGCAATGGCGCTGCGAAGGCCATAAAGGCGCATATCGGCCCATTCAAGCAAACCTGTCGCAGCCGCAACCTCACTTTTCGGTGACATTACCATCCGGGGTGGCTTGTAGAAAAATCCCGTCGCGCCCACGCCTTTGAAGTAGGAGGCGAAAGCGAAATCATTCAGCCCCGGCAGGGCCGGACCGGAGGGCGGCGAAAGCCGCGCCTTGCCGCGAATGGTGGCGCCAAGTGCGACCGGCTCACCGCCGCCGCGCGCAAGCAGCGATACCCTTTCCGGCGGGCGCGACAGTTTCGGCGCCTCCGTCGCGGCAAGTCTCACCATATATCGCCAGTCGCCGCGCGCATCGACCTCCCGGCGTGTCACCGTACCGGTGATGGTGGTGGTAACGGGTGTATCCAGCACCACGGTGCCGGCACGCCTCGTTTCGAGATCGGCCAGAAGCATGCCCAGCAACAGAAAAGCGACGATGCTGCAACTCGCCGCCGACAGGCCGGTATCATATCGACGAAAAAGTGCCAGACCGGCGGCAAGCAGGAATGCGATTGCCAGAACGGACGACGATGGCGTGACATCCAGAGAAAACCACAGGATCGCGCCACAGCCGATCATGACGGGAATGAACAGGAAACCATGGCCGAATGCCCGCTCCTCGGCGAGACAGGCGGCGAGTTTTTCGACGATGGCGGCCTTCAGCTCGCGCCGGGGAACAGGAGCCGGCAGATCGTGGGCAGCGACATCGCCGGTGCGACAAACGGGAAACAGGATTTCATGCGTGCCGGGCAAGGTGCCCCGCATCGTTTCGGCATATCCGAAATGCTGTTTTTCCCCTTGATCAAGCAATCCGCGCCGCGCCCCTGCCGCACCGGAAACAGGTTTGCAGGCAGGCGCGGAGGATTGCAATCCCTTCCTTTAACGGTGCGTTGACCGAGATTGAATTGCCGTGGCCGATAAAGCCGCGGGCAGCGTAATTGCGTTTGCCGCAATGCACAATTTGACCTTCGAATAGCTTGGCATCGGCGCAAGGATCATATAGCTAATCGGTAGACGCTTAACCGCGGGGCGTGTCTCAACGCCCCCACCCGCATGTTTTCGGAGGATCAGTATGACGGAAAAAAGCGCTACAGTGACACTTGGCGATAAACAGGTCGAACTCCCGGTCAGGGAAGGCACGATCGGGCCGAGCGTCGTCGATATCGGCACGCTGTACAAACACACGGGCTCCTTCACCTACGACCCGGGTTTCACGTCGACGGCCTCCTGCGAATCCAAGATCACCTATATTGACGGTGACGAAGGCGTTCTTTTGCATCGCGGATTCCCGATCGAGCAGCTTGCCGAACAGGGCGATTTCCTTGAAACCTGCTACCTGCTGCTTTACGGCGAACTGCCGACGGCCGCGCAGAAGAAGGATTTCGACACCCGCGTCACGCGCCACACCATGGTGCATGAGCAGATGAGCCGCTTCTTCACCGGCTATCGCCGCGATGCGCATCCGATGGCCGTCATGTGCGGCACGGTCGGCGCTCTCTCGGCCTTCTATCACGACTCGACCGACATCACCGATCCGCACCAGCGCATGGTCGCTTCGCTGCGCATGATCGCCAAGATGCCGACGATCGCCGCCATGGCCTACAAATACCATATCGGCCAGCCCTTCGTTTACCCGAAGAACGATCTCGATTACGCCTCCAACTTCCTGCACATGTGCTTTGCCGTGCCGTGCGAGGAATACAAGGTCGATCCGGTTCTGGCCCGCGCCATGGATCGCATCTTCATCCTGCATGCCGATCACGAGCAGAACGCCTCCACCTCCACGGTGCGTCTTGCCGGCTCCTCGGGTGCGAACCCGTTCGCCTGTATCGCGGCTGGCATCGCCTGCCTCTGGGGCCCGGCTCACGGCGGTGCCAACGAAGCGGCGCTCAACATGCTCAACGAAATCGGCACGGTTGACCGCATTCCGGAATATATCGCCCGCGCCAAGGACAAGAACGACCCGTTCCGCCTGATGGGCTTTGGCCACCGCGTCTACAAGAACTACGACCCGCGCGCCAAGATCATGCAAAAGACGATGTACGAAGTGCTGGAAGCCACCGGCAACTCCGACGATCCGATCATGCAGGTCGCGCTGGAACTGGAAAAGATCGCCCTTTCCGACCCCTACTTCGTCGAAAAGAAGCTTTACCCGAATGTCGACTTCTATTCGGGCATCACGCTGAAGGCGCTCGGCTTCCCCACGACCATGTTCACCGTTCTCTTCGCTCTCGCCCGCACCGTCGGCTGGATCGCCCAGTGGAACGAAATGATCGAGGATCCGCAGCAGCGCATCGGCCGTCCGCGCCAGCTCTACACGGGCGCCGGCAAGCGCGACTACGTTCCGGTTTCCAAGCGCTAAGCCGCGAAACCCTCTAAGATCAAAGGCCGGCAGGTTTTCACCCGCCGGCCTATTTTGTTGAACATCCGAATGGTTCTCAGTGGCGCGCCGCAACGCCCAGGAACTGCTTGAGTTCGGGTGTTGCGGGATTGGAGAACACCTCTTCCGGCGGGCCTATTTCATGCACCCTGCCCTCATGCATGAAGACGACGCGGGAGCAGACGTCGCGCGCAAATTTCATCTCATGCGTCACCATCAGGAGCGTCATGCCTTCGGCGGCGAGTTCACGAACGACAGCCAGCACTTCCGCGACCAGTTCGGGATCGAGCGCCGAGGTGATCTCGTCGCAGAGCAGCGCGATCGGCTGCATGGCAAGCGCCCGCGCAATGGCGACGCGCTGCTGCTGGCCGCCCGACAATTCATCGGGATAGGCATCGAACTTATGCGCCAGCCCGACCCGTTCCAGCATCTTGCGGGCAACGGCCTCCGCCTCCGGTTTCGGCGTCTTCTTCACCACGGTCTGCGACAGCATGACGTTGCCGCCAACGGTCTGGTGCGGGAAGAGGTTGAACTGCTGGAAGATCATGCCGACCTTCAGTCGCAGGGCTTTCAGATGCAGATCGTCTTCGAGAAGCTGCGCGCCGGCAACCGAGATGGAACCGGCCGAAATCGTCTCCAGCCCGTTGATGCAGCGAAGCAAGGTCGATTTGCCCGATCCGCTCTTGCCGATGATGGCGATGACCTCACCAGGCTCCACATCGAGATTAATGCCCTTCAGAACCTCGTTACTGCCATAGCTTTTACGGACTTCAGTGATTTCGATGAGCGACATTAAGTTTCCTTTCGAGGATCTGGCTGCTCTTCGACAGAGGCCAGCACAGCGCGAAATAGATGAGGGCGACGAGGCCATAAACGGTGAAGGGCTGGAAGGTGGCGTTGGTGACCACCGTGCCGGCCTTGGACAGTTCCACGAAACCGATGATCGAAGTCACGGCCGTTCCCTTGATGACCTGCACGAAGAAACCGACGGTCGGCGGAATGGCGACCCGCATGGCCTGCGGCAGGATGACATAACGCATCTGCTGCAGGCGGCCCATGGCAAGGCTTGCCGATGCCTCCCATTGGCCTTTCGCGACGGATTCGACGCAGCCGCGCCAGATTTCAGTCAGGAAGGCTGCCGCCCACAATATCAGCGTCAGGCCCGCAGCCAGCCAGGCCGGCACGTCGATGCCCAACAGGCCGAGGCCGAAAAAAGCGATGAAGAGCTGCATCAAAAGCGGCGTGCCCTGAAAAAGCTCGACATAATAACGCGCGAAAGCCCGCATCGATTTTTTCCGGGAAATGCGCATGAACAACAGAAGCAGCGCCACCATGCCGCCACCCGCAAAGGACACGAGCGAGAGCAGCACGGTCCAGCGCGTGGCGAGCAGCAGGTTTCTGAGAATATCCCAGGTGGAGAATTCGATCATCGGACACTCCTGCGCGGAAAGATAAAGTTACCGCCCACGACAAGCACCTGCCGCAGAAGAATGGCCAGCGCGAGATAAATGACGGTGGAGACCATGTAAGCTTCGAAGGCGCGGAAGGTGCGCGACTGGATAAAATTGGCCGCGAAGGTCAGGTCCTCGGCGGCGATCTGTGAGACGACCGACGAGCCGAGCATGACGATCACCACCTGCGACGAAAGAGCGGGCCAGATGCGTTGCAGTGAGGGCACCAGCACCACATGCCGGAAGGTTTCGAAACGGGTCATGGCAAGGCTTGCCCCCGCTTCGAACTGTCCCTTCGGCGTCGCCTGAATACCGGCGCGGATGATTTCGCAGCTATAGGCCCCGAGATTGACCACCATGGCGATGTTGGCAGCACTTAGTTCCGACAATTGCAGGCCAAGCGACGGCAGGCCGAAAAAGATAAAAAACAATTGTATGAGGAATGGCGTGTTGCGAATGAGCTCCACATAGGTCGCGACCGGCGGCCGCAGCCATTTGGGCCCGAGTGCGCGCACCCAGGCGCAGACAATGCCGAGTGCGATGCCGAGAACGCCGCCAATGGCAATCAATTCCAGCGTAACGGCGATGCCCTTGGCTATCTGCGGATAATATTCGAGAAGCCATCCAAAATCGAATGTGTATTTCACCCGATGCTTCCTTTCGGCGAGGACAAACCATGCGCCGGTCTCGCCTCAAGGCCAGGCCGGCGCACGCATTTTCCGGGTTGCTCAGAGATCCTTAGGCAGGTCGGTTTTCAGCCATTTCTGCGCAATCGTGTTCAGCGAACCATCGGTCTTTGCGGTGGCGATGATGGCGTTGACCTTTTCAAGCAACGCCGGCTGTTCCTTGTTCAGGCCGATATAGCAGGGCGAATTCTTGATCAGGAACTTCAGCTCGGGGCGCTTTGGCGGGTTCTTGGCGAGAATGGCGGCGGCCACGACATTGCCCGTGGCCACGGCTTCCACTTGCCCGGCGAGGAAGGCGGAGATCGTGCCGTTATTGTCCTCATAACGCTTGATGGTCGTATCGGCAGGCGCCACCTTCGTCAGCTCCAGATCCTCGACGGCGCCGCGGGTGACGCCAATGGTCTTGCCGGACAAATCTTCCGCCTTGGTGACGGCAACCGAATCCGGAGCGAACACGCCGTTGAAGAAGGGCGCGTAGGCGGTGGAGAAGTCGATGACCTTTTCACGGTCCGGGTTCTTGCCGAGGCTTGAAATGACGAGATCGACCTTGTTGGTCTGCAGATAGGGAACGCGGTTGGCGCTGGTCACCGGCACGAGTTCAACCTTCACGCCGAGTTTTTCGCCGATCAGATTGGCGACGTCGATATCATAACCCTGCGGAGCCATATCCGTGCCGACGCTGCCGAAGGGCGGGAAATCCTGCGGGACGGCAACGCGGATCGTGCCGCGGGAGGTGATATCACCGAGCGCATCCGCAAAGGCTGCGGGCGAAAAACCGAGCGTTGCGGAAATCGCGGCGATGGCAAGCAATGAACGTCTGGAAATCATTGGAAATTACTCCTTGGGGCTTGAGGAAAGAGGCTGAAGTGAAAGGGAATGGCGAAGCTCGTAGAGCGGATCCGGCCTGCGGGTGAGATCGAGACCGGTTTCGACTTCATCGAGATGGCGGATGGCGAGTTCGGCGGCACCATGAAAATCGGCAGCCTTGATCGCTTCAAAGATACGGCAATGTCCGTCATGCGATTGTTGCGCATGGAAATCGGACTGATAGAGCATGGAGATGAGGATGGTTCTCGCCGTCAGGTCGCGGAGCGTTTCGACGATGATGTCGTTGCCGGCGATTTCAGCGATGCGGATGTGGAAATCACCCATCAGGCAGGTCAGGCGCTGGCGGTCGCCTTTGGCAATCGCCGCCTTCTCCTCATCGAGATGATCGGCGAGGATGGCGATGCCTTCCTGGCTGACGCCGGAAAGATTGCGCAAGAGCCCATATTCTATGATGCGACGCGCCTCATAGACCTTGATGGATTCTTCGGCGGAAGGCTCCACCACGAACCAGCCCCGCCGCGGGCTGACGGTGACGATGCCACGCGTCTCCAGCCGCATCATCGCCTCGCGAATGCGCGTGCGCGACACGCTGAAAAGACTGGCGAGCTGGTTTTCGCTGAGGCGGGTTCCCGGGCGGATGCGCGCGGATAAAATGCCGGAGATGATGGCGTCTTCTACCGCGCTCTGGGCGCTTTCGGATGTATGGCTATCTTGCATACAAGATTGAAAGCAAGCGGTGTGCCAGACGAAAATTCCGGGGTTGCGAACCGCCCGATGGTCAGCTGCCTGCCGTTCCAACGATCAAATGCAGTAAAATCGATCCCTTGCCTGCCTGCAGGAGCGGCAGGACGGCAGCCAGCATCATTGCCGGCACATGGGTGTCCCGGCAGCTGAAGACGCAGCGAAATGGGGTTTTGCCGAAGGGCTATTTTTTGCTTTTCAGGATATCAAGAAGAATGGCCGCACCGGTTTCACCAGGAGGCACATCCGTCTGCAAACGCCGTTGCACCAGCGCATAACCTTCCAGCATCGCCCGGCGCTCGATGGTATCGTGAGACAGGCGCTCAGCCCAGCGCAGCATCGAACCTGCCCGTACCACCTCGTTGAAATATTCCGGGACGACGGCATAGTCGGCAATCAGGTTTGGCAATGCGCCGGTCCAGGTTTTCACCCGCTTGCTCAGCATGGTGAAAATCCAGTCGGTCTTGTAGACCGAGATCGTCGGTACGCCGGCGAGTGCGAGTTCCAGAATGACGGTTCCGGAGGCGGCGATTGCCGCATCGGCCTCCGCGAAGGCATTCCACTTGAATGCAGGGTCGGCGCCGATTTGCGGCCTGATTTCTTCCGGCCATGTTGCGGCCAGTTCGCGGATACGGTTTTCCTGGCGCGGCACAGTGGGCAGCAGGAACCGGGTCGGGCCGTTGCGTTCCACAAAGGCCTTTGCCGCCTGCTGGAACGGCTCCATCAACCGCGTCGTTTCAGTGGAGCGCGATCCCGGCAGCAGAAGAATGGTCTTCGGCTGGCCATCGGCCGGAAGAGAGCGTTCCGCGCGCTTCTGTCGTACGGAGAGCACATCGGGGTCGACGCTGAGGCGATGACCGACAAAGGTCGTCGGCGGGCCGCCGAGACGGCGCATGGCTTCCGGCTCGAAGGGCAGCAGGGCCAGAACGTGATCGACATAGGACAGCATCGCGGTGGCGCGATATTCCTTCCAGGCCCAGACGCTGGGGCAGACATAATTGACAACAGGCAGATGCGGCAATTGCCGGCGGACTTTTTTCGCAACGCGATGGGTGAAATCCGGGCTGTCGATGATCAGCAGAATATCAGGCTTCGCAGCCGCGATGGCCTGCGCGGTCTGGTTGATCCGCGCAATGAGCTTCGGCAGCTTTTTCAAGACCTGCGTGAAGCCCATGATGGAGAGTTCGGAATAATCGAACAGCGACACCAGCCCCTGCGCCTCCAGCGCCTCACCGCCGACACCCACCAGCTCGATCGGACCGGCATACCGGGCCTTGAGCGCGCGGATCAGATCCGCGCCGAGAAGATCGCCGGATACCTCGCCGGCGATAACCGCCATTTTTAATGTCGCCGTCATGCGCTTATATCCCCGCCAATCATGTCTCCATCAAGTGACGTATCGATGCCGCAGACGAATATGCCCGCCTGATCGGCGGCTTTCAACATCGCGTCGCGATCGAGCACAAGCGCCCGGCCGGCTTCGACGGCAATACCCGCCAACCCGGCTTTTCGGGCGTTTTCCACGGTTTCGATGCCGATTGTCGGCAGGTCGGCGCGCACATCCTGTTGTGGTTTGCAGAGCTTGACCAGCACTCCCCTGCGACGGGGCGATATACGACCTTCAGCGCGCAGCGCCGCGACACGCGCCAGCATGGCATCCGTGCCCTCGACGCACTCAAGGGCCACGATGCGGCCACCGACAGAGACCGCCCCCTGCCCCACATCCAGCGTGCCGAGCGCGAGCGCCGCGTCGGCCGCCTTGCGTATATCGCGAAAATCCTCGTCGGTGGGTTTCTGAGTGCCCAAAACACCGGTGGTGGCGAGCAGCCCGGGTGCGATCTCGTGTGCACCGATAACCCTTGCGCCAAGCGTGCCGATGATCTTGATGACCATCTGCAGAACGGTGTCGTCGCCGCCCGACAGCAGCGTGCGAACGATGGAGGGAAGTTTCAGCACGATGCCGATTGTGGGGCGAATTTCGCGCCACTCCGGTCGCCGCGCCACGCCGCCGGAAAGGACGACGCGGTCTACGCGGTTCTCCCGCAGCAACCGGCCAAGCCCGGCAACATCCCCGACACTGATGACGGCATTGTCGAAACCGCTCCAGTCGAAGCTGGAATCATCGCGCAGCCGCACAATGAACGGGTTTTCGCCCATCTCGCGGGCGGCGGCCGCCACATAGAGCGGCAGCTGGCCGCTGCCGGCCACAATGGCGAGACGCCCGCCGCCTGTCACGGCTCACTTGCCCCGGTTGGGCGAAGAGATCGCGCGATCGCTATCCGCACCGATGAAATCGATGACTTCAAGCGCCTGCGGGCAATCCAGATAGTCGTTACGGTCGATGGCCGCCGCATTGCCTCGGATCGTGCCCTCAGCCTCGAAAATCGCCTTGTAGACGCGCCTGACCTTGTGGATATCGGCGCGCTCGATACCGGCGCGGGTCATGCCGACGACATTGAGGCCGCCGAGAATGCCGGGATTGCCATTCAGCATGCCATAGGGAATGACATCGTAATTGACCGCCGAAAGTCCGCCGATGAAGGCCTGGCGGCCGATACGGGTGAACTGGTGCACGGCGCAACCACCGCCCAGAATGGCGCGATCCTCAATGGTGACATGGCCCGCCAGCATCACATTGTTCGACAGGATGATGTGGCTGCCAAGACGGCAATCATGCGCCACATGCGAATTGGCAAGGAACAGATTATCGTCACCGACAATGGTCTTGCCGCTGCCATCGGAGCTGCCGGCATTCATCGTCACGCCTTCGCGCATCACGCAGCGTTCACCGATCTCGAGCGTCGTCTCCGAACCGTCGTGGCGAACCGCCTGCGGCGTACCGCCGATGACCGCCATCGAATGGATGACCGAGCCGCGACCGATGACGGTCAGGCCGGAAACAACGGCGTGATTGTGCAGTCGGACCTCGTCGTGCAGCCTGACTTTCGCGCCGACATAGCTCAGCGCGCCAATGACGACGTTTTCACCGATCACCGCGCCGTCTTCGATGACGGCGGTCGGGTGAATTCTGGCCGAGGCGGCAATTGTGCTCATTGCTGATCCTCGGGGATCATCATGGCGCCGACATCGGCCTCCGCCACCAGAGCGCCGTCCACCTTCGCCTCGCAATGGAATTTAAAGACATTGCCGCGCTGACGCTGCTTGACGACGTGGATTTCCAGACGATCGCCGGGGATCACGGGCTTGCGGAAACGCGCATTGTCGATCGTCATGAAGTAGACCAGATGACCGCCTTCACCCTGACTGCGAGCGCATATCGCACCTGCCGTCTGGGCCATGGCTTCGACGATCAGAACGCCCGGCATGATCGGCCGGTCCGGGAAATGGCCGGTGAAATGCGGTTCGTTGACCGTGACGTTCTTGATGCCGATCGCCGAATTGTTACCATCGATATCGATGATCTTGTCGATCAACAAGAATGGGTAACGATGCGGCAAAAGCTTCATGACTTCCAGAATGTCAGCCGCGCCGAGCGTCTTCGTTTCGTCAGTCATTGTTTTTCTCTCCTGTTTTTTTATCACGCCCTTCAGCGCGTGCCAGAATCTCGGCCATGTCGCGCAGGAAATATTTCATTGGACGAGCAGGCGTTCCGCCATAACGGGCGCCTGCCGGCACGTCCGCCACAACACCGCTCATCGCCGCGATCTGCACGCCGTCGCCAATATTGATATGGCCATTGATGCCGGCCGCGCCGCCAATCATCACACCGTCGCCGATGCGGGTGCTGCCGGCAATGCCAACCTTGCTGACGATGCCGCAATGGCGGCCGATGCGAACGTTGTGGCCGATCTGGACCTGATTGTCGATCTTGGTGCCTTCGCCGATGACAGTATCATCCATGGTGCCACGGTCGACCGTGGTGTTGGCGCCAATCTCGACATTATCCTGAATGATGACCCGGCCGATCTGCACGATCTTCAGCATGCCGCGCGGACCCGGCGCATAACCGAAACCGTCCTGGCCGATGCGAGCGCCATTGTGGATAATCACATTATTGCCGATGAGCGCTGCAAGAACGCTTGCGCCGCCGGCAATGGTGCAATCACGCCCGATCTGCACATCCTGCCCGATGATGACGCCGGGGCCGATCCGCGTGCCAGCGCCGATATGGGCACCGGCTCCAATCACGGCAAGCGCCTCGACGACGACACCCGCCTCAAGCTTCGCGGATGGATCGACATGCGCTGCATGAGAAATTTCGGCTTCCATCCGCGCTATCGGACCCGGACGCATGGCGGCAGGGTGCAGCAAGGCACCCACCTGCGCAAAAAGCGTATGTGGATTTTTCGATATCAGGGCGGGGATGTGGGACGGAAGCATGTCTACAAGCGCCGCGTCACAAATGACGGCGCCAGCATCGCAGGTCTGCAGCTCATCGCGGTTCTTGCGCGAAAGAATATAGCAGAGCTGATCGGGTTTTGCCCGATAGACTGGAGAAACGGACCGAATGATCCGTTCTCCTGCCGTCTCATCAGACAGTTCCGCCCCAAAACGGTCTGCGATATCTTTCAATCGCAGTCCCTCGTGGGGCGGAAAAAAGGCGTTGTATTCCATCAGCCGGAAACTCCAGAACGTTCAAAGTTGCAGTTCTGGACTGCCGATATCAGAAAGTGTTGGACATGCCAAACCGGAAACGCTGTTCCTCGTCGTAGTCTTCCTTGGCGATCGGCACGGCGTAGTCGACACGGATCGGGCCGAAGGGCGAAGCCCACATTACGCCGATACCAGCGGACGCGCGGATGGAGTTGTCATCCTTGACAGTCTGGGTGGTGGACACCTTGTTGCCATACATGGTGCCGGCATCGACGAAGCCAGCAAGACGCAAGCCGAAATCTTCCGGAATGCCGGGCATCGGAGCCGATACTTCAGCAGAAGCCGCGAAGTACGTCGTGCCGCCGATGGAGTCGGAACCGATGCGCGGGCCGATACCGTCGTTCTTGAAGCCACGAACCTGACGGCCACCGAACTTGAACTGATCGAAGACCAGAAGATTGTCGCCCGTCGGCATGACGTGACCAGCCTGGCCGGTAAGCGAGCCGATAACATCGTATTCGTCAGACAGCGTGTAGAAGAAACGAGCCTTGGCGTAAATCTTGTAATATTCGGAATCACCACCGAGGCCAGCAAATTCGTTCGTCAGGGCAGCCTGCCAGCCTTCACGCGGCATGTTGCGGTCGTCGAGCGTATTGTAGTTCAGGGTGTTCGAAATGATCGACTGCGTCCAGTCACCACCTCTGATCAGATCCTGATAGGGCTCGGCAAGATTGGAGTTGTTCTGCCAATCACCTTCGCCATCATAGTTGATCTGCTTGTAGGTGTACTTGAACGTCGTAGAAAGGTCTTCAGTAATCGGCGCGGTCACACGCAGCGTGAAGCCCTGCTCGTCGTAGTCGTAATAATCTTCGCTGCGGCTCTGGCTCTTGAACAGATCGAAACCTGCGGCAAGACGATAGCCGAGGAAATAGGGCTCGGTGAAGGACAGCGTGTAGCTACGGGCATCATCCTCGCCCGCACCAGCGGCAACACGGATGTACTGGCCACGACCGAGGAAGTTCTTTTCTTCGATGGAGGCTTCGAGCAGCACGCCGTCGTTCTGCGAATAACCCGCACCGATACCGAACGAACCCGTCGACTGGTCTTCAACGTCGACAACGATCACCACGCGGTCAGGCGCGCTGCCGCCGGCGGTCGAGATATTGACCTTGGAGAAGTAACCGAGCGCTTCAAGACGGCGCTTTGCAGCCGTGATGACGGTCTGGTTGAACGCATCGCCTTCGGAAATATCGAATTCGCGGCGGATGACATAGTCACGCGTACGCGTGTTGCCGCGGATTTCGATGCGCTCGACGTAAGCGCGCTCGCCCTGGTCGACGATATAGGTCACACCGATGGTGTTGCCGGACATGTCGCGGTCGCCGCGCGGCGTAACCCGGGCAAAAGGATAACCTTCGCCGGCAACACGCTTGGAAATCGCTTCCATGCTCTGCTGAACTTCCTTGGCGCTGTAGTTTGCGCCCTGGCGGGTCTCAACCAGACCCTGCAGCTCGGAACCGTCAACACCCGGAACCGTCGATTCGACCGCAACGTTACCGAAATTGTAACGCTGGCCTTCGTCGACCGTGATGGAGATGTTGTATTCGTTCTTGGATTCGTCCAGCACCGCCTCGGAGGAGACGACGCGGAAATCCGCATAACCACGGTTGTAATAGAACTGGCGCAGCGCCTCTTCGTCGGCGCGCAGCTTGTCCTCGTTGTAAACGTCCTTACGCGTCAGGAACGACAGCATGTTGGACTTCTTGGTGTTGATGACGGCGGCCAGACGACCGTCGCTGTAGGCATTGTTGCCCACGAAATCGATACGGCCGATCTTGGTGCGCTCACCTTCGTTGATGACGAAAGCGATGTTCACCCGACCCTGACCAACGGACACGGTCTGCGTGGTAATTTCAACGTCGCTGCGGCCGATCGCGGAATAGGCTTCCTTGATGCGGGCGATATCCGCCGTCACGATTGCCTGATTGAACGGGCCGAGCGGCTGCGTCTGCACGATACCGGCGAGCTTGTCGTCCTTGATCTTGCGGTTGCCGTTGAAGACCACCTGATTGACGAGCTGGTTCTCGTTGACCGTCACGACCAGCGTGCTGCCGGAGACGCGCATGGAGACATTCGAGAAATAACCGGTGGCGTAAAGACGCTTCACCGATTCATCGATGTCCGAATTGGAAAAGTTCTTACCCGGCGCAATGGTGATGTTGGAACGCACGGCGTCCGCACCGGACCGTTCGGCCCCGCGAACATCAATCCTGCTGATAACGGCTGCCTGTGCAACGCCGGCAGAGGCAAGCACGCCAAGGCCCACAACCGAAGAAACACCAGCAGACAGCGCAACCGCCGACACAGCGTTCAAAAATCTTGAACCAGCCTTCATTTCAATTCTTACCTTTTTACGTTGTCCCTCAGCGGGCGGAACCCGACTCCGGCCATGTGCGTCGTTTTACCTGCTTTTCCCCTACAAGCAAGTCAGAACGTTAAATTCTGTTTACTTCGTGATCCAGAGTGGCTCATTCGCCACTTCGGCATAAAAACAAGGTAAACAAGCCCCTAACAAAACCGTTAAAACACTATCCTCAGCCAATCAAGCTGCTGATATCATTCCATGTTGCAAAAACCATAAGACCCAAAATCATCGCCATGCCGATACGGAAGGCCACTTCCTGCGCGCCGGCGCCAAGCGGCCGGCCACGGATGGCCTCGATGGCATAAAACACCAGATGTCCGCCGTCCAGAACCGGGACAGGCATCAGGTTCAGCAGTCCGATCGACACTGAAAGCACGGCGGCAAGCTGAATGACGGCGGAAATACCGAGTGTCGCCATCTGGCCGGATGCCTGCGCGACGCGGACAGGACCACCCAGCTGATCGGCATTCATGCGGCCGGTCACGAGATTGCCGATATAGTTGAACGTGCCGGTGATGACGTGACCCGTCTCACGCACACCCTCCAGCAGCGCCTCGGACGGCGAATATTCGATATGGCGGAAATTGCCGCTGGTCTGATCGGTGACGATGCCGATGATGCCCATTTCCAGCTTGTTGCCAAACTGGTCGGTGGTTTCCGTGCGGGTCGGAACCATGGGAAGCTTCAGTTCCTCGCCTGCTCTTTCGACAGTCACCGTGATCGGCGTGCCCGGACGGATGCCGACATAACGGCGGACATCCTCGAAGGTCATGACCTTTTCGCCATCGATCGCGACCAGACGGTCGCCCGCAAGCACGCCTGCGGCGGCGGCGGCACTGTTTTCACGCACCTCGGCCACAACCGGGTCGGCGATCATCCGGCCATAAACGCCGAACAGAACCGCGAAGATGAGAATCGCGAGAAGGAAGTTGGCGATGGGACCGGCGGCAACCGTTGCCGCCCTTTTCCAAAGTTTCGCGCCGGCAAGCGTCTGCGCCCTCTCCTCCAGCGACATATGCGACAGGCCGGAACTGTCGGGCTTGCTTGCCGCATCCTCGTCACCGAAAAACTTGACGTAGCCGCCGAGCGGGATCGCGGAGATCTTCCATCGCGTGCCATGCCGGTCGGTAAAACCGATCAGTTCGGGGCCAAAGCCGATGGAAAAGGCGGTGGAGCGGATGCCGCTCCAGCGGCCGACGAGATAGTGGCCCATTTCATGGACGAAAACGAGCAGGGAAAGCACCAGGATAAAGGGCACGATATAGCCGGTCAGAAAACCGGTCGCCGCCATTACTGTGTTCATGACAATCTGCCCTTTATGTCGTGACCTTTCGCGCCGCTTAAAAGCCCGGCAGCAGACCGCCGCCCGATCCGGGCACGTCGCCGGTTGCCGCAGCATGCACGAAAGCAATGAGGAATACCGTAAAGCAGGCGAAAACAAGACCGTCAACACGGTCCATGAAACCGCCATGGCCCGGAATAAGATGGCTCGAATCCTTGACCTGGAAACGGCGTTTCACAAAGGATTCGAAGAGATCGCCGATCTGACTGAAGATGGAGAGGATCAGCGCAAGCCCGAGCACCAGCACACTGATGCGGCCGTGATAGGCCAGAGATACGGCCGCGCCGCCGATCAGCGCCGCCGTGGCCCCGCCGATCGCCCCGGACCAAGTCTTGCCCGGCGAGATCGCCGGCGCAAGCTTCGGCCCGCCAATCGCGCGCCCGACAAAGTAGGCAAGGATATCCGTCGACCAGACGACAGCGAAAATGAACAGGATGGAAACGAAGCCGGTCAGCTCATCACCGCGGATGGCCGCGAGCGATATGCCGCTCAGGCCGGCATAAACGATGCCGCCCACCAGCCACCAGTTCCTGCCGCGCAGGACGGGAAAAAGCGCCGCCGTCAGCGTAAAGCCGGAGAGCAACGGCAGATCGAGCGAAGGTTCGCCGAAAATCGTGTTGCCGGCGATGACCGCAACGGCAAACCAGCCCCAGGCATTGCCGGTCGAATTGGTCTCCGACAGACGGGTGATCGTCGACCACTCATAATAGATAAGGATCGCCAGAAGACCGGCCACGATGCGAAACAGAATACCGCCATACCAGGTCGCGGCCAGAATGACCGCCGCCATGACGATTGCGGACACGATCCGCAGTCTGAGTTCACGGCTCATCAGGCGCCTGCCACGGCAATCTGCTCGGTGAGAGCGCCGAAACGGCGATCACGCGTTGCATATTGCTCGATTGCGGAAAAGAACCGCTGACGATCGAAGTCGGGCCAATATTCGGGAACGAACAGAAACTCGGAATAAGCCGCCTGCCAGAGCAGGAAATTCGACAACCGCTCTTCGCCGCTGGTGCGGATGATAAGATCCGGGTCCGGCATACCCGAAGTGTCGAGTCTTGCCGAAATCATCTCCGGCGTGATCGATGCGGCATCCAGACGGCCCTCGGCGACATCGCGGGCGATCGCCGCGGTGGCGCGGGCAATCTCGTCGCGGCTGCCATAATTGAAGGCGATCACCAGCGTCAGCTTGGTGTTGCCAGCCGTCATCTGTTCAGCCTCTTCAAGAAGGCAGCGAATATCGTTTTTCAGTCCCTGCCGGTCGCCGATGATGCGAACGCGGACGTTTTCGCGATGCAGTTCCGCGAGGTCGCGACGGATGAAGGCCTTCAGGAGCCCCATCAGATCGCTCACCTCGGATTCGGGCCTGCGCCAGTTTTCCGATGAGAAGGCGAACAGCGTGAGATAGCTGATGCCGCAATCGCCGGCCGCACGCACGGTCTCGCGCACCGCCTCCACACCGCGGCGATGCCCCATCACACGCGGAAGACCGCGCTGTTTTGCCCAGCGTCCATTGCCATCCATGATGATGGCGACGTGCTCGGGTATGGAGGAACGTGTCGTCGTCGGCATATCGATCCAGTAACAGGAAGCGGAATTAAAACGAATAAAATACAGGTCTATCGCAAGCGATATCAGACCTGCATGATTTCCTTTTCCTTCTCGCCAAGCAAGCGGTCAATTTCCGAAATCGTGTCGTCGGTCATTTTCTGGACCTTTTCAGACTGTCCACGGCTTTCGTCCTGACCGATGTCACCGTCCTTTTCGGCTTTTTTCAGACCATCCATGCCGTCACGGCGCACATGGCGAATCGCCACCTTGGATTTTTCGGCATAGTCATGGGCCACCTTGACGAGCGATTTACGGCGCTCTTCGTTGAGTTCAGGCAGCGGGATGCGCAGGTTCTGGCCATCCACAATGGGGTTCAGACCGAGATTGGATTCGCGGATCGCGCGGTCGACGGCATTGACCATCGACTTGTCCCAGATGTTGACGCCAAGCATGCGCGGCTCGGGAACGGTGATGTTCGCGACCTGATTGAGCGGAACGCGCGAGCCATAAGCCTCGATGGTCACCGGATCGAGAATATTGGCCGAAGCGCGGCCGGTGCGAAGCGATGCGATATCGCTCTTGAATGCATTGATGGCGCCGTCCATACGGCGCTTGATATCGTTGAGGTCAACACCACTCATCTTGATACTCCATCTTGTCGGCCATCGCGGCCGTAATTCGCCCCCGGGGGCGGCATCGTTTTTGGATTACTTGTCGTGCACGATGGTCTTGCGGCCGCCGCCGGTCAATATCTGCGCGAAACCACCCTTCTCGTGGATCGAGAAAACAATGATCGGGATATGGTTTTCGCGGGCAAGCGCGACAGCGGCGATATCCATGACCGCCAGTCCCTTGCCGAGCACTTCGCTATGGGTCAGTTCGTCGAAACGGGTGGCCGTCGGGTCCTTTTTCGGATCGGCGGAATAGATGCCATCCACCTGGGTACCCTTGAAGATCGCCTCGGCGCCCATTTCGGCGGCGCGAAGCGCTGCGGCGGAATCGGTGGTGAAGAAGGGATTCCCGGTGCCGCCGGCAAAGATCACCACGCGGCCCTGGGCCAGATGGTGAAGGGCGGCGCGCTGCGAGAAGCTCTCACAGATTTCAGGCATGGCGATTGCGGAGAGAACGACGGTGTCGATGTTGAGCTTGCGCAGCGAGGTTGCAAGCGCCAGCGCGTTGATGACGGTTGCCAGCATGCCCATATGGTCGCCGGTAACGCGGTCGCCCCCCTTGGAGGCCACGGCCACGCCGCGGAAAATATTGCCGCCGCCGACGACAACGCCGACTTCAACGCCCATCGCCCTCGCCTCGGCGATATCGGAGGCGATACGGTCGGCCACCGCCACATCGATACCGAAACCCTGATCACCCATGAGGGCTTCACCGGAAGCCTTGAGAAGAACACGTTTGTAGATCGGCTTGGAAGACATCATGACTCCTCGGAAATGTAACCGAAACGCGGATACACGAAGGGCACCGCGTTGTCACGCGATGCCCTCCCGTTTTCCCAAGATTGGGTAAATATAATCAGCCCTTGGCGACGGCTGCGACTTCAGCTGCGAAATCGCTTTCTTCCTTCTCGACGCCTTCGCCGAGCAGCAGGCGAACCATGCCCGTCACTTCGATCGACGCGCCGGCTTCCTTTTCGGCTTCCTTGACGGCAGCGCCGACGGTCAGGTCGGGGTTGATGACGAAAGCCTGCGACAGAAGGGCGACTTCTTCGAAGAACTTGCGCATGCGGCCATCAACCATCTTTTCGATGATGGCTTCCGGCTTGCCGGATTCGCGGGCCTGTTCGATGAAGACGTTGCGCTCGCGCTCAGCAACGGCGGCGTCGACTTCTTCAGCGCGGATGGCGAGCGGGTTGGTCGCAGCGATGTGCATGGCAACCTGGCGGCCGATGGAGTTCAGAACGGCCTTGTCGCCTTCCGACTTCAGGGCAACGAGAACACCGAGCTTGCCAATGCCGTCGCCGGCAGCGTTGTGGATGTAGGTCGCGACAACGCCGTGCGGAACTTCAAGCGCTGCAGAACGGCGCAGCGTCATGTTTTCACCGATGGTGGCGATGGCGTCCTTGATGCTGTCGGAAACGTTCTTGCCGGTCGCCGGGTAGTTGGCGGCGGAAACAGCCTCAACGGTGCCGTCGGTGGTGAGGGCAACCTGGGCGATACCGCGGATGAGGTCCTGGAACGCGTCGTTACGGGCAACGAAGTCGGTCTCGGAGTTGAGTTCGACAACAACAGCCTTGTGACCCATGGTGGCGACGCCGATCAGACCTTCGGCAGCCGTGCGGCCGGACTTCTTGTCGGCCTTTGCGATGCCCTTGGCGCGCAGCCAGTCGATTGCCGCTTCCATGTCGCCATTGGTTTCAGCAAGAGCCTTCTTGCAGTCCATCATGCCTGCGCCGGACTTCTCGCGCAGTTCCTTCACCATTGCGGCTGTGATTTCGGTCATTGTGTGCCTCTTATCGGTTCGATCGGTCAGCAGGCGGAATTTGCCGTGCCGAAGTTCTGGGTGATGACTGTACCCGGCCGCACACCCTTTGAAACCGGCAAGGTTCCGAGAAGGGGCATGCGCATTCCCAAGTGCTGCGGCGTCGCCATACATCGAGATGATGGGTGCCGCCGAAGTGTGACAGCGTTATGAAGACTGCCTTCCGTTTCAACCACATCGGACGCCAGCGGTTTCCTGAAAACGTGGCGGAGCAGTCTGAAACGAACAAGGCCGTCAACCCGCTGAAGGTCTTTGACGGCCTTGTCATATCCTGGTTGAGGAGACGGCGACAAGAAATCGCCGCCAGACAGGGCCTATATCAGGCGCCAGCCTCGTCTTCGAGAGCGGGCTCGATCGGAGCTTCTTCAGAAGCGCCGATGTCGCGGCCGGAAGCGCCCTGCTGACGGGCAATACCGTCGATGGCAGCGCGGGCGATCAGGTCGCAGTAAAGCGAGATGGCGCGCGATGCGTCGTCGTTACCGGGGATCGGGTAATCGATGTGGTCCGGGTCGCAGTTGCTGTCGATGATCGCAACGACCGGAATGCCAAGACGCTTGGCTTCTTCGATCGCGATCTTTTCCTTGTTGGTGTCGATGATGAACATCAGGTCCGGAACGCCGCCCATATCGCGGATACCGCCGAGAGCCTTTTCAAGCTTTTCGCGCTCGCGCTCAAGGTTCAGGCGTTCCTTCTTGGAGTAGCCGGAGCCTTCCGAGTTCAGGATTTCGTCAACCTTGCGCAGACGCTGGATCGAGTTCGAAATGGTCTTCCAGTTGGTCATCATGCCGCCGAGCCAGCGGGAGTTGACATAGTACTGGGCCGAACGCTTTGCGCTGTCGGCGATGATTTCGGACGCCTGACGCTTGGTGCCGACGAACAGAACGCGGCCGCCACGGGCAACGGTGTCGGACACGACCTGAAGGGCGCGCGACAGCATCGGAACGGTCTGAGCCAGATCGATGATGTGGATGTTGTTACGGTCGCCGAAGATGTACGGCTTCATCTTCGGGTTCCAGCGGTGCGTCTGGTGGCCGAAGTGAACACCAGCTTCCAGAAGCTGGCGCATAGAAAAATCGGGCAATGCCATGCCTTGTTACTCCTTTTCCGGTTTAACCCCCGCGAAGCGAACAGCACCGATTTTCATCGATACCACCGGGCGGAACGGACCGGATTTCTCCCGGAACATCCCAAGCTTCGCGTGTGGAATGGTGAGCCGCATACAGTTGCCCGCATGAAAATGCAAGCATTTATGCGAAAAAACCGGCGAAATAGCCGCCTTTCAGCGGACAGGCTTGTTTTCGCAGGTTTCGGGCTTGAGAATATCAAGCTTCGCAAGCTTCCCTGTCAGAACGAAATCGCCGTAATCCATCGTCAGATCGCGGGTGATTCCGTTTTCGTAAAGCTTGAACGACATGCGGTAGATCGGCAGGGCGTCGGTGCCGGTCTTGTCGTTGTAATAGGCGATCGTTACCGGCCAGAATGCCGCCTTGGCGAAATCGCCCGCCTTGCCGGCGTCCGCGTCGCCATCCTTCGGCATCTGCGATTTGCCGACCAGTGTCGAGGTGATCAGGCTTTCATCGCCATCATCGGAACCGTCGAATATCCGCGATTCGAAAATGCGCTTTCCCTGCCTGGCATGTTCGATGACCTGAAACATATGCTGGGTCGGGAATTCGCTGGCGACGAGATTGACCTGACGGGCATCCGGGCGGGTCAGATCGACCTTCACGCCATCGGTGCCATCGGTCGCAGCGCCCTGCACTTCCTTGTCCAGCTTGTCGTCAGTGTAGGACTTGGTCTCGAAGGTGAATTTCTTGGCCGTGAGATCCTCGAAGGTCGTGGTCTGCTGGTCGGTCATGCGCACCGCATCGCCGGTGTTGATCTGCGTCACGAAACGGAAATCCGTCTTGTAGCCCTGACAGGCCGAGCCGGTGAATTCATAGACCATGCGGCCTGTCATGCCCTCGATGCCGGAGCGATCAGACGCATCCTTGAGTTCGAGATCGTAGACGGCGCGATGGGCGACGAGATCGGGAACCGTGACCGGCACGGCATTGGCAGCGTTTGACAGGCCGGTCATAAGCCCTGTTGCGGCAACGAAACCAAGCGTCCTGACAAACATGCAATATCTCCTGTTGGACTCGCCGCTCATATTGTACAAGCAACCGCCCGGCTTTTGGATCAACATCTTCTGAATGCCGGATTCTTGAAGGATTTACAACAAAACCGGAGACGAAAATGTCGGACGTCATCGAAGGCCGCCTCAAGGAACTTGGCTTTACGCTTCCTGTCGCGGCAGCACCAGCCGCAAACTACGTTCCGTTCACCATCAGCGGCAATCTGCTTTATGTATCGGGTCAACTGCCGATGGAATCGGGCAAGATTGCGGTGACGGGCCTCGTTGGCCGCGATGTCGACGTGCCGGGTGCCCAGCGCGCCGCCGAATTATGTGCCGTCAACATTCTCGCACAGGTCAAGGCCGCGTTGAATGGCGACCTTTCGAAAATCCGCCGTGTCATCAAGCTGAACGGCTTTGTTGCCTCCGTTCCGGAGTTTGTGGAACAGCACCTCGTCATCAACGGCGCCTCCAACCTTCTCGCCAATGTTCTCGGTGATGCCGGCAAACATGCCCGCGCCGCCGTCGGCATGGCCTGCCTGCCCTTCAATGCCGCCGTCGAAATCGACGCCATCGTGGAAATCGACGCATGACACTGAAACTCTCCTGGCTGACGGCTCAGCCCGTCGCCCATCGCGGTTATCATGATCTCAACAAGGCGGTCTGGGAAAACACGCTTTCTGCCTTTTCCCGTGCCATCGAGGCCGGTTTCGCCATCGAATGCGACGTGCAGCTGGCAGCCGACAGCGTGCCGGTGATCTTTCACGACGACGACATGGCCCGCCTGACCGGCATCAAGGGCGACGTGCGCGAGCGCACATCGGCCGAGCTGTCCCTTCTTGCCGTTGGCCAGACCGGGGACCGGGTCCCTACCCTCAAGCAGCTTCTCGCGCTCTGCGCCGGCAAGGTGCCGCTGGTCATCGAGCTGAAAGGCCGCGCCGGCGAAGGCGTTGATGACGGTTTTGCCGAGGCGGTTCTGGAAGACCTCGAGGGCTACAAGGGCCATGTGGCGCTGATGAGCTTCGACCACCATCTGCTGAAGGACCTGAAGGCTGCGGGATCACCCTGGCCGCTAGGGCTCACCGCCGAAGGCGACAAGCCGGAAGACTTCTTCAAACATGACGAAGCGATGCAGCTGGGGCTCGATTTCATCTCCTATCATTGGGGTCACCTGCCCAACAGCTTCATCGAGGCGCAAAGAAAACTCGGACTTCCGGTAATTACCTGGACCGTCAGGGATGAAAATGCGCGCGAGACTACCTATAAATATGCGGACCAGATGACATTCGAAGGTTTCGACCCGAGAGAGAACCCGTCCGCCACGGCATGACAGAAGACTATTCCATTCGCGTTGCGCAATCCCTCGGGGATATCGACCCGGAAAGCTGGAAACAGCTTTCCGGCACTTCGCGCAATACACAAGGAAAACCGTACAATCCTTTTATTTCCCATGCATTTCTATCATCGATGGAAGAGTCCGGATCGGCGACTGCCAAGACCGGCTGGCTTGGAAACCATCTACTTCTCGAAAACGCGTCCGGTGATCTGGTCGGGGCGATACCGGCCTATCTGAAGAACCACAGCAAGGGCGAATATGTGTTCGACCATGGCTGGGCGGATGCTTTCGAGCGGGCCGGCGGCCATTATTATCCGAAACTGCAATGTTCGGTTCCCTTCACCCCGGCGACCGGGCCGAGGCTGCTGGTTTCCGAGACAGTAGACGCCACGCGCTTCAAGCCGCTTCTGGCCTCCGGCCTCGCCCAGGTGACGGAAAAGATCGGCGTTTCTTCCGCGCATGTCACATTTCTCGAAGAGGACGATCTTTCAGCGCTTCTGCCGCGCGATTTCCTGCATCGGACCGACCAGCAGTTCCATTTCATCAATGACGGTTATCGTGACCATGACGATTTTCTCGATGCGCTTTCCTCGCGCAAGCGCAAGGGGCTGAAAAAGGAACGCCGCGCGGCGCTGGAAAACGGTATCGAGATCGACTGGCTGACCGGAAGCGATCTGACCGAAGACATCTGGGACCAGTTCTTCGCCTTCTACATGGATACCGGCAGCCGTAAATGGGGCCGGCCCTATCTGACCCGGGAGTTTTATTCGCTGATCGGCGAGCGCATGGCTGACGATGTGCTGCTGGTGATGGCGAAACGCGAGGGGCGCTATATTGCCGGTGCGATCAACTTCATCGGCTCGGACGCGCTTTATGGCCGCCATTGGGGTTGCATCGAGGACCATCCCTTTCTGCATTTCGAGGTCTGTTATCATCAGGCAATCGATTTCGCGCTGGCGAAGGGACTGAAACGGGTGGAAGCCGGCGCCCAGGGCGAACACAAGCTGGCGCGGGGTTACGTGCCGGTCACCACCCATTCGGCGCATTTCATCGTCCATCCGGGCCTGCGCCGCGCCATCGCCGACTATCTTCAGCGCGAGCGCGAAGAGGTCGAGCATATCGGCGACTATCTTGATGAACACACGCCCTTCCGCAAGGGCGAGAGACAGGAACCGGACGTATAGTCCGCCATGAGGAGAGACCACGATGACGGCCAGCGCCTATGACGACAACAATATCTTCGCTAAAATCCTGCGTGGCGAAATTCCAAGCCACAAGCTTTACGAAGACGAACACACGCTGGCCTTCATGGATGTGATGCCGCAAGCCCCCGGCCATCTGCTGGTCGTTCCGAAGACCGGTTCGCGCAACCTGCTCGATGCCGACCCGGAAGTGCTGGCCAAAACCATTCCCGTGGTGCAGAAACTCGCCGTCGCTGCGAAGGAAGCCTTCGATGCGGATGGTGTCTTCATCGCTCAGTTCAACGAGCCGGCGGCTGGCCAGACCGTGTTCCACCTGCATTTCCACGTCATTCCGCGCAAGGAAGGCGAGCCGCTGAAGCCGCATTCCGGCGTGATGGCCGATGGCGAGGTGCTGAAGGCGCATGCGGAGAAGATAAAGGCGGCGCTTGCTTCCTGAGGCTCGAGTTACATGCAACGTAATCCTCGGCCTTGCGCCGAGGATCCAACCACGTATCGTACGTGAATCCGTCGCAGATGCTCGGGACAAGCCCGAGCATGACGGCGGAAAGCTTTTCGGGTTTATCCCTCCACGGGGCGATAGGCATTCCTTTCCGGCCACGGCCAGCCTTCGAGCACCGCCATATCCGGCCGGAATATTTCCACCTTCAACGGATAACAGGCAGCCGCATCGCTGGAATGGGCCGAGCCGCAATCGCCACCCGGGCAGGCCGAAAGCGCACCGATGAGGTCGATTTCCGCAAAAAGCTCCAGATAGTCACCCGGCCGCACGGGGCTCGCCTTCATGAAATATTGGTGCGTGTCGCGGGTAAAACCCGTGCACATGAAGACATTCAGCACATCATGCACATGCGGTTCCGCCTGCCGGAACGACAGCCCCCTGGCGGAGGCCAGCGCATTGGTCAGGTTGGAATGGCAGCAATGGTGGTAGTCACCGCCGCTGAGCAGCCTGTTGGTATAGGGATCACAACGGGTGCCGATCACGTCATGCACGCCGCCGCCATCCTCATCCCAGCCATACCATGACAGCGTATCATGGGTGATGGTTGCCATAGGCCGCAGGGACGGCAGGTTGCTCCACAGCCGGTTGCCAACCGAAACATGGGTGGCGTGCAGGGCGCGGGTCTTGCCGCTGAAAAACCGTTCGGTCAGATCATGGGCGTTCCAGAGGTTCAAATCCCCCACCTGCGGACCTTCGATGCTCACGATGCGGAAGAAATGTCCCTTGGGGACATTGAAGGTACGACCGTCGCGCGGCGGCACGATGACCTCGTCGATCTTCTCCATGCCTTCACGCGCTTTCTCCAGACGCGCAAGGTCCGGTACTTCCAGCGTGCCATTCGGATAAACGACAACGGGACGGACGGCGCGGCGTGTGGCTGCATCCATGGGTTCGGCAACAGGCATGGGGGTCATGAAATCCTCGGAGAAAAATATTGTCGAGGTGAAATTGCGCCACGGTCGCCCGGCTGACAAGATGGGTTTTTCTTGCGCTCAGGCCAAGCCTCACTTACCCTTGTCAGTCATGACACTACCGCCGCTCGCTACCCTCCGTGCTTTCGAAGCTGCCGCCAGAAAGGCAAGTTTTGCCCTGGCCGCGCAGGAACTCGGCATGACGGCGACGGCGGTGAGCCAGCATGTGCGCAATCTGGAAGCTTGGCTTGGCGTTGCTCTCTTCGAGCGTCATGCGCGGGGTGTCAGGCTGACCCCGGATGGAAAGGAATTTGGCAATACGGTCTCAGCCAGCCTGCGGCAGATCGCCTCCGGCGCGGAACGGGTCCGCCGGGGCGGCAACCGCACGACCGTGCGCCTTGCCAGCCTGCCTTCGGTGGTGGCACATTTTCTGACGCCACGGCTCCCTCGCTTCCGGGCCCTGCATCCAGACATACAGGTGTCGATCAGCTACTCCGGCGGGCCGCATGCAAGCCCGGTCGATCTGACCATCGGACATGGAATCTCCTTCGGGGAAAATGCCGTGGCGTTGTTCAGCGCCGAAACGCGCCCGACCTGCGCGCCGGGCTACCTGACCAATTCCGGCCCCTTCAATGATGAGGCCAGCCTGTTGCGGGCGGAATTGCTGCATGACGATACGGAGACGGCATGGCGGGACTGGTTTGCAGCCGCCGGCACGTCCCTGCCCTATGGCGCGGGTCCTATTTTCGCGGATTTCAATCTGCTCGTCACGGCGCTGAAAGCCGGACAGGGCATCGGTCTCTGTCCGACCGTGCTTCTTCAAGAGGAGATCGTTAGCGGCCAGTTGACCGTGCTTTTCGATCGGGCTGCCGATACGGACAAATATTACTGGCTCATCCGGCCGGAGGAAATGACCGCACCGGCGAAAATTCTGGCCGACTGGCTGGTGGCGGAAGCCCGCGCGAGCCGGGGTGATTATTCCGCCGCAACGACCTGAGCGGGAACGGTCGCCGTCGCGCCAATAAGCTCCCTCGCCGACAGCCGGTCAAGCAGCCGGCCGGAGACGGCGCAGACGATGACAAAAGCGACCAGACCGCCGAAAATATCCGAAAGATGATGGCCGCCCTGCACAAGAACGGCCGGCAGCATCAGGAGGTTCAGCGGCAGGATCACCGCCATCGCCAGCCAGTGACGCGGCACAAACCAGACCGACATTGCCGCCATGAAGATATGGAACGACGGGAAACCGATGAGACCCAGCACGTTTTTGGGAGAAAGATAGCTAACGCCCTCCGCCGCCAGGCGGTTGAGTTCCTGGCCATAGCCATTGTCGACCGCCAGGGGGATCGCCTGCGAAATCCACTGCGGCAGTTGCACATAGGCAGACGGTCCGAATGTCGGAAAGAATATCCAGAAGACAATGCTGGCAAAGGCGCCGAGCACCCCGGTTACGAGAAAGTGGTGAAGCTGCCGTTCCCTGCCGGTAAAACCCAGCGTCAGAACAATCACCAGAAGCTGCGGCAGCGATGTCGCATAAACGAAGAACAAGATTGTTCCGATCCAAGGATGTGTCGCCGCCCACAGGACGATACCTGCCCAACTGTAACCAAACGCAGCATCCACACTGAAAAGCACATGATCGATCGCCGGAAAGGCGACCGGCAGGAACATGTAATTAAAGACCGAGGCGGCAAGAGTGAAGAGGATGAACAGCCCTCCAGACGTCAGGGCTGCGGCAATGCGAAAATCGCGTCCGCTTTTGCGATAGATCTGGCCGAGGATGAACACGCCGGCGCCGGCCAGCACGCACACAAGATATCCGGCATAATCGACACGTATGCCTTTGGCGGCAATCAATATTGCATCGATAGCGAATAACATGGCGATGAAGCCAAGTACAAAGCGTTCTGCCGCGAATAGTCGCATGGAATTTCGCCCCTGTTCCAGACAGCGGCAAAGTACGGCAATGGGCTTAATATTCGGATAAGGCGCGTATTAAAAACCGAGTACAAAGAGCCCGCCGGCGAGAAGCACGATCGGAACCGCCACGCCGACGATGACACGCTGGCCGGCGAGCAGAAATGCCAGGAAACCGAGTGCTGCCGCGCCGATGCGCAGCCATAGGGGCGTGGTTTCCAGCGTTCCGGTCGGAAAGACGATCAGCTTGGCGGTAACGGCCATGACCAGCGAGGTGGCAACCGCCCTCACCCAATAAAGCGCTTCGGAATCCTCTTTCAGTCGGTTACCGGCGAGAACGCCGAGCCAGCGCCAGAGATCGGTCGCCAGCCAGCCGGCGATGGCGATGAACAGATAGGGTGCCCACCAGTTCTCGGTCATCATGGCTCACTCTCCGGCGACACGGCTCTGATCTTTCGGCGGAAGACGAAGCGGTCGATCATATAGGCAAGCGTCCCACCACCGATGCCGGCATAGAGAATATCGAATTCGGGCGCGATCACCGCAAAGGTGGGGCCGGCTATCACACCGATGACGAAAGCCACCTTGACGACGGAATGACGGGCCGACGCCCATATCGAGGCCACGAAATAGACCGGCGTGAGGAAAAACAGCACGCCGGCGACCAGCGGCGGAAAGGCCGCGACAACACCGTAACACAGGCCGACGATGACGGCGTTGACGACGGTGAGCGTGATGCCGAAGCCGGCGAACCAGGCGGCGCGCGCCTCACGCGGCACTTTCGACAGATTCTGCGTGGCGAAAACCCAGGCCGTAATCGCGACGAAATGGGAGAGAAACAGCAATATCCATGTCGGCGTCTTCGCACCGCGCATCTCCGGCACGATGGAGGCCACCATCGGCATCATCCGGACCGAGGACAGCGTCACCGCCAGGAAACAGGCGGCGAGATTGGCGCCGCCGACCATGGAGCCGATCAGGATCATCTTGGCCGGCAAGGCCCAGATCATCAGCGTCATGAACACCGCTTCGCCGCGTGGCACCCCGGACTCCAGCGCAAAGGCGCTGAAACCGACGAAGGATGTCATGAGAATGAGCGAGGGCAGCGAGAATATGCCCCGCATTCCCCTGAAAAACCAGCCGCGCAGGGGGATGGCATCGCTGTCGGCAGTTTGCATTCGTCATCCATTATGCATGAAAATGCCGGGCTTTCGCCCGGCACCGGTTATTGGTCAAGAGCCGCGATCACTTCTTCTTTGGCACTTTCGGCACCGTGTTGGTCTTGCGGCGCGGCTTGTTGTCTTCGTCCGACTTGTCGGCCTCGGCAACCAGAACATCCGCCTCCTCGGCGGTCTTCGCCGCCTTCGAGGCCGGTTTTGCCCTGGCCTTCGCCTTGCCGGGCGACTTGGCCGCCTTCAGCTCCGCCTCGGGCTTCGGCTTCACCGGAGCGGTCTCCGGCAGGACCTCGAGCTTGAGGCCATCGGAGCCATCATCCTTCTTGCCGACGGTGACGCTGACCACGCCGCCCTTCTTCAGCTTGCCGAAGAGGATTTCATTGGCAAGCGGCTTCTTGATGTTCTCCTGGATCACGCGCGACAGCGGGCGGGCGCCCATCTTTTCGTCGTAACCCTTTTCCGCCAGCCAGGAGATCGCATCCTCATGCAGGTCGAAGGTGACATTGCGTTCGGATAGCTGGGTTTCCAGCTGCATGACGAACTTCTGCACGACCTTGTGGATGACGGCAGTCGGCAGCGGCGAGAACGGAATGATCGCATCCAGACGGTTGCGGAATTCCGGGGTGAACAGGCGGTTGATCGCCTCTTCATCCTCACCCGTGCGGCGTGAAGAACCGAAACCGATGGCCGATTTGGCCATTTCGGACGCACCCGCATTGGTCGTCATGATGAGGATGACGTTGCGGAAGTCGATCTTCTTGCCGTTATGGTCGGTCAGCGAGCCGTGGTCCATCACCTGCAACAGAATGTTGTAGATGTCGGGATGCGCCTTTTCGATTTCGTCCAGCAGCACCACGGAATGCGGATGCTGGTCGACGCCATCGGTCAGAAGACCGCCCTGATCGAAGCCGACATAACCGGGAGGTGCGCCGAGCAGGCGCGACACGGTATGGCGCTCCATATATTCCGACATGTCGAAGCGCAGCATCTCGACACCGAGCGAGGCGGCGAGCTGCTTGGCCACTTCCGTCTTGCCCACGCCCGTCGGGCCGGAGAAGACGTAGGAGCCAATCGGCTTGTTCGGTTCACGCAGGCCCGCACGGGCGAGCTTGATGGCCGTTGCCAGCGCCTCGATGGCGATGTCCTGACCATAAACGACCGAGCGCAGTTCCTTTTCGAGATTGGCGAGAACCATCTCGTCGTCCTTGGACACCGTCTTCGGGGGAATGCGGGCCATCGTTGCGATGGTGGCCTCGATCTCCTTTTCGGTGATCAGCTTGCGACGCTTGGAAGCGGGCAGCAGCATCTGCGCGGCACCGGTTTCGTCGATCACATCGATCGCCTTGTCCGGCAGCTTGCGGTCGGAGATGTAGCGGGCCGACAGTTCAACGGCAGCCTTGATCGCCTCATTGGAATATCTGAGGTGATGATAATCCTCGAAATAGGGCTTCAGACCCTTCATGATGGCGATGGTGTCATCGATCGACGGCTCGTTGACGTCGATCTTCTGGAAACGACGGACAAGCGCGCGGTCCTTTTCGAAGAACTGCCGATATTCCTTGTAGGTGGTCGAGCCGATGCAGCGGATCGCGCCCGAAGACAGCGCAGGCTTCAACAGGTTCGATGCATCCATCGCGCCGCCGGAGGTAGCGCCGGCACCGATGACGGTGTGGATTTCGTCGATGAACAGCACCGCGCCCGGAAACTCTTCCAATTCCTTGACGACCTGCTTCAGCCGCTCCTCGAAATCGCCGCGATAACGGGTCCCGGCGAGCAGCGTGCCCATGTCGAGCGAGAAGATCGTGTCGTTGGCGAGCGCTTCCGGCACCTTGCCTTCAACGATGCGCTTGGCGAGACCTTCGGCGATCGCCGTCTTGCCGACGCCGGGATCACCCACATAAAGCGGGTTGTTCTTGGAACGGCGGCAGAGGATCTGGATGGTGCGGTTGACCTCTTCGTGACGGCCGATCAGCGGGTCGATCTTGCCGTTCCGTGCCTTGTCGTTGAGGTTGACGCAATAGGCCTTCAGCGCGTCCTGCTGCTTCTTGGCGGACGACCCTTCTTCCTCGGGGTTGCTGCGGCTCGCCTTGTTTTCGCTTTCCGCTTCGTCGGCACCGCGCGGCGTGCGTGTCTGCGACGTGCCCGGGCGCTTGCCGATACCGTGGGAGATGTAGTTGACCGCGTCGTAGCGGGTCATTTCCTGCTCCTGCAGGAAATAGGCGGCATGGCTTTCGCGCTCGGCGAAAATCGCCACGAGCACGTTGGCTCCGGTCACTTCCTCGCGGCCGGATGACTGAACATGAATGACGGCCCGCTGGATGACCCGCTGGAAACCGGATGTGGGTTTTGAATCCTCGTCGTAACCGGTCACGAGGTTCGTCAGTTCGTTATCGACGTAATCGCTGACGGTCTTGCGCAGCGCATCGAGATCGACATTGCAGGCGCCCATCACGGCGGCGGCATCCGCATCGTCAATCAGCGCCAGAAGGAGATGTTCCAGCGTCGCATATTCGTGATGACGCTCATTTGCAAAGGTCAGTGCCTGGTGCAGCGCCTTCTCGAGACTCGGGGAAAAAGTTGGCACGTTGCGATCCTCATTTCTTTTCCATGACGCACTGCAGCGGATGCTGGTGCTGTCGGGCGAAATCCATGACCTGGCTTACTTTCGTCTCTGCGACCTCATATGTAAACACCCCGCATTCGCCCACGCCGTGCTGGTGCACGTGCAGCATGATGCGGGTCGCCGCTTCGCGATCCTTCTGGAAAAAACGCTCCAGAATGTGGATGACGAACTCCATGGGAGTGTAGTCGTCATTCAGTAAAAGAACACGGTACAAATTCGGTCTTTTCGTCTTTGGCTTGACGCGGGTGATAACAGACGTTCCGCGGTTGGTGCCGCCGTCTTCCCCTTCGCCCTCGCCCTGCATGTAGATCGGCCTAGCGATCATCTTTCATCATTCTCCAAACTGTTCTCGAACCGACAGCTCATCGCCAGGAGGGAGAACTTCGCCTCTTCATATCTAGGTCGTTAAGATGCGATTTTAAGCCCCTTGCGAAAGCGTGCAATCACTATTGCGTTTGCGAAGAGGCAAACCTCGGGAAAAGTGCTGACGTTACGGCATCCTGCGGGCAATCGGGCGGAAATGGGCGATGCCGGCGCGTTTTCAGACGCGATGAAAAACGATAGGGCAACCCACGGCAAGCGCG
The DNA here is from genome assembly GCF_002005205.3 of Rhizobium rhizogenes. Next base: position 1,037,542 of record NZ_CP019701.2, on the reverse strand, counting down.
AATCCCCGCCATTGCGCCCTGCCGCTACTTCTTGTCATCCAGCATTTCACGCACGGCAATCGCCAGCTGCTTCAGGGAGAAGGGCTTGGGCAGGAATCCGAACTTGGCATCCGCCGGCAGGTTTTTCGCAAAGGCGTCTTCGGCATAACCGGACACGAAGATGAACTTCAGGTCCGGATAGGACTTGCGCAGCTCCCTCAGAAGCGATGGGCCGTCCATTTCCGGCATGACCACATCCGAAACGACGATATCGACCTTGCCTTCCAGCTCTTCCATGACCTCCAGCGCCTCGGTGCCGGAGCCCGCCTCGTGCACGGTGTAACCGCGGGTTTCCAGCATGCGCTTGCCGCCGCGCCGCACCGCCTCCTCGTCTTCCACCAGAAGCACGACGGCGGAATTGCCGGTCAGGTCGAGCGGCTCTTCCTTCACCGGTTCGGCAACTGTGACGGGGGCAAGCGCCGCCTCGCCGGGCTGCTGCCCGGCAGACTGAACGGCCTCCACCACATGGCGCGGCAGGTAGATACGGAAGGCGGTTCCCTTGCCCACTTCCGATTCGGGATAGATGTAACCACCGGACTGCTTGACGATGCCATAAACCATCGACAGGCCGAGGCCGGTGCCCTTGCCGACTTCCTTCGTTGTGAAGAAAGGCTCGAAAATCTTGTCCATGATTTCAGGCGGAATACCGGTGCCGTTATCGCCGACCTCGACCATGACCATGTCTTCCGCCGGAACTTCCGGCCGGCCGAGCGCGGCTGCCTCCTGCGCATCCACATTGCGGGTGCGGATGGTGATCTTGCCGCCATCGGGCATGGCGTCGCGCGCATTGACGCAGAGATTGATCAGCACCTGCTCGAATTGCGACAGATCGGTTTTCACCGGCCATAGATCGCGGCCGTAATCCACCTCAAGCTTGACATTGGTGCCGGAAATCAGCCGGTCGACCAGCATGCGCAGATCGCCGATCACGTCGGTCAGGTTCAGCACCGCCGGGCGCATGGTCTGTTTGCGCGAGAAGGCCAGCAGCTGGCGCACCAGAACCGCCGCGCGGTTGGCGTTGCGCTTGATCTCCATGAGGTCGGCAAAGCTCGGATCGGCGGGCCGGGCCTGCAGCAGCAGATGGTCGGACGAGAGCAGGATGGCGGTGAGCACATTGTTGAAATCGTGGGCGATGCCGCCCGCCAGCGTACCGACGGCGTTCATCTTCTGCGTCTGCGCCATCTGGGTTTCAAGCGCCTTCTGCTCGGTTACCTCGATGGCGTAGACGATCGCCACCTCTTCCGGCGCCTCGTCGTCCTGATCGATGACGGCGTTGACGTAGAAACGGAAATGCCTGGTCTCGTCGCTCGGGTGACGGGAATCGAAGGGCGCGATATCGCCCTGCCGGTCCTTGGCCTCCGCCAGCGCCTGTTCCAGCCGAGGTTTCTCGTTGTCATGAAGGACGGTTTCGAGCGCCACGCCGCGGTCGATATCGTCACGTCCGACAACACCGGAGAACAGCTTGAGGAAGGGCGCGTTGATGCGCAAAATGCGGCCTTCGCCATCCAGCGAGGCTATCGCCATCGGCGTATTGTTGAAAAAGCGCGTGAAACGCATGGCGGAAGAGGATTCCGTATCCTCCTGCCCCTTGGGGCGCATCAGAACGATTGTCCGGCTCTCACCCGGCGCACCGTCCTTGGAAGTGACCTGATGCACAAGACGGGCCGGCATGCTCTGGCCGTTCACCCGGCGCATGTCGAGATCGAGGATTTCGGTGCGCTTGGCGGTGCCCTGCGGATGAACGGATTCGATCAGCGCCATGCCCTCGCCGGCGACGATATCGGCCACCGTCATCGAGCCCGGCGAAAACTGCGCCAGATCGATACCGAGCCATTCCGACAAAGTAGCATTCAGATAAACGATCTCACCCTTACGGCCGGCGGAAAAGAAACCGGCGGGTGCGTGATCGAGATAGTCGATGGCATTCTGCAATTCGCGGAAAAACCGTTCCTGATCCTCGCGCTCCGGCGTGATGTCGGCGATCTGGAAGACGTGCAGCCCCTCGCCGCCCGCATCCTTCAGCACCCGGCCTTTAAGCCTGTACCAGTGGGGGCCTGCGCTCGCATCTTCACCCAGCGGTTTCAGCAGCCGGAATTCCTCGTAACCGTCACGGCCTTCCCGCAGCACGTTGATGAGCCGGTAGAGCGCTTCGGTCGATTCCCGGCTGCGCGACAGCAGCGTCTCGAGGCTCTGTATGTCGCTCGCCTTCGTGGTACCGCTCATGCGGCAATAGGTGGCGTTGGCATAGACCATATGCCCCTTGGCATCGGTGATCAGCGTGCCTTCGGGATGGGCCGACAGGAAACGGCGGGCAAGCCCGTCCGATTGTGATTGCGGCATGACCTCGATAAAACCGATGATCGACGAGACCAGAAAAAAGATACCCATCATGGCCAGCACGCCGAGAATGCCGAGCACGATTTCGTTTTCCAGGGAATTCTTGAAATAAACGAAGGCGGCGGCAGCGGCGATCAGCACCAGTGCGAGCAGCAGGATACGCAAGACCGTGCCGGAACGGGCACGCCTGTCCACCAGCGGAAGGTCGTTGTCGCTTGTCTCGCGCACCCGTGTCATCTTGGCCTCGCAGTCGTGCAGGTCGTCATTCGGTCAGCCACGGATCCTCGACGGAATCGGGCGTTAAAATTTCTTGTAGCAACTCGCTTGAGCATCAAAAAGCTCCGCCGGGCCACAAAGGCTTAAAAACGCACAGCGAAAACGCTTTGAAAGGCGCAATGCACAGGCCTTTCAGACGGCGAGGGAACCGAAAGCCACGTCAACCGGTTTTGTGTTCAAGAGGGACGACGGCGGATAAACCTTGTATCGCGCCCAAAAAAATCGTCTTTTCCTGCTTGACGTTCACACTATAAGAACCACGGCAATATTAATTGCCCGAAAAAATCTGAAGGGATGATCTCCATGATGGAAGATTTTATCGGCACCTATGGAAACCGTCTCATCGTCGCCGTTGTCGGTGTGGGTGTGGCACTTCTCGTTCTGGCGATTGCCTTGTGGATATTGCGCAGGCGCAGCGGCTCGGCGCCCTTTATCCGCGGCGGCCGCAACCGCCAGCCGCGCCTGCAGGTTCTCGATGCGACAGCCGTGGATGCACGCCGCCGGCTGGTGCTGGTGCGCCGCGACAACGTCGAACATCTGGTCATGATCGGCGGACCGACCGATATCGTCATCGAGAGCGGCATCGGGGCGATCCCGATTGTCAGGGACGTGCAGGAGCCCGAACTGAAGGCGCTTCCGCGTCAGGAAAGCGAGCAGAAGCGGACAGAACCGCCGATCCCGCAGGAGCGCCGCGCCGCGCTGCCGCCCCAGCAGCCCGTTCCGGCAGCAGCCCCGGTTTCCGTATCGCAGGAACCGGCAAGGCAGCCGCAACGGCCGGAGCCGGCCACCGCCGCCCCTCGCCCGGCACAACCAGCGACCACGGCCGCGCCGCTGCCGCCGCGCCCGTCGACGCCGTCCCAGCCCCAACCCGTCTCACCGCCCGTTGCTGTCCGCGAGCCCGCTCCGGCGGCAAGGCAGGCCGCAACCGAGAGGGAAACCCCGCGCCCTGCACCTTCGCCCTCACCGGTTGTTGCGGCAACTCCCGCAGCTGCCGTTTTGCCCGTCGCAGCTGCATCGCTCGATGTCGCCAGCGAAAGAAACGAGCCGCGTCGGACGGAGCCTTTCATACCCGCTCCGGTTCAGGCACCGACACCCGTGGTATCGCCGGCTCCCGCACAGGCAAAGGTGGAAGAAGAACGTCCGACGGTGATCGCTCCCCCCGTTTTTGCGGCACGCGAGCCGGTCATCGATCAATCCAGCGCCGCGGATTTTCTCGATGCGGCGCGCGAGCGGGTTCTGCCCGGCCTGAAGCCGGAACAGGCTGCGCCGCCGGCCCCCTTCCCGCCGAAACCGGAAAATCCGTTCCTTGCGTCCAATGACGCTGAGCCGAAATTTTCCGATGAGCTGGCCAGCGATTTCGAGAGCTTTCTCGAAGCGGAGATAGCCAAGAGCCGGGAGGCGGACAATGAACCGTCCATTGCCGCCGCTCCGGAAAAGCAGCAGAAAAACGAACCCGCTTCGCCACCCGTCACCGGAGCGTCGCCGGATGGTGACGTGCAGAAAGAAATGGCGCGTATTTTCGGCGAGCTTTCCGTTACCCGCGACCGCTGAGGCGGCGCGCATGAAGTTTCAATGCAAAAAGGGCACGGAATAATTCCGTGCCCTTTTGTATGTCCGGTGCTTGAGATGGCCGGGTCGCGGCAGCGTCCGGCACAGCAGCCTTGTTATTCGTCGCGATAGACTTTTTCGCGACGCTCGTGACGTTCCTGCGCCTCGATGGAGAGCGTCGCTATCGGGCGGGCGTCCAGACGCTTGAGGCCGATAGGTTCACCCGTTTCCTCACAGAAACCGTAGGTGCCGTCTTCGATCCGCTGAAGAGCCGCATCGATTTTGGAAATCAGCTTGCGCTGACGATCACGGGCGCGAAGTTCAATCGCCCGGTCTGTTTCGGAAGAAGCCCGGTCAGCGAGATCGGGGTGGTTGGCGCTTTCTTCGGCGAGATGTCCGAGGGTCTCGCGCGCTTCTCTCAGGATGTCATTTTTCCAGGCGACCAGCTTCGCGCGGAAGTAGGCCCGCTGGCTGGCATTCATGAACTCGTCGTCTTCCGAGAGTACATATTTGCTAAGATCGATCTTCTCACTCAACGCGATTCTCCTCGAAGAACATCTCAATGCGGCGGTGTATACTCCAATGATATAGGCCGGTTCAAGTCTGCAGATCAGTTTTCAGGCATTTTTAAAACTGACACAAAAATCATCTAAATGACTAATTTTTATTCTGTATTGGCGTCGAGGCGATCTGTTCTTCGATCACTTCAATGCGACTTGCCAACAGGAAAGAGGACTTGCGGTCCCGCGATCCTATCCTGTAGCATCCGGGCCGTGCCTTAAGTTTCGAACGCCGGTTCCCGCCCTTGACAGATTCTCACCCGAAGCGAGTTTATCTTTTGCGCCACGCCAAGGCCGCCTGGGCGGCGCCGGGGGAACGCGATTTCGACCGTGGATTGAACGAGGCGGGTTTTGCCGAGGCGGAGATCGTTGCCGACCTTGCCGCCGACCGGCGTTACCGCCCCGACATGCTCTTGTCCTCCACTGCCGCACGCTGCCGGCAGACCACGCAGGCCTGGCAGCGCGCCTTCAACGAAGGCATCGAGATCGCTTATGTCGATGAGATGTATAATGCCCGCAGCGAAACCTATCTTTCCCTCATCGCCGCGCAGACGGATGTGGGGTCGGTGATGCTGGTGGGCCACAATCCCACCATGGAGGCGACGCTGGAAGCCATGATCGGCGAGGATCTGCTGCACGCCGCCCTGCCCTCCGGTTTTCCGACGTCAGGGCTTGCCGTGCTTGATCATGATGACAGCGCGGCAAATGACGGGGATCGCTGGCGGCTCATTGATTTTCTCTCACCGGGCAAGTAGCCGCAACGAAGCGTCAGGGTGCTGCCGCCGATGGCAGTTCTCGTGAAAATCGACCCGGGCGCTTCTTTTTTGGGCAACCGCACCTTCCTATATTGCAGCCGTGACCGTTAAACACAGCCAGGAAACCGCCATTGCCGCCTTCTCTTACGTCCCTGACAGACAGCGCGCTGATCGCTTTCGATAATCTGGCCGACCGTGCGAGCAACCTCACCCATCCGACATTGCGGCTTGGCGTCACCGGCCTGTCACGGGCGGGCAAGACGGTTTTCATTTCCTCCCTTGTCCATAACCTCCTGAATGGCGGGCGGCTGCCGCTGTTCGAGGCCATGCGGTCAGGCCGCGTCTCGAATGTGCGCCTCGAACCGCAGCCGGACGACGCCATTCCGCGCTTCCAGTACGAAGACCATATTCAGGCGCTGGTGCGCGACAGGCTGTGGCCGGATTCGACGCGGGCAATCTCGGAACTCAGGATCACGCTGGATTACCAGAGCGCCAGCGGCTGGGGCCGGTGGTTCTCGGCCGGCAAGCTTTCCATCGATATCGTCGACTATCCCGGCGAATGGCTGCTCGACCTGCCGCTTCTGTCACAGGACTACAAGCAGTTCAGCGATGCGACCGTCGCACTTGCCGGGAGCGGCATCCGCGCCGAGCTGGCGCAGGAATGGCTGGCAATCGCCTCCTCGCTCGATATCAATGCACCGGCCGACGAAATGACGGCCCGCCGTCTGGCCGAGAGTTTCGCGGCCTATCTGAAGGCTTGCAAATCCGACGAAAGGTCGCTCTCCACCCTGCCGCCCGGCCGTTTCCTGATGCCCGGCGATCTGGAGGGTTCTCCGGCGCTGACCTTCGCGCCGCTTCCGGGCCTGACGGACGGGAAGGCACCCAAGGGTTCGCTGCGCGCGATGATGGAGCGGCGTTACGACGCCTATAAGTCGATCGTGGTCAAACCCTTCTTCCGCGAGCATTTCGCCCGTCTCGACCGTCAGATCGTGCTCATCGACACGCTGCAGGCCGTCAATCGCGGTCCGGAAGCCGTTCAGGATCTGGAACGGGCGCTGGGCGATGTGCTTGCCTGCTTCCGCCCCGGCACCAATAGTCTGTTATCCTCGCTGATCGGCCGGCGCATCGACAAGGTGCTGATCGCCGCCACCAAGGCCGACCATCTGCATCACGAAAGCCATGACCGGCTGGAGCGGCTGACCCGTCGTCTGGTGGACCGCGCCATCACCACCATCGGCATGAACGGCGCCGGCATCGAGGTCATGGCGCTCGCTTCCGTGCGCGCCACCAGAGAGGCAAGCGTGCGTCAGGACGGCCACGAGCTTCCGGTTATCGTCGGTACGCCGATGGCTGGAGAAACCATCAATGGCGAGACCTTCGACGGCAATCGCAAAACGGCGATCTTTCCCGGCGACCTGCCCGAAGACCCGGAACCGTTGTTTCGCAGCATAGACGAGGATGGCGACAAGGCGACGCTGCCGGATGTCAATGTCGTGCGCTTCCGCCCGCCCAATGTGGACGAGCCGGGCAGCGGCGGCATCCGGCTTTCCGTTCCCCATATCAGGCTCGACCGCGCCATGCAGTTCCTGTTCGGAGACAAGCTCGCATGAAGGCTCCCACACAAAACGACCCGCAGGCCCGCCGCCCAGCGGCTTTCACGCTAGAGACCGAGGAGACGGCACGGCCGTCGCCGGCGCAGAAACGCGCGCCAAGGAGCTTCGACACCGAGATTTCGTTGACGCCGGACGAGGACGATCCGTTTCTGGCGCCGGAGGAAATCGATGCCGCCGCCTTGCCGGTGGCCTCGCCGAAGAAAAGCCGCTTCTCTTTCGCCAAGCTCGCGCTCGGCGCGCTTGGCGTCCTGTTCTCGCTCGCCTTCGGCCTCTGGGCGGATCAGCTTATCCGCAACCTGTTCTCCCGCTCCGACTGGCTGGGTTATACGGCCAGCATCGCCCTTATCGTGGCGCTTTTCGCCGTTCTCGTCCTTGTCGGGCGGGAAGTCTTCGGCATCATGCGGCTCAACGCCGTGCAGTCGCTCAAGGCCGATGCCGAGACGGCAAGCCTCGACAAGAGCCCTAAACCCGCCCGCGCCGTCATCACCCGCCTCAATGCCGTGCTTTCCCACCGCGCCGAAACGGCCAAGGGGCGCGCAGCGCTGAAGGATACGGAAAACGACGTCATCGATGGCCCACATTTGATCGAGCTTGCCGAGCGTGAATTGCTCGCACCGCTCGACCGGCAGGCCCGCGCCCTCATCCTCAATTCCTCCAAGCGGGTCTCCGTTGTCACCGCCGTCAGCCCGCGTGCCATAGTCGATCTCGCCTACGTGCTGTTCGAAGTGACGCGGCTGGTGCGGGCCATGGCGGAGCTTTACGGCGGCCGCCCCGGCTCGCTCGGCATGCTCAGGCTGTTGCGCGACGTCGTCGCCCACCTCGCCGTCACGGGTTCGATCGCCGTCGGTGACGGGCTCGCCCAGCAGGTTCTTGGCCACGGCCTTGCATCGAAACTCTCGGCACGACTCGGCGAAGGCGTCATCAACGGCCTGATGACGGCGCGAATCGGCATTGCGGCGATGGATCTTTGCCGCCCGCTGCCGTTCAGGGCGGTGAAGCGGCCGGGGATCGGCGATTTCATGTCCGACCTCACCCCCGATTTAAGCGGCGGAAAAAGCGGTGAAAAAGCCTGAGTGGCAAGGCATGGGCGGTTCAAAAGGTTACGGACAAAGCCGCAAATAAGAGCGAAATAAACCAAGCATTAACCATTCCGCCGGTAGATTGCCGCCTATCGAACAGGCTTCTTCGCCGGGGAAAGTATCATGTATTCGCGCTTCTTTTCGCTTGTGGGCGGACTTGCCGCCATATTGTCCGTCAGCGGCGGCTTTGGCCTGTCTGACGTCCATGCGGCATCGCGCGATCGCGACGACGTGTTCTTCCGCTCCGTTGCCGGTGTCTGGAAGGGTCCGGGCGAAATCGTCGCGGGCAAATACAAGGGCACCAAATTCACCTGCGATCTGACGGGCGAACCGCTCGATGACAAAAAGACCGGCATCAAGCTTGGCGGCACCTGCCGCGTCGGCGTCTTCAGCCAGCCCATGTCCGCCATCATCAGCCAGAAGGGCAGCAGCTACGAAGGCAAGTTCCTCGATGGCGCCGAAGGCAAGGGACTGGACATCACCTCCGGACAGGTCAGTGGCGACAAGGTCGTCGTCGGCATCAACCGCTCCAAGCTCAATGGCGCCATGGTCGCCCGTGTCTCGAACGACAATTCGATGAATATCACCATTTCGGTCAAGGTCGCCGACCAGATGATCCCGGTCATCGGCGTGACGCTGGCCCGCGACATCGACCAGATCGCCGTCGGCTCCATCAAGCCATAAGAGCCATCGTTCTTTCAGACATCAGCAGGCGGGAGTGTCCACCACTCCCGCTTTTCATTTGCGCTGACGATGCCGCTCCTGTCCGCCTGCTGAAGCCATTGCCGTACCGGCTTTCCCTTGACTTCGAGGTCAGGCGCGATATCGGCGAGCGGCATCAGCACGAAAGCCCGCTCCGTCATGCGCGGATGCGGCACCTCGATGCTTTCCGTAACGATAGACTCATTCCCGTAAGTCAGCACATCGATATCGATGGTGCGCGGCCCCCATCGCTCCGTCCGCACCCGCTTCATGCCCTTTTCGATGTCGAGACATAATTGCAGCAGCGCGGGCGCCGTGAGCGAGGTTTCGACCAGCGCGCAGCAATTGAAGAAATCGGCCTGATCGGTCTTGCCCCATGGCGGCGTGCGGTAAAGGTTGGAGACGGCCAGCAGGTGGCAATCACCATGCGCGCCGAGTTCGCGCAGCGCTCTTGCCATGGCGGCGGCGGGATCGCCGATATTGCCGCCGAGACCCAGGGCGGCGACGGTCATCTTCTCAGGCACGGTGTTCAACGCTCACCTGCGCATAATCGAGAATGCCGGGAACAGGTGCCGACGGTTTGCGCACCGTGATGCGCAGCCAGACGATCTGCGGGTAACGGGCGCGCAGCGCCTTGGCGATGTCATTCGCCAGCGCCTCGATGAGATAACGGCGCTGACCGACGACAATCTTTTCGATGACGGCGAAGGCCACGCCATAATCGACGGTGTTTTCGATATCGTCGGTTTCCAGCGCATCACCGGCCTCGACCTCCATCTCGGCATCGACGAAAAAGCGCTGGCCCAGCACTTCCTCCTGCTCGAGAAGACCATGACGGGCGAAAAAGGAACAGTTTTTCAGGATGATGGTATAGCGGCTCATCGCATCGCCTCCATGGCAGGACTGTTTTACCAGAGAGCCGCGCCTTCTTCGGGACACGGCATTCCGGCACTCGTTGATCTAGAGTTTGTCAGAGAAAACTGGAATCCGGCTTTCCCGAAAAGACAAACGAAAACAAAATAAGCTGGAGTTCGTCAGGTTCAGATTGAACCTGACGAACTCCAGGCATCGGCCTTTGCCGACGTTTTGGCAAGAACCGCATCGGCGATTGCCAGTGCATCACGCGTTGCGACGACATTGTGCACGCGAAAAATCGAAGCGCCCGCCAGCCTGAGGATCGCGGTGGTCGCCGCCGTTCCGATATCGCGTTCCTCCGCCGCATCCCGGCCCGTCAGCGACCCGATGAAACGCTTGCGCGACGTGCCGGCCAGAACCGGCAGGCCGAAAGCGGCAAGCTCTCCGAAACGCGCCATCAGTTCGACATTCTCCGCCTCGTCCTTGGCAAAACCAAAACCGGGATCGAGTACGACGGCATCACGGGCAATGCCCGCATCGTCGGCAACCTCGAGCGAGCGATTGAGGAATTCGAACTGGTCCTCGATGACATCGTCGCGTTTCTTCCGATCGCGGCCGGTATGCATGATGCAGATGCCGGCGCGGGCGGCGGCGACCACGCCGGCCATTTCCCCGTCCTTCTGCAGGCCGAAGACGTCGTTGACGATATGCGCGCCCGCCTCGATCGAAAGCCTTGCGGTCGAGGCGCGATAGGTATCGACGGAAATCAGCACATCCGTCTCGCGGCGCAGTTTCTCGATGACAGGCAACACCCGGTCCTGCTCCTCGGACGCCGTCACCGGGGCGGCACCCGGACGGGTGGATTCGCCGCCGATATCGATGATGTCGGCCCCTTCTTCCACGCAGGTCAGCGCATGGGAAAAAGCCGCATCGACGGCAAGATAACGGCCGCCATCGGAAAAGGAATCGGGCGTGGCGTTGACGATGGCCATAATACGGCCACGCCCATCAAGTTTCAGGGAGCGGCCATGGGCCGCTTGCCACACGTTGCTGCCGGCTGTTATCACGTAACACGCGCCTTTCGGGAATAACGGAATGTTATGCCAATTCTTATAGGTTCCGCTCCGCCTATGCAGCAAACGTTTTTCAAGTTCAACCGGAAGGCCGGGTCATGACCAAATCATCACGTGCTCTTTGCGCCGCCCTTGCGGGCGCGCTGGCACTTTCTTCGCCCGGGCCGGCTTTTTCCGAGACCATTGTCCGCAAGACCTACTCCTATTTCTCGATCACCGGTAAAACCGCTGCCGACCTCGACCAGCAGCTTTCCAGGCATGGTCCGCTGACACGCAATACCGGCGCGCGCCATCCCGGCGCGACCGAGATCAAGTTCGGCGGCGAGCTCACCTATGTGGAGAAGAACGGCCAGTGCAGTGTCGGAACCGCCAAGGTGCTTCTGAACACCCGTATCCTGCTGCCACGATGGAAAAACCGTCGCCGCACCACGGCGGAACTCGCCTTCATCTGGGATACGCTGCTTGCCGATATCAAGCGCCATGAGGAACGCCACGCGGAAATCGCCCGCACCCACGCCCGCTCGCTCGAAAGGCAACTGAAGGCGCTTCGTCCGCAGAAGAATTGCGAAACACTTCAGGAAATGGTCGGCAAGATCACCCAGACGGTGATGGACGAACACGACCGGGATCAGATGCGTTTCGATGTGGTGGAATCGAGAAATTTCGATGCACGCATGACGCGGCTTTTGAAAAACCGGCTCGAACAGGGTCAGAGCCGCCGCTAGACGCAGGGGCGTCCTGTCCTTCCCTTACGGCTAAAGACGCGGGCCCTTACGGCCAAAGACGCGGACATGACGTAACGTCATGTCCGATCTCACCCGTGACTTCTCGTCATGGTGCCGTCGCCGAGACTCATTGTAGCTTGTTGATATGGTTTTGGAGGTTGTGGCCCGCAGCGGGTCTGGCGCCTGGAACCATCTCCGGTTCTCCCGGTGCGCACTTGAGGGCTCGCAGGTGTTTCCTCCCTCGCCTGCATGCTGCGTACCCGCCTCGCCCCGCTCTCCGCTACCAGGTGAGCGGGGCTTTTTCTGCGCGCAATAAAGCTGAAACCCTCAGCCCTGACGCTCGGGAACGTGAACGACGAGACCGTCAAGCTCGTCATTCATCTTGATCTGACAGGAAAGACGCGAGGTCGGACGCACGTCGAAGGCGAAATCCAGCATGTCCTCTTCCATCGGTTCCGGGCCGCCGACGCGCTCCGTCCAGGCGTCGTCGACATAGACATGACAGGTCGCACAGGCACAGGCGCCACCACATTCCGCATCGATGCCGGGAATGGAGTTGCGTACCGCATTCTCCATGACGGTGGAACCGTTGCTCACATCGAGTTCATGGGGCGTGCCGTCAAAGGCAACGATGGTCAGTTTTGTCATGCCGGAATCCAAAATGGTGATCTAAGAACTGTTCTAAACACATAGAAAGGCCGGTAGCGCTTGGCAACCCGCTTCAGGGGCGTCCAGACGCAACCGGCCTTGCAAAATGGCAGATTTGATAAGTTCGGCCTCAGCGGCAAAGCTTGAGGATGAAGTTTTCCGCTTCGACAATGGCTGCCGCGAGTTTGGCAATCGCCGCGCTGTCTTTGCCCTTGTCCTCCACCGATGCCGCGGCCACGGCCACGGCGGAAGCGCCGACGGCCTGCGCAGCACCCTTCAGGCGGTGGGCGCTTGCCTTCACCGCCCTGTCGTCGGCGTCGGCGATCTCGTGCAGGGCGGCGCGGGCGTTGCGGCTGAAAAGTTGCAGCACCTCGATCTCCAGATCCTTGTCGCCCATCGTCTGGCGACCGAGATGATCGAAATCGATCGGCTTCTTCGTGGCGACCGGCGCGCCGCCGCAATTATCCGGAGCTTCGAAAGCAATACTGACCGCTGCCATGGCTGAAATTCCTTGTCTCGCCGTTTCCTGTTTCGTGTCACATCTGTGTCGTATTCAGGCATTCAAACCGGTGCTATCGGCTTAAATTACGGCGTGACGCGGGCGAAAATCTTCTGCTATGGTTAATTTATGTTAAACTTATGCGAAACAAGGCGTTCAGCGTGAAACTCAGGTTTAAAAACTGTTAAAAAGCCGACACTTCGCGACCGCCGCAAATCCGCATTAATTGTTTCGAACACCTAAATGTGTCACTACGGTACTGCCGTTCCCGCAGGGCTTAAGCACAAGCTTTGTTATTACGGCACAGTGATGTAATTTCGCCCGAAAGCTGGATCACCAGCAATTCGGGATTTGGTAAGTGGCGGAATTCGTCCCTTTTACGGGGACAACGTTCCGCTGGCATGATGGCGGCAGTCCGCTTGCGGGTCGCAAGTGGTCAACGGCATGAAGCCGGGCGTATGTGTAACGAGGCGTAACCGCATGGCGAATAACAAGATCAGCGACTCTGTCGACGAGACTGCATTTCAGGCGTTGGAAGACGCCCTGCAGCTCGGCGCTTTCGAAGAAAAGCCGGAATCGCGGAAAACCGCAGCGCCAAAGCAGCCGGAGGCCAGATTGAAGGAAGCAAGCAGACAGACCCCTGCTCCCGAGGCCGCCGCGCGTGCGCCTGCCGAACAGGCGCCCCGATCGCCCAATCTGGAAGCGGCCAATGACGGCTCCAAGCGCAGCCCGGCCGTGATCCTGAAATCACTCGAGGGCGGCTCCATCGGCGGCGCGATCAGAAACGCGACGATCATGTCGGTGATCTGGGCGCTTGGCGGCCTTGGCGTCGCGCATCTTCTTTACGGCAACGCCCTCTGGAACATCGGCTCGCTTGCCGATCTCACGGCAATTCCCGGCCTGATGGCGATCGTCGTCGGCATCCTCGTCCCCGTCATGCTGTTCTTCGCCTTCGCGATCATGATGGCGCGCGCCCGCGACCTGCGCAACGCCGCCCGGTCGATGGCCGAAGTCGCCCTTCGCCTGGCAGAGCCCGAAACCGTTGCCTCCGACCGCATCATGTCCGTCGGCCAGGCGGTTCGCCGCGAAGTTTCGGCCATGAATGACGGCATCGAGCGCACCATTGCCCGCGCGACGGAACTCGAAACGCTGGTTCATTCCGAAGTCAACGCGCTTGAGCGCAGCTATGCCGACAATGAATTGCGCGTGCGCAGCCTCGTGCAGGAACTGACCGCGGAGCGTGACGCCATCGTCAACCACGCGGAGCGCATCCGCTCCTCCATCGTCGGCGCGCAGGAACAGATCAAGGAAGAATTGTCCATCGTCGGCGAAGAGCTTTCCATGCGGATCGCCACGACAGGCGAAGCTTTCGCCTCGATGATCGACACCCGCTCGGCCGCGCTGCTGGAAAAATCGCGCGCCTCCACCGAAGCGATGGGCAGCCTGATCGCCGCCAAGACCGAAAATCTGCTTCAGGCCCTGAACTCCTCCGGCACGACGATTTCCAACGAATTCGACATGCGCCTGCACAACCTCACCTCGACGCTGGACGAGCGCGGTGAAGTGCTGCTCGAACGCTTCGCGATCCACGCCTCGACGCTCGACAGCGGTGTCGAAAGCCTCAACAGCGCGCTTGAGGAACGCACCCGTCAGCTCAACGAGACGCTGTCCACGCGCACGCTCGAACTCAACCGCAACATCGATCGCGGCCAGCAGATCATCGGCGGTTCGCTGGATACCGTTCTCGACAAATTGTCCACGACGCTTGAGGAAAAGGGCCTCTCCTTCCGCCAGAGCCTGCAGAGCACGGCAGACGATGCGATCATGGATCTCGATCTTCGCTCCGGCCTTTACGAGGAGCGGCTGCAGGCGACCGTCGGCCAGGTCAACTCGGCCTTCGACGAGCATGTGGCGGAATTCGCCAGCGCCTTCGACCAGCGCGCCGGCAGCCTCGACAGCAAGCTGATGGAAAGCCTCGCCCGCATCAACGAAACCGTTGCCGGCGGCTCCGAAGCGCTTGATACAATGCTGAACGCCGGCCTGGAGCGTATCGGCAGCACCATGACCGACCAGTCGCTGGCGCTCGCAACCGCGCTGGGCACAGGTCAGGAAATGCTGGAAAGCGCGCTTGAAAGCCGTACCCGCGCCTTCAGCGACGCGATCGGCCAGCGCACCGCCGAAATCACCGACGCCTTCACCACCTCGCACGAGAAGATCGACGCCGTGCTGGCGGAACGCAGCAACGCCCTGTTCGGTGCGCTCTCTGCCAGCCAGAACCGTTTCGACGAGGCTCTCGCCAGCCGTTCGATGGCGATTACCGGCTCGGTCTCCGGTACGGCCGAGCGTCTTGCCGCGATGCTTGACGAACGTGCCGCCGCGATCAACACCGTCGTTGCCGATGTCGAGCGCCGCCTTGCCGAAACGCTCGAGACCCGGGCCGCCGCCATCACCGGCGCGGTTTCCGGCATCGAGGACCGTATTTCCGACACGCTGGAAAGCCGCACGGCCGCCCTGCACGATGTCGTCTCCGGCGCGGAGAGCCGTATCGCCGATACGCTCGACGGCCGCACCGCTGCTCTTTCCAGCGCGATTTCCGGTGTCGAGGAGCGCATCGCCGACACCATGGACAGCCGCACCCTGTCGCTCGACATGACCTTCGCCAATGTCGAAGAACGGCTTTCGGAAACGCTCGACAACCGCACCTCCGCCCTTACCGGCATTGTTGCCGGCGCCGAAGAGAAGATCGCCGGCGCGCTCGACAGCCGCACGGCCACCTTCGGCGACGTCGTCGCCGGTGCCGAGACCCGGATCGCGGAAACGCTCGATGGCCGTACCGCCGCCCTCAACGCCGTGGTCTCCGGTGCGGAAGAACGCATCGCCGATGCGCTCGACAGCCGTACCATGGCGCTCGACATGGCATTTTCCGGCGCAGAGGAAAAAATCACCGAAGCGCTCGACACGCGCACCGCAGCCCTTGGCGAGCTGGTGGCAGGCGCCGAGACCCGTATCGCCGGCGCACTCGACAGCCGCACCGATTCGCTGAAGACCGTCGTTTCCGGCGCGGAAGAGCGGATCACCGATGTGCTCGACAGCCGCACGCTGGCGCTCGACATGAGCTTCTCCGGTGTCGAGGAAAAGATCGCCGATATTCTCGATGGCCGTACGGCCGCCCTGCACAGCGCCGTTTCCGGCGTCGAGGACCGGATTGCCAGCGCACTGGACAGCCGTACAGCCGCCCTTTCCGGCATCGTCTCCGGTGCGGAAGAACGCATCGCAGAGGCACTCGACAGCCGCACCATGGCGCTCGACATGACGATTTCCGGTGTCGAAGAGCGGATCGCCGAGGCCATGGATGCCAGGGCATCGTCGCTTTCGCTTGCAGCCGCCGGCGTCGGCCAGCGTCTCGAAGCCACCGCCTTCACGCTTGAAAACGCTCTTGCCAGCGGTCACGAGCGGCTGGAAACCATGCTCGGCTCGCAGGCGGAACGCATCGCCGGCTCGCTGGAGCGCAATAGCGGCCTGATCGAGCAGAGCGTCTCGGGCGCGGCCAACCGCATCGAAAGCGTCGTTGAAGACGGCAGCACCCGTTTTGCGCAGACAGTGGAAGAAGGCGTCTCGCGTCTCGAGAGCAACCTGTCGCAATCGCACGAGGATATCCGCACCGCACTCGACCAGCGCCAGGCGGATCTTGCCGCAACGCTCAGCTCCGCCACGACCCAGATGGGCGATATGCTGTCCGAGCAGGCGATGATGATCGGCACCACTGTCGCCTCCAGCGCCAGCATGCTCGAACTGTCGCTCGAAACCCAGCAGGACACGCTGCAGAAGGCAATCGACGGAAGTGCCGCAACGCTGGAGGAGCGCCTTCGCAACAGTGCCGGCGACATCGCCGTCAAGATCGGTGAAGCCGCCCGCGAAATCGGCGGTGCGACGGATGCCCTGTCCTCGAAAATCGAAACTTCCATTGGCAATGTCACCACCCGTCTCGACGAGACCGGCGCCCGTATCGAAACTTCGCTCGATACGCTGCAGGCACGCGTCGGCGGCGATCTGGCCAATGTGAACACCTCGATCGAAGATGCCGGCCGCCGATTTGCCGAAGCGCTGGAAGACAAGACGGCCGTATTTGCCCGCACCAGCGATGAGGCAGCCGAGCGCATCACCGGCATTCTGGACGAGCAGACCACGCGTGTCGCGGACACGTTCGAAAACCGTACCAGCCGTCTGGCCGAAACTTTCGATACCGGTACGGCCCGTATCGACGAACGCCTCGGCACCATGGACCGGGCGCTGACGATCGGCCTCGAAAACGTCAACCGCACCATTGAAGGCAAGGCAAGCGATCTCGCTGTCAGCCTGCGCGGCGCGGTCACATCCGCCACCCAGAGCATTGGCGATGAAGCGGTTCGCTCCTCTGCCCTGCTTGCCAAATCCGGCTCGGAATTTGCCGAACAGGTCCAGGCTCAGAACGAGGCCTTCACCAAGGCCATCGAGGAGCGTTCCGGCGAGATCGTCACCCGCATCTCGGATGCGCAGACACGCCTTTCCGGCCAGGCTGCAGCCGTCGCCCAGACCTTCTCCGAAGCGGGCAACATCATCGTCAACAAGGTTGCCGAGGCTGAAGCCGTCGTCCGTTCGCAGGTTGGCGTCATCTCCGAGACGCTCACGGGTGTCGAATCCGCTCTCGACGCACGCGGTGAATCCATCCGCTCGGCGCTGGACAACCGCACCCGCGAACTCAACTCGATGCTGGCCAGCCGTTCTGCCGAACTGTCGCGCCTGATCGAGGAAAAGGCCAAGCCCGTCGTCGACGAATATGCCACCATCGGCCGCGAAGCCGCCGAAAAGATCGTTTCCGCCGCCCAGCAAAGCGCAGATCTCCTGTCGCAGAGCAACAGCGGCATGGTCGGCATGGTCGAACAGGCGATCAGCGACTACGCCAATGCCGGCACGGATGCGGCCAGCAAGCTGGTTGCGGCCACCCGCCAGAGCACCGACATGCTGTCGCAGACGCATACTGCCATGGCGGATGCGGTCGAACAGGGTATCGAGAAATATGCCCGCTCGGGCAGCGATGCGGCCAACAAGCTGGTTGCCGCCACCCGCCAGAGCACGGATATGCTGTCGCAGACCCATAACAGCATGGCCGAGATCGTCGAGCAGTCGGCGACCAACTTCAACGCCGCCGTGGAGCGGGCCGCGCAGGAATTCGGTTCGGCCGACGAAGCGCTGAATGCATCTGCGACCCGCTTCTCCGATAGCGCTTCGCAGGCCGCCGACATGGTGTCCAGCTCCAGCCGCCTGCTCGAAGGAAAGATCGACCGCCTGTCGAATATTTCCGGCCAGACGCTGGCACAGGTTGCCGGCATCGTCGGTCGCTTCGAAGAACACTCGAAGGTGCTGAGCCAGGCGTCCGAACTGCTCAATGCGGCCCAGTCGAGCCTCGTCGGCACGCTGGAAGAACGTCAGGACGCCCTGCGCAGCCTGTCGGTCGGCCTTGTCAAGCGGTCCGAGGAAATCGAAAGCGCCATGCGCAACGTCGTCGGTGTGGTGGAAACCACGCTCAACGAGGCCGAGGAGCGTTCGCAGAACGTTGCCGGCAATCTGCGTGACAATCTGCAGGCGTCCTTCTCCGATATCGGCCGTTCGCTCGATGAGACCGAACAGCGCGCCCGCTCGGCGGCACAGACCATGCGGGGCGCCCTGCTCTCTGCCGGTCAGGATGCCAGCCGCTCGATTGAAAGCACGCTGACCGACGCGCAGAAATATTCCGACGAGCTGGTCAGCCGCCTGCGCGGCGGTGTCGAGTCCTCGCTTTCCGAGGTCGACAACCTGCTGGGCAGCGCCTCGGAGAAATCCAACGCCGCCGCCGCCAACCTCAAGGAAACGCTGCGTCAGGCCGTCGAGGAAGCCGTCAGCCGCTTTGCCGGCGCGACGGACGAAATCCGCCGCTCCAGCCACGATATCCGCCGTGAACTGGATGCAACCCGCGCCGAACTGAAACGTGGCGCCTTCGACCTGCCGGAAGAAGCCAAGGAAAGTGCTGCCGCCATGCGTCGCGCCGTTTCCGAGCAGATCAAGGCGTTGCAGGATATTTCCCAGCTCGTCGGCCGTTCGGCCCACCAGATGGAAGTGTCCGAACCGGTCGCCCGCGCCATCGCCGCTACCCAGCCGGCAGCCGAGCGCCGTGTCGAGACGCGTCCGCAGCCGGCAGCAGTCGCTCCGGTGCAGCAGCGCCCGGCGCAGCCGCAGCCTGCCCCCGCGCCGGCCGCATTGCGCGGTTCCCTGCCGCTTGAAAACCGGCAGACCGAAAACCGTCAGGCGCCCGCACCCGCTCAGCCGGTTGCAGCCAACCCTGCCGGACGTCGCGAAGAAGGCGGCGGCTGGATCAGCGATCTGCTGCGCGGCGCCTCGCGTGACGGTCAGGAGGCCTCTGCGGCTTCCGCTCCCCGCACCAGCGCCGAACAGCAGCCGACCCGTGCGGCCGACACCCGCAACCCGCGGCACATGGTGGAATCGCTGAATTCGCTCTCGGTCGACATCGCCCGTGCCATCGACCACGACGCCTCGGTGGAACTGTGGCGCCGTTACCAGCGCGGCGAGCGCGACGTCTTCACCCGTCGCCTCTACACGCTGAAGGGCCAG
This sequence comes from Rhizobium rhizogenes, assembly GCF_002005205.3. The sequence goes on along the minus strand of NZ_CP019701.2, from coordinate 1,018,188 downwards.
ACGACGTTTGACGAGATCAAGCGCAAATACGAGCGGGAAGCGGAATTCCGCACCGCCGTGGATCGCTACATCACCGATTTCGAAAAGCTGCTTGCCGACGTGGCCCGTACGGACCGCGACCGCACCGTCACCCAGTCCTACCTCACCTCCGATACCGGCAAGGTCTATACGATGCTTGCCCATGCGGCGGGGCGGTTCAACTGAACTGAATTGCGCTGAAATGATAAAACCCCGGTCAAGGCCGGGGTTTTTCTTTAGCTTTCGGGCTGTTGCGTCGCTGTTCAACGACGCGAACTTATTCCGTCACGCTCACCTCAAATCTCGAAGGTACCCGATGCGACACGTACCGCGTGGCCGCCAATGCGGGCGCGGGCGATTTCGTTGTCCTTGATGTCCATGCGCAGGTGGATGTGGGACGGTCTTTCCATTTCAACGCCCTGCTCTATCAGGAGCGGATGGTGGCCGTCCGTCAGGCCGTCGAAATGGTGGATGGCGCCGGAAAGAGCAGCGGCGGCGGAGCCGGTGGCGGGGTCTTCCGCAATTCCCATTTCCGGGGAGAACATACGGGCATGGAATTTCGCCGCGTGATTGAGGCCGCCGCGACAGTAGATGTAGGCTGCCGTCAGCAGTCCTTCGACCAGCGGCGCGGTTCGCAGCCACAGATTGGCGTCGAAATCCATGTCACGAACCGTGGCGATATTGTGCATCGGCACCATCAGGAACGGCACGCCGGCCGTCCAGATCGACGGCACGTGATTTTCAAAGCCAAGATGCCCCTCGCTGACGCCCAGCGCATCGGCAAGAGCGGCGTGGTCGAGCGGCAGCTCGACGCGGGACGATTTGCGCGGCAGGTCGAACTCGGCGAAGCTGACCGCGCCGGCACGCATCTTCACCGCGCAGCGGACGGGACCCACCTTCTCTTCGAGCACGCAGACCATATCGACATCGTCATCGCCATCCTTGCGGTTGCGCTCAGCAATGGCGACGGCGGCGCCGACGGTCGGATGCCCCGCGAAAGGCAGTTCACCTGAAGGGGTGAAGATGCGCAGCGAGGCGGCGTGGGCCGGGTTGCCCGAACGGTTGACGAAGACGGTCTCGGAAAGGTTCATTTCCCTTGCGATCGCCTGCATCGTCGCCTGATCGAGATCGTCAGCGTCATACATGACCGCGAGCGGATTTCCCGCCATTTTCGTCTCGGTAAAGACATCGTAGATATTGTAGTTCAGCAGCACATCCGTCTCCTGCCATTCATCATTCGGCCTGCCCTGCGCAAACTGCATCACGCCGCCCCGCATCGCAACCCTTGTCAGGGGCCGGAAATCAAGAAGCTGTGGAACGGCGTGGCGTAATGGCGCGGCAGGGGAACACCTCACTGCCCGAAAGGCCTTGTCGCGTGGCGCCGTCTTCATGTACCAAGGATGCGTCTTGCGGCTCGTGATCCCGGCGTTTTCTTCAACGTTTCAAGATTGCAAGCCGCTTCAACAGGTTACAGCATCGTCTGCGGGCCCTATGCGCCTGCGCCGTTGTCGAGGGAAGCGGATGTCGCAATCTAACTGTTCACTGTCCTTCGTCGCCTCCACCACCGAGGAGGCGCAGACGGCGCTGGAAGAACTGAAACGCGTTTATGGCGATACGCCGTTCGAAGAGGCGGAAGTGATCGTCGCGCTCGGCGGCGACGGGTTCATGCTGCAGATCCTCAACGAGACGATGAATTCCGGCAAGCGGGTCTATGGCATGAACCGCGGCTCGGTCGGCTTTCTGATGAATGATTACCGGGTGGAAGGCCTGCTCGAACGCATCGCGGTGGCGAGCGGCAATGATTTTCATCCCCTGCGCATGACGACGACGGATTCCGATGGCGACGAGTTTACCGCCCTTGCCATGAACGAGGTCAGCCTCTTCCGGCAATCGCACCAGGCCGCCAAACTGCGTGTCGAGGTGGATGGCAAGGTGCGGCTGGAGGAGCTGATCTGCGACGGCATGATGGTGGCGACACCGGCAGGGTCAACAGCCTACAACTTTTCCGCCCACGGGCCCATCCTGCCGCTGGAATCGCCGCTTCTCGCGCTCACCCCTGTCAGCGCATTTCGGCCACGGCGCTGGCGCGGCGCGCTTTTGCCGAATAAGGTGACTGTCGACATTCATGTTCTGGAACGGGACAAACGCCCGGTGAACGCCGTGGCCGACCATACGGAGGTGAAATCCGTTCGTCATGTTCGAATCGCACAATCGCAGGACAGGACAGCGCGAATTCTCTCGGACCCGGACCGTTCATGGTCCGACCGGGTTCTCGCCGAGCAGTTCAACAATTGAAGCCAACCATTCGTAACGGCCATGCAACCTAGAAAATTCATCCTCGCCGCCCTCATTTTCGCCACCGCCGTGCTTCCCGCACGGGCACAGACAGCGGCGATCGACACACTGCCTGTCTCCGCGATATTCGTTGTCAGCAGCGGCATGTGGGAAGACAGGAACCTGGAGCCACGGGAAGGCACTGACGGCCAGCTGCGGCCGCCGCCGGCATCGCCCACGCGCGGTTATTACAAGGTGATCGCAATCCGCCAGGGCGACGGGACGGCCAAGATTTACCTGCAGCGCATAGCCTTTACGGCAGATGGACCAAATCTCCTTGAGAATGTCGAGCTGGACGAGTTCAACCAGATGAAATCCTATGTCACGGATATTCGTCCCGAGAGCTCGAATGGCGCATCGGATTCACCCGGTCTGTTCGTCACCGTCTATCTGAAAACGGACCCGATGGCCAAGGAAGCCGAAAGCTGGACGATCCTGATCGACGAGCTTGGCGAGATGAAGATCGAAAAAGCCTCGAACTGACGCCGGAGCGTTTTCGCTTTTCCCTGCATCGGGAAAACGTCCCAACCCCTTGTTCTCACGCATTTCCGCATGGGAAACCGGGCTCCACTTTTCCTGGAAATACTTCTAAACGGTGAGCTCATGCGGCCCGGTCAGAACCGCGCCAAAATGGTGTTTCCATAATCTTGCGCCGAGTTCGCCGCTGCGATCGAGGCTGGAGCCGACCGTCAGCCATGGCAGCAACGTGGGATGCAGCCCCGCGTCGAACAGGGCAAAACCGGCCGCCAGCACGCAGGTATCGGCCTGAATACCGCAGACCAGCACCCTGTCAGGCCTGAGGGACAGCAGATGGTCCATTGCTGCCTTTGGCGGGGCATAACCATGCTTGATGAAGATGTGATCCGCCGCGACGAGCGACATGTCATCCCTGCCCGGCTTCCAGCCCAGTTGCCGCTCGAAGGGCGTTACGCTCTCATCATGACGCTCGACGGTGGCGATGCTCGGCATGGTCAGGGCGAGCGCGGATATCTCCTCAACCAGCGCAGCCGGCGGATTGAAGCTCGGCTGGACGTCGACGATGTAGAGCACCTGTTTCATGCCTGTCCTCCAACGAAAAACCCCTCGCAATCGGCTTGCGAGGGGCAATTTCCCGATCGACGCGTAAGCGTCTCAGTCGATATCCGCGACTTCCACGTCCGCGCCACCGCTGATGCGATGGGCGAGAGCGGCTTCCATGAATTCATTCAGGTCACCGTCCAGCACGTTGCCGGGCGCGGTGCTTTCCACGCCCGTGCGCAGGTCCTTGACCAGCTGATAGGGCTGCAGAACGTAAGAACGGATCTGGTGACCCCAGCCGATATCGGTCTTGGATGCGGCCTGGGCGTTTGCCGCCTCTTCCCGCTTCTGCAGCTCCACTTCATAGAGGCGGGCGCGCAGCATGTCCCACGCCTTGGCGCGGTTCTTGTGCTGCGACCGCTCCTGCTGGCAGGCAACGGCGATACCGGTCGGAATATGCGTGATACGCACGGCCGAATCCGTCGTGTTGACGTGCTGGCCGCCAGCGCCGGACGAACGATAGGTATCGATGCGGCAATCGCTCTCGTTGATATCGATCTGAATCGAATCGTCGACGACAGGGTAAACCCAGACGGAAGAGAACGATGTGTGGCGACGCGCATTGCTGTCATAGGGCGAAATACGAACGAGGCGGTGCACGCCCGATTCCGTCTTCAGCCAGCCAAAGGCATTGTGGCCCTTGACGAGGATCGTCGCAGACTTGATGCCGGCTTCTTCGCCGTCATGCACTTCGAGCACTTCGACCTTGAAGCCTTCGCGGTCCGCCCAGCGGGTATACATGCGCAGCAGCATGTTCGCCCAGTCCTGGCTTTCGGTACCGCCGGCGCCCGAATGCACTTCGAGATAGGTATCATTGGTATCGGCTTCGCCTGACAGCATGGCCTCCACCTGACGGCGGTTCGCCTCGCTCTTCAACGCCTTCAGGGCGTCTTCGGCATCCTTGACGATCTCGTCGTCACCTTCCATCTCGCCGAGTTCGATCAGCTCGATATTGTCCTTGAGCTGCTGCTCCAGCGCCTTGACGCCATTGATGCTGTCATCCAGCTGCTGGCGCTCGCGCATCAGCTTCTGGGCCTCGGTGGCATCGTTCCAGAGGGTCGGGTCCTCTGCCTTGTTATTCAACCAGTCCAGTCGTCTTATCGCCTGGTCCCAGTCAAAGATGCCTCCTCAGCAGGCTTATGGCCTGCTTGATTTCGTCGACTACGTTCACGATTTCATTGCGCATTTCGCTGGTTCTTCACCTTCATTGAAACTCGTTGCTCAAATAAATGCGGGGGGCGCGGATGTAAAGACCCGCGCCCCCCGATGATTCCGGAACTTGCGATCAATAAAGACCGCCGCCACCGCCGGTGATGGCCTGCTGCGCCTGCGGCGAGGTTTTCAGAATGTCTTCCTGCGACATGTAGTTTTCCGCACCGATGACGGAGAAGCTGTCGGCCGGGCCGGTGCCGGGCTTGAAGGCTTCCATGATGGTGTCAGGCTCACCCTCGACCGCCGCCATGCCGGTCTTGCGGTTGACGGCGACGAAGTTCATGCCGGCAGGCACGATGAACTTGCTCGGCTCCATGTGCTTTGCCGCATCGGCGATGAACTCGCCGAAGATCGGCGCGGATAGCGAGCCGCCGGTACCGCCGCGACCCAGCGGCGCAGGCGAATCGAAGCCGATATAGAGGCCGGCGACCATGTCCGGCGTGTAACCGACGAACCAGGCGTCCTTTTCATCGTTGGTGGTGCCTGTCTTGCCGGCAACCGGCAGATCGACCTTGATCTTGCCCGCCGCCGTGCCGCGCTGCACGACACCTTCCAGCATGGAGGTCGTCTGATAGGCGGTCATCGGGTCGAGAACCTGTTCGCGATTGTCGACGATGACGGGCTCGTCCTGGTTCTGCCAGCTTGTCGCATTGCAGCCTTCGCAGGCGCGCTCCTCATGGCGGAAGATCGTCTTGCCGTAACGGTCCTGAATGCGGTCGATCAGGGTCGGCTTGATCTGCTTGCCGCCATTGGCGATGACCGAATAGGCGGAAACCATGCGCATGACGGTGGTTTCACCGGAACCGAGCGACATGGACAGAAGCGGCGGCATCTTGTCATAAATGCCGAAGCGCTCGGCATATTCCGCCACCAGATTCATGCCCATGTCCTGCGCGAGACGCACGGTCATGAGGTTACGGGACTTTTCGATGCCGAGACGCAGGGTTGACGGACCGGCGGAACCCCCGCCGTAATTCTGCGGCTTCCAGACCTGGCCGCCGGAAACCACCTCGATCGGCGCGTCGAGAATGACCGATGCCGGCGTGTAACCATTGTCGAGCGCCGCCGCGTAGATGAACGGCTTGAACGAGGAGCCCGGCTGGCGCATTGCCTGCGTGGACCGGTTGAATTCCGACTGCGCATAGGAGAAACCGCCGACCATGGCCAGAACGCGGCCGGTATGCGGGTCCATCACGACCATGCCGCCCTGCACTTTCGGCGGCTGGCGCAGGCGGTATTCATTGCCGGAATTGGCAAGCGGCTGCGCATAGATGACGTCACCGGCGGCCAGAACGCCGACCGGCGACTTGGCGGTCGCTTTCTTGCCCGTCGCATCGCGATAGGCCCAGCGCATGTTTTCTGCGGAGATGTGGCCGCGGGTACGCTTGTCGCCCTCTTCCGTTTCCGTATCCGCCTGCACGCCGATATCGACGCCATCGGCCGCAACGGCGAGGACCACGGCGATTTTCCACTCCGGAACGTCGCGCAAACCCTTGACCTTGGCGAGCGCCGCCGTCCAGTCGCCCGTCGTATCGATCTGTTCGACGGGTCCGCGGAAACCGCGACGTTCATCATATTGTATCAGACCGTCCTGGAGGGCCTTGCGCGCCTCCATCTGGATCTGCGGATCGAACGAGGTGCGGACCGAAAGTCCGCCTTCGAGAAGCGCTTCCTCACCGTATTTTTCAACGATCTGGCGTCGGACTTCCTCGGCGAAATAATCGGATGCGAAAATATGGGCGCCACCGCGGCGCAGATTGACGCCGAGCGGCTGCTTCTTGGCATCCGTCGCGTCGTCGACGGTGATATAGCCATTTTCGGCCATACGGTCGATCACCCAGTTGCGGCGCTCGAGAGCAGCCTTTTCACGGCGGATCGGGTGGTAGTTGGCCGGCCCCTTGGGCAGCGATGCGAGATAGGCGGTCTCGGCGATCGTCAGTTCCGTCACCGACTTGTTGAAATAGGTGAGCGCCGCACCGGCGATGCCGTAGGAATTCAGGCCGAAGAAAATCTCGTTGAGATAAAGTTCGAGAATCTTGTCCTTGGAATAGGTCTGCTCGATGCGGAAGGAGAGAATGGCTTCCTTGAGCTTGCGGTCGATGGTCTGGTCATTGGTCAGAAGGAAGTTCTTCGCCACCTGCTGGGTGATGGTGGAAGCGCCGACCGGACGACGGCCCGAGCCAAAGTTCTGGATATTGACGAGAATGGCGCGGCCAAGACCGAAGATATCAACGCCCGGGTGATTGTAGAAATTCTTGTCTTCCGCCGAAAGGAAAGCCGCCTTCACCCGGTCGGGAATGGCCTGGATCGGCAGGAACAGACGCTTTTCATGGGCGTATTCCGCCATCAGCGCGCCGTTGCCGGCGTGCACACGGGTCGTCACCGGCGGTTCATAGGTGCTCAGAACTGCGTAATCCGGCAGGTCCTTCGTCACGCCGTGCAAATAAATCGCACCGGCGGCGGCGGCGCACAGGAAGAGCACGCTGGCCAAGCCGAAAAAATATCCAATCAGTCTGATCATACCAAGCTACCGATAATTCGAATCGTAACCATCAACGCCCGACGATATACGGGCGCATCCTTGCATATCGCGTGCCGTTTTGCACACCATACCTTCGATGACAAGCCGGATCGGGCAGCATTCTCCGATATGTTACCGGACCAACCGCCGCAAATCGCGTTTCCACCGTTTTGCGGATCGCCACCGAATCCGCTTTCCGAGTAACGCGGCGAATGTGAGTAAAATAGGGCTTTGCGCCCTTAATCATCCGCAAGACCCAAGAATTGAACAGCTTTTTGGACCTTAGCGGCACGGCGGCAACAACATCACCACCAACATCGCCGTGCCGTGCGGGGCGCTCAACCGCCGTTTGCCATGGCCTTGGCCCGGTATCGTCCCACTGCGGTTGCCAGCGTGTCGGCGACCTTCTTGCGCCATTCGGCATCGAGAAGCAGTTTTTCATCTTCCGCATTCGACAGGAAACCCAGTTCCAGCAGCACCGATGGCACGTCATGGGCACGCAGCACCATGAAACCGGCGTAACGATGCGGATTATTGATGAGGCCGACCTGCCCTTCAAAGGAAGAGACGATGTTTTCGGCCAGCGTCACCGAAAAAGCCTGGGTTTCGCGGCGGGTGAAATCAAGCAGGATATCGGCGACTTCCGGCGGCTCGCTGGAGGCCGCCACACCGGCGATCTGGTCGGACTTGTTTTCGCGTTCCGCCAGCTCCTGCGCCTGCCGGTCCGATGCGCGGTCAGACAATGTATAAACGGTAGCGCCCCGGATGCCCTTCTGCTTCAGCGTATCGGCATGCAGCGATATAAAGAGATTGGCGTTGTTCTGGCGGGCGATGGTCACCCGTTCCGACAAGGCGAGGAAGGTATCGGAATCACGCGTCAGGAACGCTTTTATGCCGGGCTCCCTGTTCAGCCGTTCCGCGAGTTCCTTCGCGAACATCAGCGTAATGACCTTTTCTTCCGTACCCGTCGTGCCGCCGGTGGCGCCGGCGTCGATGCCGCCATGGCCGGCATCGACGGCGATGACGAATTCCGCCGGCCGTGATGTCTTGTCGTCAGGCGTGATCGCGGCTGTGGTCACCGGGGCGGGCGCCTGCCATTGCTGGTCCTTCACCAGTTCCGCGAATTTTGCCTTGGTGGTGATTTCGGTATCAAGCACGAAACGGAAAGAGGCGCCGTCTTCACCCTGCCTCGTTTCGGCGATCGCCACCTGCACCGGTTTTTTCGCCGTCAAGACGATACGGGCGCTGTTTTGCCCCATGCCGCCGAAGCGTATATCCGAAAAGAGGCCCGTCGGCTTGAGGTCGGATGCGGGAAAGGCAAAATTGACCGCCGGGAAATCCACGACGATGCGCGCCGGCGAATCGAGGTAATGAACATCGAACTCCGGCTCCTCGGCAAAATCGAGAACGATGCGCGTTCGTGCCTCGTCGCCGATGATGCGCGCCTCCTGGGCGACAAGCGGCCCGGTGGCATGGGCTGCGGGGATGACGGAGACATGGGCCGCGACGGAAAATGCAAGGGCGCCTGCAAGCCGCGCGATTCGCGCGCCAAGCGACCCTGCCCCACCGAATATCGCTGCGCTGCGCGTGAAATTCATGGTCTTCAAGAAATTCCGTATTTCAGTCATTTTCGATAAATGGGGCGGAAAAGCACCGGTAACGGCACCGTTTCGACCACGCCGGACGTTTGTTTGCGCGTTTGCGCCCCACAATCGCAGGCGTTGGTGAACCAATTGTTAACCCGGAAATTCCACCAACAATATGGCATATTTAGCCAGCCTATTGCTATTATGACAGAGAAAACATACAACACGAATGAGGGTTAAAAGTGTTGACGGGATAGATGCCCGCCGGCTGCCAATCGAAAAAGACGCTGGCGCTGCAAATCGGGCAATCATCTGCCGTCGTTACATTTATCCTGAAACTGGATCAATTCCGGCCGTGGCCGGAGACCTACCCCGGTGGCGCTGCCACCGCCGCTCTGAGGAGAGCAAATTCATCGGACCCCAAGGGGTCTATATATTATTGTCGTTCCGCCTGGCCAATGATGTCGCAGCAGTTTTCACATGAACCGGATACCAGGAGCAGGCCAAGCGCCTCGCCGTCGGTCCGGATGCTGCCAGTTTACAGACGCCCGGCAGGAGACTTCATTTCCGGCACATCCTTGCACTCATATGAAAGGCCCGTCCCTATGGCGGGCCTGTTCTCGTATAAAACAAGGCTGCGCCGAGGAGCACAGCTTACATGGCAGACAAAATGCTTATCGACGCCTCCCACGAAGAGGAGACACGCGTAGTCGTTGTCCGTGGGAACCGGATCGAAGAATTCGATTTTGAATCGGAGCACAAAAAGCAGATCCGCGGCAATATCTACCTTGCCAAGGTCACGCGCGTTGAGCCTTCCCTTCAGGCGGCCTTCGTCGATTACGGTGGAAACCGCCACGGCTTTCTCGCTTTTGCGGAAATCCATCCCGACTATTACCAGATCCCGCTTGCCGACCGTCAAGCCCTGCTGAAAGCCGAAGCCGAGGATCACCGCCGCAGCGACGACTTCGAATCGGCTGATGCGCCTGAACCCGGTGCGCCGGCCATCGACCTTTCGCAGGTGGAGCAGCCCGATATCGGCATCGTTGCCGCAAGCGAAGCCACGGACGTCGTGGTGACGGAAGAGGCCGCCCCTGCCGCCGAGGAGGTTTCCGAGGAAGCTGCGGTTGTAGCCGTCGAGACGGTTGCGGAAGAAGCACCCGCCGAGGAAGAAAAGCCGAAGAAGCGCACCCGCCGCCCCCGCGCCAAGAAGAAGACAGCGGAAGAGGAAGCCGCAGCAGCCGAGGCCGCTGAAGCTTCTTCCGAAGAAGACGGCAGCACCGGCGGCGAAATGGCCGCCATGGTCGATGCCGACACGATTTCCGAGGAAGTCGAAGGCCTTCGCCGTGGCAACGACGATGATGACGACGACGATGATGACGATCATCACGAAAAGGAAGTCATTGAATCCGTTGGCGCCGAAGACGCCATGGAAGAGGTTCCCGATCGCGTCGCCCGCAAGCCGCGCAAGCAATATCGCATTCAGGAAGTCATCAAGCGCCGCCAGATCCTTCTGGTACAGGTCGCCAAGGAAGAGCGTGGCAACAAGGGTGCCGCACTTACCACCTATCTGTCGCTTGCCGGCCGTTATTCCGTGCTGATGCCGAATACGGCGCGCGGCGGCGGCATTTCCCGCAAGATCACCCAGCCGGCCGACCGCAAGCGCCTGAAGGAAATCGCGCGCGATCTGGAGGTTCCGCAGGGCATGGGCGTCATCCTGCGCACCGCCGGCGCCAACCGCACCCGCGTCGAAATCAAGCGCGACTTCGAATATCTGATGCGCCTGTGGGAAAACGTCCGCACGCTGACGCTGAATTCCACGGCTCCCTGCCTCGTTTACGAGGAAGGCTCGCTGATCAAGCGTTCGATCCGCGATCTCTATAACAAGGATATCGGCGAGATCATCGTTTCCGGCGAAGAAGGCTATCGTGAAGCGAAAGACTTCATGAAGATGCTGATGCCGAGCCATGCCAAGGTGGTTCAGCCTTACCGCGACATTCACCCGATCTTCTCGCGCTCCGGTATCGAAGCCCAGCTCGACCGCATGCTGCAGCCGCAGGTGACGCTGAAATCCGGCGGTTATCTCATCATCAACCAGACGGAAGCGCTGGTTTCGATCGACGTCAACTCCGGCCGCTCGACGCGCGAGCATTCCATCGAGGAAACCGCGCTGACGACCAACCTCGAAGCGGCGGAAGAAGTGGCGCGCCAGCTGCGCCTGCGCGACCTTGCCGGTCTTGTCGTCATCGACTTCATCGACATGGAAGAAAAGCGCAACAACCGCGCTGTCGAGAAGAAGCTCAAGGATTGCCTGAAGAACGACCGCGCCCGCATCCAGGTCGGCCGCATCTCGCATTTCGGCCTTCTGGAAATGTCGCGCCAGCGCATCCGCGCTTCGGTGCTGGAATCGACCACCCAGGTCTGCCAGCATTGCGGCGGCACGGGCCATGTGCGCTCGGAATCCTCCATCGCGCTGCATGTTCTGCGCGGCATCGAGGAATATCTGCTGCGCAACACCACCCACAATATTACCGTGCGCACCACGCCGGAAACGGCGCTCTACCTCCTCAACCACAAGCGCGGCACGATCGTCGATTATGAAGGCCGCTTCGGCGTGTCGATCATCATCGCCGCCGATTCCGGCGTCGGCGCCCAGCACTTCGCCATCGATCGTGGCGAAGCGGTCGAAAATCCGGTGAAGATCGAAAGCCTCATCCAGATGCTGCCGAACTTCGCGGAAGAGGAAGACGATATCGTCATCGAGGCCGAAGAGGACGAGGAAGAGGAAGAAATCGTCAAGGCACAGGCCTCCGAGCCGCGCCAGCAGCAGGGCGAGAACGGCGAAGAAGGCAAGCGCAAGCGCAAGCGCCGTCGCCGCCGCCGCGGCAAGGGCGGACAGAACGACCAGAACGGTGCGCTTGACGCACAGGCCGGCGATGACGCTGACGATGCCGAAGGTGACGACGACAGCGCCGAAGCCGATGGTGATGCCGACGAAAACGGCGTGAACGAAGCCGCAAACTCCGACGAAGACGGCAAGCGCAAGCGCCGTCGCCGCGGCAAGCGTGGCGGCCGCCGCAACCGTGACGAAGCTCTCGACGCCGCCGAAGCCGAGGCTGGCGACGACAGCGAGACGGAAGGCGAAGAGGTTTCCGTCGCAGCACCCGTAGCGGAAGAACCTGCCGCCACCGAAGTGGTGGAAGATGCGGTTGCCGACGTCGTCGCGGAAGAAGCACCGAAAAAGCCGCGCCGTACCCGCAAGGCGAAAGCCAAGACCGAAGCCGAAGAAGCGCCGAAGGCTGAAACCGTCGAAACGGTTGAGCCGGTGATCATCGAGCCGGCCGTCGTTGAAGCAACCGTCGTCGATGTCGCCATCGAAGAGGTTGGTGAAGCCTCGGCTGATCTGGCGCCTGAAACAGAGGCACCGGCAACGGAAGAAAAGACCCGCGCGAACCGGGGCAGCAATGTCTCCAGTTCCGAACCGGTCGTCACCTCTTCCGGTTCGTCCGCAAACCCCGACGGCGACGAGCCGAAGCCGCGCAAGGGCGGCTGGTGGCAGCGCAAAGGCTTCTTCTGATAGAAGAGACTGAAACAAAAAGCCCGCAACCATGTTGCGGGCTTTTTTTATGTCTGAAATCTCGCTTCGTCTTGCGGGTCGATATTCCGCCCCTCAGACGGACCGCGTCAGTCCGCCATCGACGCGGATGTTCTGGCCGGTAATGTAACCCGCACCTTCCGAAGCAAGAAATGCCACGGTGGCGGCAATCTCCTCGCTTTTCCCGTAACGCTGCATCGGCACGCTCTCCCGACGTTCCTCCGTCGCCGGCAGGCTATCGATCCAGCCTGGCAGCACATTGTTCATGCGCACATTGTCGGCCGCATAGGTATCGGCGAAAATCTTGGTGTAGGAGGCAAGGCCGGCGCGAAACACGGCCGATGTCGGGAACATGCTGCTCGGCTCGAAAGCCCAGGCGGTGGAGATGTTGACGATGGCGCCCGCCTTCTGTTTCACCATGACGGGGGCGACGATGCGTGTCGGGCGGATGACGTTCATGAGGTAGACGTCGAGGCCCGTGTGCCATTGCTCGTCGGTAATATCGAGAATGGAGGCGCGCGGGCCATGGCCGGCACTATTGACGAGCACGTCGATGCGCCCGAATTTTTCGAGCGTCAGATCGGCCAGCCGGCTGAGGTCGTCATTGGACTGATTGGAGCCCGTGACGCCGATACCGCCCAGCTCCTTCGCCAGCTCTTCCCCCTTGCCGGAGGAAGACAGGATCGCGAGTTTGTAGCCATCCGCGGCCAGACGTTTCGCCACGGCAGCCCCCATTCCGCTGCCGCCTGCCGTTACAATCGCTACTTTTTCTGCCGACATCGCTTTTCTCCTTGTCCAACCTTAAGGGTGTCCCGCACCACATTGGCCCATCTATAACGGGTTTCAAAGGCGAGTTCGAACCAGAAAGCCTTGCAGCGGCATGCAGAAAAACTGATGCTGAAATGTCAGCCTGACCCACGCCCCTCCACGGCATGGGTTTTCCGGCTGTCGGCTGGCGCCTCCTTCCTTTCCTGCAAGCCATAATCGCGGATCACCTGCGCAATGCGCAACCGGTAGTCGGAAAAGACACCGGACCGGCCCAGCGACTGCGCGGCGCGATGCGGCAGGGTGTTGCACCATGCTCTCACCGCCTCTTCATCCCGGAAGAATGACAGAGAAAGCATCTTGTCCGGGTTGCTGATGCTCTGAAACCTTTCGACAGACAGGAAACCATCGATGGTTTCAAGTTCGGTCCGCAGGCCGGCCGCGATATCGAGATAATGCTGTTTCTCGCCCTCAGCCGGCCAGACCTCGAAGATAACGGCGATCATTGCCCGCCTCCGGCGTGCGGCGCGGAGGCGAGACGCAGGAACAATCGGTCCTCGCGGCGGATAAACTGCTCGCGGCGGGCGAATTCATAGTTTTCGCGCCCGGCCGGATCGGCAGCGAGCCTTGCCCTGTAGGCTTCGTAAGCCGCAAGGCTCTCGATATTGTAGACGCCATAAGCAATGGTGCTCGATCCCTCCTTCGGCGCGTAATAACCGATCAGATCGGCACCGCAGCGCGGGATCGCCTCACCCCATGTGCGGGCATATCGTTCGAAGGCATCGACCTTGAAAGGATCGATCTCATAGCGGATGAAACAGGTCAGCATCGTTGGTCTCCTCGTGTTCTGCCACTCCTTTCTACGCCATTGCCTTGCATTAATGCTTCGGCTATCATCGAAGCATGAAAGACGGACCCCTGATCGCCAATGTCGCCGCCCTGATCGGCGACCCTGCCCGCGCCAACATATTGACGGCGCTGATGGATGGACGTGCGCTGACCGCAAGCGAGCTTGCGGAGGCCGCCGGTGTGACGTTGCAGACCGCCAGCGGGCACCTGTCCAAACTCTCGGACGCGCAGCTCCTGAAAGCGGAGAAACAGGGACGCCACCGTTATTTCCGTCTTTCCGACGAGGATGTGGCGCAGGTTCTGGAAGCCTTGATGGGCCTTGCCCAGCGCACAGGCGCGGTCCGTGTCCGCACGGGACCGAAGGACAAGGCACTGCGCGAAGCGCGCATCTGCTACGACCATCTGGCCGGGGAAAGTGGCGTGGCGCTGCTTGCCGCCATCACCGCAAAGGGGCTCGTGACGTTAGGGGATGATCCTGCCCTTACGGAGAGCGGACGCGACTTCTTCTCGAACTTCGGCATAGACCTTTCGCCGCTTGAAAAGGCCCGTCGCCCGGTCTGCCTGCATTGCCTGGACTGGAGTGAGCGCCGCCATCACCTCGGCGGCGGGCTTGGCGCATCGCTTCTCGAAGCCATGCAGCAGCGCGACTGGCTGCGGCGCGGAAACGGCCGTGTACTGACCTTCACTGCAAAGGGCGAAAAGGCGTTCAACAGCACCTTCGGCTGCACGCCCGCCTGATTTCCCTTACCTGATTTCCCTGAGCGGATGATCCCGGCTTATTTCAGCCAGCCCGCAATACGCCCCACCGCCTCGGCAATGTCGGACACCGATCCCGCATAGGAAATGCGCAGCGCCCGGTGGCCTTCCTCGGGATCGAAATCCATGCCCGGTGTCGCCGCCACGTCGATTTCCGCCAGCATGCGCCTGGCAAAGTCCATGCTGTCGTTGGAAAAGCGGCTGGTATCGACATAGGCGTAAAAAGCGCCATCCATGGGGGATGCCAGCGGCAGGCCGATCTCCGGCAGGCGCGCCATCAGGAAATCGCGGTTGGTGCGATAGCTTTCCCGGTAGACATCCAGCTCCTCCGCCGCCGAAAAGGCTGCGGTCGCCGCAAGCTGCGACAGTTCGGGCGCGGAAATATAAAGGCTCTGGGCCAGACACTCGACCGGACGGACCAGATTTTCGGGCAGCACCATCCAGCCGATGCGCCAGCCGGTCATGCAATAATATTTGGAGAAGGAGTTGATGATCACGGCATTGTCGGTGATTTCGAGCGCGCTCGTCTCCTCGCCGACAAAGGTGAGGCCGTGATAGATCTCGTCGGAAATGAAAGCCATGTCGCGGCTTTCGCAATAGCTGGCCAGCCGCTTCAGCGCCTCGCGGCCGGTGACGGTGCCGGTCGGATTGGCGGGGCTTGCCAAAAGCACGCCCTTCAGCTTGCAGCCGGCTTTCGTTTCCGCCCGCTCCAGACTTGCCGGCGTCAGCGTGTAGCCGGTTTCGGCCGTGACCGGCACTTCCACGACATTGAGGCCGAGAGCCTTCAGAATATTGCGATAGGCCGGGTAGCCGGGCCTTGCGATGGCGACATGATCGCCGGCATCGAAAAGGCTCAAGAAGGCGAGATTGAAGGCCGCAGATGAGCCCGTGGTCACGGCGATGCGGGCCGGATCGATGGCGACCTGGTGGCGCAATCGATAATGACCGGCGATCGCCTCACGCAGCTCACGCAGGCCCAGCGCGTCGGTGTAACCGATCCGCCCGTGTTTCAGCGCAGCCTCAGCCGCTTCCAGCGAGGCTTTCGGCGCGGGATGGGAGGGCTGGCCGACCGCCATGGAAATGACAGGGCGGCCCGCCTGCCTGCGCCGATTCGCTTCCGCCAGGATGTCCATGGCGTGAAAGGGTTCGACTGCGCTCCGCTTCGACATCGTAATCAAGGGCATGCTCTTTCCTGAACCGTATTTCAGAGACTTGCCGCAGAATCACAATCTTCACAATCATGCGACCATAATGCGGACAAGTATTTTTGCCGTATGGCATTTGGCTTAAAGTAAGGTAATTGCCTTCATAAGATTTCAAGAGGCTCCGGCCGCACAGAATGAGGACCGATATGGCGCATTTTCTCCGTTCCACCCTTCTCGCCAGCGTAACGGCCCTTTCGACGATATTCGCCACCCTGCCCGCCCATGCGCTCGACGAGCAGCAGAAGAAGGAAATGGGCGAATTCATCAAGCAATATCTGATCGAGAACCCGGAAATCATGCTCGAGGTTCAGGACGCGCTTGAGCGCAAGCAATATGCGGCGCGCAACGCCAAGGCGGCGGAAGCCGTCGCCGACAACAAGAAGGCCATTTTCGAATCGAAATTCGACCTGGCGCTTGGCAATCCGGATGGCGACGTCACGCTGGTCGAGTTCTTCGACTACAATTGCGGTTATTGCAAACGCGCCATG